>CAZSOU010000001.1:0-84617 GCA_964608595.1 uncultured Rhodanobacteraceae bacterium
GCCCAACACCATGTTTCGCGTGGAGCTGGAAAACGGCCACGTGATCACCGCGCATATTTCCGGACGCATGCGCAAGCACTACATCCGCATTCTGACGGGTGACAAGGTTCGCGTCGAAATGACGCCGTACGACCTGACCAAGGGCCGCATCACCTACCGCTTTCGCTGATCGGCCGCAGGAGCGCATCTCATGCGCACCTGCAAAAACGACATGGCGCCGGATCTTTACACCACCGCGGGCAACGGCTGTCCGCGGCCCGCTTCGGTTTCCACCACCAGCTCGCCGTCACGCACACTCAAGCGAACCTTGCCGCCATTGGCAAGCTTGCCGAACAGCAACTCGTCTGCCAGCACCCGCTTGACGTTTTCCTGGATGACGCGCGTCATCGGGCGTGCGCCCATTTGCCGATCGAAGCCCTTCTCGGCCAGCCAGCGCCGGGCATCCTCGCCCACGTCGACAACCACGTGCTTCTCGTTGAGCTGAGCCTCCAACTCGATCAGGAATTTGTCGACCACGCGCAGAATGTGCTCGAAATCCAGCGACTTGAACTGGATGATCGCATCCAGCCGGTTGCGGAACTCCGGCGTGAAAACGCGACGAATGGTTTCCATCGAATCCGGGGCATGATCCTGCTCGACGAAGCCGATACTGCGCCTTGACGCCTGTTGCGCGCCGGCATTGGTGGTCATGACCAGAATCACGTTCTTGAAGTTGGCCTCGCGCCCGTTGGAATCGGTGAGCGCACCGTGATCCATCACCTGCAGCAGGATGTTGAACACATCCGGGTGCGCCTTCTCGATTTCATCCAGCAACACCACGCAATGCGGGTGCTTGGTCACCTGCTCGGTAAGCAGGCCACCCTGATCGAAGCCGACGTAGCCGGGCGGTGCGCCGACCAGACGCGACACCGAATGCGCTTCCATGTATTCGGACATGTCGAAGCGCACCATTTCGATGCCAAGCTGCATGGCCAACTGACGCGTGACCTCGGTTTTGCCGACACCGGTCGGACCGGCCAGCAGGAAACTGCCGATGGGCTTGGCCGGATCGCCCAGACCCGAGCGCGCCATCTTGATCGATGCCGTCAGTTTGTCGATCGCGTCGTCCTGACCGAACACCACCATCTTCAGATTGCGGTCGAGGTTTTTGAGCACGTCGCGGTCGGAAGCCGACACGTGCTTGGGCGGAATACGCGCCATGCGCGCCACGATGAACTCGATTTCGGGCACGTCGATGATGTCCTTGCGATCTTCCGTATCCATCAGTCGCTGACGTGCGCCGGCCTCGTCGATGACGTCGATGGCCTTGTCCGGCAACAGTCGATCGGGGATGTGACGCACCGAAAGATCCACCGCGGCCTTGAGAGCCTCCGGCGTGTAGGTGATGCCGTGATGTTCCTCGAAGCGGCCCTTGAGTCCCTTGAGAATGTCCACGGTTTCGCTGGCGCTGGGTTCGACGATGTCGATTTTCTGGAACCGCCGCGCCAGTGCACGATCCTTCTCGAACACGCCGCGATATTCCTGGAACGTGGTCGAACCGATGCAGCGCAGTTCGCCCGAAGCCAACATCGGCTTGATCAAATTGCTGGCATCCATGGTCCCGCCGGATGCGGAACCCGCACCGATGATGGTATGGATTTCATCAATGAAAAGAATGGCATGCGGCTCTTTTTTCAGCTGACTTATAACAGCTTTGAGGCGCTTCTCGAAGTCACCACGGTACTTGGTCCCTGCCACCAGGGCCCCCAGATCCAACGCCCAGATCGTGCACGACTCCAGCACTTCGGGTACGTCACCTTCGATGATGCGCTTGGCCAGCCCCTCGGCCAGCGCCGTCTTGCCCACGCCGGCCTCGCCCACGTAGAGCGGGTTGTTCTTGCGCCGCCGGCACAACACCTGGATCGTGCGCTCGACCTCCTCTTGCCGGCCGATCAGCGGATCGATCTTGCCCTGCATGGCCTTTTCATTGAGATTGGTGGCGTATTCGTTGAGCGGATTGCCCTTGCCTTCGCCAGCTTCTTCGCCCTCGTGCTCGCCATCGGCGGGCGCGGACGAGGGCTCCTCACCGACCTTGGCGATGCCGTGCGAGATGTAGTTGACGACATCCAGGCGCGTTACCTCCTGCTGATGCAGGAAGTAGACGGCGTGGGAATCCTTTTCGCCGAAAATCGCCACCAACACGTTGGCGCCGGTCACTTCCTTGCGACCGGATGACTGCACGTGATACACGGCACGCTGCAGCACACGCTGGAAGCCCAGCGTCGGTTGCGTATCGCGCTCATCGCCGTCGGGCAGCACCGGCACGGTTTCGCCGATGATGCGCTTGAGGTCGTCGCCCAGTTTGTCCAGATCGACGCTGCACGCGCGCAACACGGCCGAAGCCGACGCGTTGTGCACGAGCGCCAGGAGCAGGTGCTCCACGGTCATGAATTCATGCCGCTGTTCGCGTGCCTGCTTGTAGCAGTGGCCGATGGTGAGCTCGAGATCCTTGCTGAACATTCGGATCATCTCCGCTTGCTATGGGGTACTGTCCCCCATGATGGGGGCCGGGCTACATCTTTTCCATGGTGCACAACAAAGGGTGCTGGTGGTTGCGTGAATACTGGTTGACCTGGTTGACGCGAGTCTCCGCCACTTCCCGGGTAAAGACGCCGCAAATGCCCTTGCCGCGCGTGTGCACATGCAACATCACCTGCACGGCCTTTTCCTGATCCATGGCGAAAAAACTGCGCAGCACTTCCACCACGAAATCCATGGGGGTGAAATCGTCGTTCAGCAACACCACCTGAAACAATGCCGGTCGCTGCGTTTCCGGCCTGGATGGAGCGGTCGCGACGCCGTGTTGGTGCTGATGGTCGTGGTCGTGTTCGTGACTCATGGCTCTGCTGACAAGCTTGTTTGCACGTGTACACATTATACGCCCTCGCACTTGATCTCCACTGACTCGACGGCATGTTGCAAAGTGGCACAATAGATCGCTGTCGAACCTGTTGAGAGTATTCGGAAAATTCATGAGCAATGGACGAAGCATCTGGTGCCCGCACGTCACCGTGGCCACGGTGGTGGCCGACGCGAACGGCCGTTTTCTGATGGTCGAGGAAGATATCCACGGGGCACTGCGCTACAACCAGCCGGCCGGCCATCTTGAACCGAACGAGTCGCTGGCCGAGGCGGCGGTACGTGAAACGCTGGAAGAGACTGGTTGGGAGGTCGAGGTGGAACATTTTCTCGGCGTGCATCAATGGTGGAGCCCGGTGCACCACGACCATGTCGTGCGCTTCGGTTTTGCGGCCCGCCGGATCGGCCATCACCCCGAGCGCGAGCTCGATACCGGCATCTGCCAGGCGTTGTGGATGCACCGCGACAACATCGCCGCACTGGGTGACAGATTGCGCAGTCCTTTGGTACTGGCCAGCATTGACGATTGGCTGGGCGGTCGGCGGCTGCCGCTCGACACCGTCAAGAGCCTGCTGCCGGCCGCCGTGCCCGCATCATGAGTACGACACGAATGGGCAGGACCGACGTTGGCCATCGTGAAGCTCGCGTACCAGCCCACCCTGCGCGTTCGGCCGGGAGCCGCGCGTGAAAGTGATGCTTGGCGTCTCCGGCGGCGTCGATTCCTCCGTCGCCGCGTTGTTGCTGCAACAAGCCGGCCACGCGGTCGAGGGTCTGTTCATGCAGAACTGGGAGGAAGACGATCGCGGCGGCCCTTGCCGCGCCGACGAGGACCGCAAGGACGCCGTGGCCGTGTGCGCCGCACTCGGCATTCCATTTCATGCACGCAATTTCGCCGCCGAATACTGGGACGGCGTGTTCGAGCATTTCCTCGCCGAATACCGCGCCGGACGCACGCCCAATCCGGACGTGCTGTGCAATCGTGAAATCAAATTCAAAACGTTCCTTGACGAAGCACGGCAACTCGGCGCCGACAAGATCGCCACCGGTCATTACGCCCGCGTCGCTGCCGCAGAGGGTCAATGGCGTCTGCTGCGCGGACGCGACCACAACAAGGATCAAAGCTATTTTCTGCACGCGCTGGGCCAGGATGCGCTGGCATCGACATTGTTCCCGGTCGGCGAGCTGGAAAAAACCGAGGTTCGCCGTCTGGCACGTGAAGCGGACCTCGCCACGCACGCAAAAAAGGACTCCACCGGCATCTGCTTCATCGGCGAGCGCAACTTCCACGATTTTCTGGCGCAATACATCCCTGCCCGACCCGGCGAACTGCGTACCCCGGACGACATCGTCATCGGTGAACACGATGGCGTGATGTACTACACGCTGGGCCAGCGCGGCGGACTCGGCATTGGTGGCCGTGCCGGCGCCAGCGGCGCGCCATGGTATGTGGTTGGCAAGAATGTCGCCACCAACGTGCTGTATGTCGCCCAGGGCGGCGACAACGCGTGGCTGCAATCGCAGCGCCTGCGCGCCTGCGATTTGACGTGGGTTGCCGGCACTGCGCCGAACGCCGAATTCGTCTGCGCGGCCAAAACGCGCTACCGGCAACCGGATCAATCATGTACGGTACGGCTCACCGAAACGGGCTGCGAGGTGGTTTTCGACAAACCGCAACGAGCCGTCACTCCCGGTCAATCGGTGGTGTTCTACCAGAACGAAGTCTGCCTCGGCGGCGGCATCATCGAAACCACCGACGCAGCGTTTGGCGGCTGGAACCCGTAAGGTGAGCTCCGGCCCGCCCGATGTCCGGTTACAACATGTCCGAAATGGCGGGCCCGTGCCCGCCCTACCTGTCCTCACGAACAAAACGGTTGCATGAACGAAGAACGTGTACTGGCCCTTGCCGGTGTTTTCCAGGGCGTCGCCCTCGCCCACCAACTGGCCAACCAGGGGCGCTGCGACGAAGGCACGCTGGAGTCGAGCATGGCCAGCGTGTTTCGTATCGACGCGCCAAACGTGGTGGGCGTGTTCGGCGGTGTCTCCGACGTACGCCTGGGTTTGCGCACATTGGTCGCACAACTGGACGATGACCAGCGCGACGTCAACATCATGCGCATGGCCGCCACTATCCTGCGGCTGGAGCGTACGTTCTCCGGCAACAAGCGGCTGCAGAATCATCTGCAGGAAGGCATCATCGCCGCGCAACGCCAAGTCGATCATTTCGGCATGGAACACCCCATGGTGACAACGCGCCTTGCCGGGCTCTACACCGAGGTCATATCACCGTTGCGCCCGCGCGTGATGGTCAATGGCGAACCACGGCATCTGCAGCAGCAAGCGATCGTCGAACGCATTCGCGCATCGCTGCTTGCGGCCATCCGTGCCGCCGTGCTTTGGCACCAGATCGGCGGGCGTCAATGGCAACTCGTTTTCAAGCGCAAGCAATGGGCCATGCTTGCCCGCGGCCTGCTCACCCGCGCCACGCTGGACAACGGCTGACCGCGCCGCACAGGGGGTTGCACGTCATGCATTCACACATCATCCAGTGGAAACGGTGGCTCGACGACACGCTGGCCGCCTTGCGTCCTGCAAAAAAGCAGCTCGAAGCATTCCGCGCGCAATGGAGCAAACCGGGAAACAGCGAGAGTTTTCTGGCCGGACGCCATTTCGAACTGGCCGGCCAACAAAGCGACCATGTCCTCGTCGACGACAAGACCTGGACCGACCTGGAGTTCCCGCAGATCTTCGCCTGCATGGACACCACGGTCACCCTGGCCGGCCGCCAGATGCTTTGCCATCGTCTGCGCCGGCTTGATGCCGCGCCGACGGAAATCGAACAGCGTCACGCGACCTGTCAGGCTTTGGCAACCGACACGCCATTGCGCGAAAGCCTGCAGATGACCTTGTGGCGCATGCACAAGCGCACGCGCAGCCATCTCACCGACTACCTGTTCGGCGACATGAGTGACACACCGCGCCACAAGGGTGCCTGGCTGGTCTGGAGTCTCGCCTGCGTGACCGTGTTCGCTCTGGCGATCTTCGCCCACCTGCCGACCTGGGCGTGGATGGGCGTGCTGTGCGTCAATTTCGTGCTCATGCTCAAGACCCACTGGCATGTCAGCCGTGACAACGAGGCCATGACCTCCTGCATGGCGCTGCTCGACGCGGCCGATACGCTGGCCGCGTTGCACACTGCGCACCCCGACATTCCGCAGTTCAGGCACCTGCACGAACGCAGGTCCCGGCGCGCGGGCATGCGCCGCGCGCTGCGCTGGGTGAGCTTCGTCAAGCGCGAACCCATCGTCTGGATCAGCATCTGGATCAACGCCGCCTGCGCCCTGGAACTGCTGCTGCACGCCTTCGCCATCAGCCGTTTCTTCCGCCTGCGCGAAACGGTCACCGCCGATTTCGAGCAGGTGGGAGAAATCGATGCCGGGATTGCCGTTGCATCCTTCATGGCCCGATACAATGCGACCTGTCGGCCGGAACTGACCACGAATCCCGACCTCGTCGTGGTTGACGGCTGCCATCCCCTGCTGCCCGACGGCGTGGTCAATTCGATCCGCCTGCAACATCGCTCGGCGCTGGTCACCGGCTCGAACATGGCCGGCAAGACCACTTTCATCAAGATGCTCGGCACCAACGTGGTTCTGGCGCGGACGTTCGGTTTCTGCCTGGCCGCACGCGCCGTCATCCCGCGCGTGCGCGTGCTGGCATCCATCCAGGGCAGCCACTCGGTCGCTTCGGGCAAGAGCCACTACTTCGCGGAAGTCGAGCGGATCAATGCCTTCTTCGATTCCGGTAGCGACGGCTACCGCAGTCTGCTGGTCATCGACGAGCTTTTCAGCGGCACCAACACCACCGAGCGCGTCGCCATCGCACGCTCCGTACTGGAATCACTGGCCCGCGAATCAATCGTTCTGGCCACCACCCACGACGTCGAACTGCAAACCGTTCTGGATGAGCATTTCGACTATTACCATTTCCGGGAAGACCCGGAAGTGGACGGTTTCTTCGACTACCACCTGCGCCACGGCATCACGCGAACGCGCAACGCCATCCGCATGCTCGGGGAAATGGGCTTCCCGGCACCGGTCATCGCCAATGCCCTGGCCTACGCGGCAAAAGCGACGCGCATGGCATGATCCGCCGTTGCGCCGTGATGTTTTGCCCGGTTGCCACCGACGACCGTCTCGCGGACTCGCCTGCCGGTGCCGAGGGGCGACCGGGTGACTTTCCTTGAGAGCCGTCGTCGAAACCTCGGTGACCCGTGCGCTTCGGACCGGTTGCGACGAGGCCTGCATGCCAACGTGATCGCGCATCGTTGTCAGTGCCCTGGTTCCGTCTTTCGATGACGCCCGAAAAATCGCTCGCGAAGATGCTCTTCGTCGTAATGGTGCGTGTAGGGCTTGAGCAAGTCGTAACGCGTCACCATGCCCAGAAGTTTGTGCACGTCGGGGGTGACGACGGGGATGCGATCAAGTTTTTCCACCGACATGCGGATGGCCACGCTCTTGCAGCTTTCTTCGGGAAACGCGACGACAGGCTCCTTGCCGACAATGTCACCGATGCGCGTCGCTCCGTCGACGTCATTCTCGCGCCAGTCCCGTACGTGGCTGCGGTCCGCAACGTGGATCAACACGCCATTGCCATCGACCACCGGATAGGCGCGGTATTTCTGCTGCACACCGAAATACTGCCGCGCCAGGTCGCGCACCGTCATGTCGGCCGGAACGGTGACGATGTCGCTGGTCATCACGTCTGCCACGGGCAAGTGTTCCAAGCGGTCCATGCTGTATTCGCGGTTGATGTCCTTGCCGTGACGCGCGATTTTTTCAGTGAGAATGGAGCGTCGCATCAAAAACACGCTGGTGCCGTAGGCGACCGTGCAGGTGACCAGAAGCGCCGGCAACACGCTGGCATTGCCGGTCAGCTCCAGTGCGAACATGATCGACGTGAACGGCATCCGCATCACCGCCGCCAGCATCGCGCCCATGCCCAGCAGCGGCCACAGCAACGGTTGCGGGCCGGGAAAGACCAGCGCCTCCAGCCCTCCCAGTCCCGCGCCCAGGGCAAGCAACGGCGCCAACGTGCCGCCGGAAGTGCCCGAACTCAAATACACGATCCAGATGATTGCCTTGACCACCATGAAGATCACGATGCCCATGCCGACGATCTGTCCCGTCAACAATTGATCGATGATGACGTAGCCCACGCCCAGCGTCTGCGGGTCGATGATGCCGCCGATACCCACGACCAGCGCACCCAGCGCCGGCCACCACATCCAGTGGATCGGCAGCTTGCGGTAGCCGTCCTCGACCTTGTAGACGAGAAACGTCACCAGGGTGGCCAGGAGTCCCGCAAGAAGTCCGCTGACAGCTGCCATGCCGAGATCGGCAATACTCAGATCGAACGCGATGTCGATGGGAAACAATGGTCCCGGCCCGATCAGGAACGGTCGCAGCGACGAGGCCACGAAACAGGCTACCGCCACGGGAATGGTGCTGCGCGGACGCAGCTCGAAAAGCAGCATTTCCACGCCCACCAGCGTGGCCGCAATGGGTGTGGCAAAGGTCGCCGACATGCCGGCGCAGGCGCCCGCGACCAACAGCGTGCGCCGCTCGATCGAGGTGAGATAGAACACTTGGCCAATCAACGAGCCCACCGCTCCGCCCGTCATGATGATCGGTCCCTCGGCACCGAACGGTCCGCCGGTCCCGATGGCGATGGCCGACGACAACGGCTTCAGAATCGCCACCTTGGCCATCATCTTGGATTTGCGAAACAGGATCGATTCCAAGGCTTCCGGGATACCATGTCCGCGAATGCGATCAGTGCCGTAACGCGCCATCAAACCGATGATGAGGCCCCCCACCACCGGCACCAGAAGAATCAACCACCACGGCGCATCGAGCACCGCCGGCTGGACGAACTCGAACGACCATCGGCCGGCAAAAGCCAGGTTCGTCACCAAGCCGATCAGGCGATACAGAGCCCATGCAATGAGAGCCGCCGCCCCGCCAATGAACAGCGCGATGAAGGAAAGCTTGAGAATGCTGATGCTGGGCCGGAAATCACCCTCGTTCAGGGTATCGCGCTTCCACTTTTCGTAGAGACGAACAAAGGGGCGGACAAGCGATGTCATGGCCTCAGGCAATCTCCCCGGATTGATGATGCCTCTCACACTACCCCGAGCAAGACATGGCACACCAGCCCCCGGTTCACAGATCCGGTTTGCACCTGACGCGTTCAGGCGCGTGGCGTATGCTCACCGGACAGCGTCAACTCCCCCTCGACAAGCGCAACGGAAGGAAGCAGCAACCATGAGCGAACTGCGCAACAGAAGCACCTGGCAGGCCCTGGAAAAACATTACCGGTCACTTTCGCGCAAACACCTGCGCAACTTGTTTGACAAGGATCCCGGGCGCGCCAGGCGCTTCAATGCCAAAGGCGCGGGTTGGACCCTGGATTATTCCAAGCATCGCATCGACGACACCACGATGAAGCGTTTGCTGGCGCTGGCTCGCGATTGCAATCTGGAAGCACGCCGCGATGCCATGTTCGCCGGCGACATCGTCAATCCGACCGAGCATCGCGCCGCGTTGCATGTCGCGTTGCGCGCACCGAAGGACGAAGTCATTCGCGTGGACGGTGAAAATGTTGTTCCCGCCGTCCACGATGTGCTTCGGCGCATGAGTGAATTCGCACGCAAAGTGCGCACCGGCGAATGGAAAGGCTATGCGGGCCGGCGTATCCGGAACATCGTCAACATCGGCATCGGCGGCTCCGACCTCGGGCCCGTGATGGCTTGCGAAGCGTTGAAACATTACAGCGACCGGGACCTCGAATTCCGTTTCGTGTCCAACGTCGACAGTACTGATTTCGTCGAAGCCGTGCGCGGCATGCACCCGGACGAGACCCTGTTCATCATCGCCTCCAAGACCTTCACAACGCTGGAGACGATGACCAACGCCCGCACCGCTCGCGATTGGCTGCTGGATGCCTGCGGCAAGCGCAACAAGGGCGCGATCAAGCAACACTTCGTGGCCCTTTCAACCCATCACGAAGCGGTGAAGAAGTTCGGCATCGATACCGCCAACATGTTCGGCTTCTGGGACTGGGTCGGTGGCCGCTACTCGATGGATTCGGCAATCGGCTTGTCGACCATGATCGCCATCGGCCCGGACCGTTTCGACGAAATGCTCGAAGGATTCCACGCCATGGACGAGCATTTCCGCACCGCGCCGCTGGAGAAGAACCTGCCCGTCATCATGGGCCTGCTCAACGTCTGGTACACCAACTTCTTCGGCTCCCAAACGGTCGCCGTGCTGCCTTACGAGCAGTACCTGACACGCTTCCCCGCCTATCTGCAACAACTCAACATGGAGTCCAACGGCAAGCATGTCACAGTGGACGGAAAACCGGTGGACTATGCGACGGGACCGATTTTCTGGGGTGAACCCGGTACCAACGGTCAGCACTCGTTCTATCAGTTGATCCACCAGGGCACACGTCTGATTCCGTGCGACTTCATTGCCTTCGGCCAGTCGCTCAATCCACTCGGTGATCATCATGACTTGTTGATCGCCAACGTGATTGCCCAGGCCGAAGCGCTGGCCAAAGGCAAGACCGCCAGGGAAGTACGCGCCGAAGGCACACCGGCCAAACTGGTGCCGCACAAGGTGTTCGAGGGCAACCGGCCATCCAGCCTGCTGATGGCCGACGCATTGACGCCGACAACGCTGGGCGCGCTGGTGGCGCTGTACGAGCACAGCGTGTTTACCCAGGCCACCATCTGGAACATCGACCCGTTCGACCAATGGGGCGTGGAACTGGGCAAGGTATTGGCCAAAAAGGTGGCCGAGGAAATCGAATCACCCGGCAAGCGCCTCAAGCACGATGCATCCACCAACGCGGCCATCCGCTGGTATCGCAAAGCCCGCGAAGCCGCACCGTCCGGACGCAGACACCGGCACAAGGTGTTGGTGCTGGACGTCGGCGGCAGCCACGTCAAGGCGCGCATCACCGGCAGCACGAAGGAGCATCGGTTCGTTTCCGGTCCCGAGCTCACGCCGCAACAGATGATGGACAAACTCGACAAACTGTTGCGTGGCAAGACTTGCGATTTCGTCAGCATCGGCTTTCCCTCACCGGTCGTGCATGGCCGCATCCTGGCCGAACCGCACAACCTCGGCACCGGCTGGGTCGGTTTCGACTTCAACCAGGCTTTCGACAAGCCCGTGCGCATCCTGAACGACGCCGCCATGCAGGCACTGGGCAGCTACGAAGGCGGTCGCATGCTGTTTCTGGGGCTCGGCACGGGACTCGGTTCGGCCATGGTGGTCGACGGCCGGGTGGAGCCGATGGAACTGGGCCACATGCCGTACAAGGGACATGACTACGAGCATTACGTGGGCGAGGCATTTCGCGAGAAACACCCCGATGAATGGAAGGCCAATGTGCTCGAGGTCATCGACACCCTGCGCGCCGCCATGGAAGCCGATTACGTGATTCTGGGCGGCGGCAACGTACGCCACTTCGACACCCTGCCCGACGGTGTACGCCGCGGCGACAACGACAATGCCTTCAAAGGCGGCTTTCGACTCTGGGAGAACATCGCATGAATGACAAACTGCAACTGGGCATGATCGGCCTGGGCCGGATGGGCTCGAACATGGTGGCGCGCATGGAGGAAGCCGGGGTCGACTGCGTCGGCTTCGACACCCATGCCGATGCCCGCGAATCGATCCGCAAGACCGGTGCCGACACGGCCGCCACACTGTCCGAACTGGTGAAAAAGCTCACGCCGCCACGCGCCGTGTGGATGATGGTGCCGAGCGGCGTGGTCGATGCGGTACTCGATGACCTGGTTCCGCTGCTTCATGCCGGCGACATGATCATCGATGGCGGCAACTCGCATTATGTCGAAGACATTCGCCGCGCCAAAGCCGTGGCCGACAAGGACATCATGTATGTGGATGTCGGTGTCAGCGGCGGCGTGTGGGGGCGTGAGCGCGGCTACTGCCAGATGATCGGCGGCCCGCAATCCGCCTACGAGCACTTGAAGCCCGCGTTTGTCGCACTGGCCCCCGGCGTGGAAACCGCCGAGCGCACCCCCGGTCGCAGAGGCCCGCCCGCACCGGCCGAACATGGTTACCTGCACTGCGGGGACAACGGCGCCGGTCATTTCGTCAAAATGGTGCACAACGGCATCGAGTACGGATTGATGGCTGCCTACGCCGAAGGCCTGAACGTGCTCAAGCACGCCAATGCCGGCAATGTGAAACGCGAGAACGATGCCGAAACCACGCCGCTGGAACACCCCGAACACTACAAGTACGACATCCCCCTCGACGACGTGGTGGAAGTGTGGCGCCGCGGCAGCGTGATCGGATCGTGGCTGCTCGACCTGACCGCCATCGAAATGGGCGAAGACCCGAAACTGGCGCATTATTCCGGGCGCGTGTCTGATTCCGGCGAAGGTCGCTGGACGGCACTGGCCGCGATCGAGGAGGGCGTGCCGGTGCCGGTACTCACATCGGCACTGTTCGGCCGCTTCAGCTCGCGCGGCCGCGACCAGTTCGCCAACAAGGTGATGTCCGCCATGCGTCATGCATTCGGTGGCCACGACGAAAAGAAAAAGTCCTGACCCCAATCCACCCTTTGGCAGGCTCCCGCGAAAACCCACACACCATCGAGGTTCCCATGAGCAAAACCACCCTGGTCATCCTCGGCGCCACCGGCGATCTCACCAAGCGTCTGCTGATGCCGGCCCTGTTCCGTCTGCATCAGCGCGGTCTGACACCCGACCTTTCCATCGTCGGCTACGCGATGGAATCGTGGAGCGAGAAACGCTTCCACAATCACATCCACCGCGCACTCAAGTCCTTTGCCGATGAATACACCGAAAAAGACTGGAAAGCGTTCCAGAAAAAGCTCACCTACGTCAGCGGCGAACTGAATCCGGACGATCTGACACCGCTCAAGGACAAACTGGCGTCGCGTTCACTTTTTTATCTGGCACTTCCACCTTCGCTGTTCGGCACGGCCGCCAAAGCACTGGGCGAAGCCGGCATGACCGAATCATCCGCGTCCGGCTGGCGGCGCCTGGTGGTGGAAAAACCGTTCGGCACCGACCTCGCCAGCGCCCGCAAACTGCGCAAGCAGATGCACACGCACTGGCAGGAAGAACAGATCCTGCGCATCGACCATTTTCTGGGCAAGGAGACCACCCAGAACCTCATGGTGTTCCGCTTCGCCAACCGTTTCCTCGAACCGGTATGGGACGCCAACCACATCGAACAAGTACAGATCACCTATGCCGAAACCCTCGGCGTGGAAAAACGTGCCGGCTACTACGACCATGCCGGCGCGCTGCGCGACATGCTGCAGAATCACCTGATGCAGCTTTTCAGTCTGGCCGCCATCGAACCCTTGTCGGCCTGGGATGCCGACGTGTTGCGTGATCACAAGGTGGAAGTACTGCGTTCGGTCAAACGCATCACCGCGCGCAACGTCAAAAAACATGCCGTCCGCGGTCAATATCGTGCCGGCAAGGAGGGACGCAAAAAGCTCTGCGGCTATCGCAACGAGGACGGCGTCGCCAAGGGATCGAATACGGAAACCTTCGCCGCGCTGAGGCTGGAAATCGACAACTGGCGCTGGCAAGGCGTGCCGTTCTACCTCAGAAGCGGCAAGCGTCTGGCCAGCAACTGTTCGGAAATCGCGGTGCAATTCAGAAAAACGCCGGGCGCCCTGCCCGGTGAAGTCAACGCCGAAAACAACTGGATGGTATTTCGCATCAAACCCAACCAGACAATGACCATTCTGGCCAACGCCAAACTCCCCGGCCTGGAGCTGGAGGGCCGCCAGGTGAAACTCACCGCACCCTATGCCAGTGCCGATGGCGACAACGGGTTTTCGGCATACGAACAGCTGCTGATGGACGCGATGGAAGGCGACCGCACCCACTTTCTGCGCTTCGACGAGGTCGAGTGGGCCTGGCGTTTGCTCGATCCCGTCCTCAAGGCCTGGGAAAAAGGCGCACCGGACTTTTACGCCGCGGGTTCCGAGGGTCCCAAAACGCAGGACCGGTTGCTGGACAGCAACCACCATTGGCGCCCCATTCGACTGGCGGCCGGTGAAGAAGACTGAACGCGTCAGCGACCGTTTCCGTCCTCAGACGGGCACGAACGCCGCATCCATCTGCAAACCGGGAATGCTGACCAGCAATTCGTGCAACAGCGCGCCGAAAGCCTGCAGATCCTCCGTCCACGGCGATGCCTGGCGCCAGTACAAGGCAACGTGCCGGCCAGGCGCTTCGGTCTGCTCGATACGCGCCAATTTCACATTGGCGATGGATGCCAGACGCTGACGGGCCAGACTTGGCACCAGGGTATAGCCGCCACGCAGCGCGACGAGTGCCGCGAGGCTTTCCAGACTGACATCCTGGACGCGTTCGTCATCATGGTCGGCGGCATGGTTTTCGGCCATGAGAATGGCGTTGTCATCCAGCTCTTCGAGACGCAGGCACGCGCGGTCGGCCAACGGGTGCGAGTGGTGCATCAGTACATCGTACGGTTCGAAAAACAACGGCTGCATGGCGACGCCGGATGGTGTTTGCGCCGGTTGCGCCAGCACCACGTCCAGCTCGCCTTCGTGCAGCCGGCGCAACAGACCGCGCGGCTTGCCTTCGGAAAGGCTGAGGCGGGTACCCTGGAAACGTTGCGGAAACGGCTCGACCAGATGCGGCAGAAGGTACGGACCCAACGTACTCAACACGCCCAGACGCAACTCGCCGCCAAAGGCGGATGCACTGTGGCTTGTTGCGGCCTGTTCAAGGTCTTCGGCGGCGGCGAGAACATGATCGATCTGCGCCAGCAAACGCTGACCGGCGACCGTGGGCAGAACGCCGCGGCCGCCGCGCTCGAACAGCACGGCGTCCAGTGCCTGCTCGACTTTCTGGATCTGGTGCGACAACCCCGACGGACTGATGTGCATGGCACGCGCGGCGGCCGTGAAACCACCCAACCGGTGCACAGCCTGCACCAAGGCCAGGTCGCGCAGGGACACGGCGGCCAGGCCCATCGAAATCATCGAACGCTGCATGCGCGCTAATCCGTTGGTAAGAAGGCGGGTCGAAGGAGCATCATGATCAGTCCCGCCAGCCCATTGTAGCGGCTCGTCCTGTGCGACATTCGCGTCATTCAGGACATTTGCGCGATAATGGGCGTTTGATCGGCGCCGATGCCCGCTTTTGCGTCGCGTTCGCGCCCCGCAGTCGATCCAGCCAGGAGCAGCCATGAAAGACTCGTTCTCTATCCGTGACAGCCTTGAAGTCAACGGCAAGAAATACGCCTACGCCAGCCTGACCAAATTGGGCGAGCAATTCGACATCAAGCGCCTCCCCTACTCCATGAAGATCCTGCTGGAAAACCTGGCGCGCCGCGAAGACGGCGTGGACGTCAGCGCCGACTCCATCAAGGCCGTCGCCACGTGGGAAGCCAAGGCGGAGCCGAGCACCGAAATCGCCTTCATGCCGGCACGTGTACTGCTGCAGGACTTCACCGGCGTGCCGGCGGTGGTTGATCTGGCCGCCATGCGCGACGCCATGAAGAACCTGGGCGGCAGCCCCACCAAGATCAATCCGCAGGCGCCAGTCGAACTGGTGATCGACCATTCCGTGCAGGTTGACGTGTTCGGCGAGGCCGACGCGCTGGCGGAAAACACCCGCATCGAATTTGAACGCAATCAGGAGCGCTACGCCTTCCTGCACTGGGGCAAGAAAGCCTTCACCGACTTCAAGGTCGTGCCGCCTTCGACCGGCATCGTGCATCAGGTGAACCTGGAATATCTGGGCCGCGTGGTCATGGGCAACGAAGTCGACGGCGAACTGTGGGCCTACCCGGACACCTTGTTCGGCACCGACAGCCACACCACCATGATCAACGGCCTGGGCGTGCTCGGCTGGGGCGTGGGCGGCATCGAGGCCGAGGCCGCGATGCTGGGCCAGCCGTCCTCGATGCTGATCCCGCAGGTGGTCGGCTTCAAGCTCGACGGCCGCCTGCCCGAAGGCGCCACCGCCACCGACCTGGTGCTGACCGTGACGCAGATGCTGCGCCAGCACGGCGTGGTCGGCAAGTTCGTCGAGTTCTTCGGCCCCGGCCTTGCGCACCTGGCACTGGCCGACCGCGCCACCATCGGCAACATGGCGCCCGAGTACGGCGCCACCTGCGGCATTTTCCCGGTCGACGCCGAGGCGCTGAACTACCTCAGGCTTTCCGGCCGCAGCGACGAGCAGATCGCGCTGGTCGAGGCCTATGCCAAGGCCCAGGGCCTGTGGCACGACGAGAACTCGCCGCACGCCGAATACACCGCCGTGCTGGAACTGGACCTGGCCGACGTCAAGCCGTCCATGGCCGGCCCCAAGCGGCCGCAGGACCGCGTGCTGCTGACGGACGTGAAGTCCAACGCGCAGAAAGTCATCGCCGACCTCACCGCCAATCGCGCCCGGGAAGACGAGGACACCGCCGAGTTCGCCAACGAGGGCGGCGCTACCGCCATCGGCCACGCCGCCAACGACCTGGTCAACGGCGCCGTGCGCGTGGAGATGAACGGCCAGGACTTCAAGCTGCGCGACGGCAGCGTGGTCATCGCCGCCATCACCTCGTGCACCAACACCTCCAACCCGGCCGTGATGCTGGCCGCCGGCCTGGTCGCGCGCAAGGCGCAGGAGAAGGGCCTGAAGGCCAAGCCGTGGGTGAAGACCTCGCTGGCGCCCGGCTCCAAGGTGGTCACCGACTACCTCGAAAAGAGCGGCCTGATGAAGGACCTGGACGACATGGGCTTCTGGCTGGTCGGCTACGGCTGCACCACCTGCATCGGCAACTCCGGCCCGCTGCCCGAGGAAATCAGCGCCGGCATCGCCGACGGCGACCTGTGCGTGGCTTCGGTGCTCTCGGGCAACCGCAACTTCGAGGGCCGCGTGCACCAGGAAGTGAAGATGAACTACCTGGCCTCGCCGCCGCTGGTGGTCGCCTACGCCATCGCCGGTTCCCTGGACGTGGACCTGACCAGCGAGCCGCTGGGCCAGGACGCCGACGGCAACGACGTCTTCCTGAAGGACATCTGGCCGACCAACAAGGAAATCGGCGACCTGATCGCCAGCACCGTCAGCGCCGACATGTTCAAGAACAACTACGCCGACGTGTTCAAGGGCGACGAACGCTGGAACGCCATCCAGTCGCCGGACAGCGACCTGTACGCCTGGGACGAGTCTTCCACCTACATCAAGAACCCGCCCTACTTCGACGGCATGACCATGGACGTGCCGGAGGCCGAAGACATCCACGGCGCGCACTGCCTGGCCCTGCTCGGCGACTCGGTCACCACCGACCACATCTCGCCCGCCGGCGCCATCAAGAAGGACTCGCCGGCAGGCAGGTTCCTGATGGACCGTGGCGTCAAACCGGCCAACTTCAACAGCTACGGTTCGCGTCGCGGCAACGACGACGTGATGGTACGCGGCACCTTCGCCAACATCCGCATCCGCAACCAGATGCTGGACAATGTCGAAGGCGGCTACACCAAATACGTGCCCGACGGCAAGCAAATGGCCATTTATGACGCGGCAATGAAGTACAAGGCCGAGGGTACGCCGCTGGTGGTCATCGCCGGCAAGGAATACGGTACCGGTTCCTCGCGCGACTGGGCGGCCAAGGGCACGCTGCTGCTGGGCGTCAAGGCTGTTCTGGCCGAAAGTTTCGAGCGCATCCATCGCTCCAACCTGGTCGGCATGGGCGTGCTGCCGCTGCAATTCACCAATGGTGAAAACGCTGCCAGCCTGGGGTTGACCGGCGACGAGTCGTTCGACATCAGCGGTCTGGACAACGGCAACTCCAGGGAGGTCACCATTTCCGCCAAAGGCGACAAGGGCGAAAAGACCTTCAAAGCCAAGGTGATGCTGCTGACGCCGAAGGAACGCGATTTCTATCGTCACGGCGGCATTCTGCAGTACACACTGCGCGACCTGGCCGCAAAGTAAACCTTTCGGCGCTTTCGCGCATCTCAACAACCGCCGGTCGCAAGGCCGGCGGTTTTTTCTTGCGCGAAGGCGCAGAGTTGACCTTGACCGGCCATGCGGTTTCGCACGGCAAACCCGAACGGGAGTTTCATCATGTCGACACGTCACCAAATCATCCCGGCTCTGCTGGCATTCGCCCTGCTCGCCGGACCCGCCGCCGCCATGGCGCAAAACCAGACGCACACCCGCACCATCAACAAAGTCGAAACGGTCACCCCGTCCACCCGAATTTCCGTGGAAAACCTGATCGGCCACGTCAACGTCACCCAGGGCGGCAAGCAGCTGGCCATCAAAGCCGACGTGGTAGCCGGTGGTGCGGACATGACGACGGCCAGAGCGCTGGCAGACACCGTCAAAATCGATGTCAGCCGTGACGGGAACCAGCTTGCCGTACATGTCGATTATCCAGTCGACAAACACACCCGCTACCGGATTCCGGCGCGCTTCGAATCCGGCCACGACGGCATCGATTTTCTCGGCATCCACATCGGCACCTCCTACAGCCACAGCACGCTGCAGTACCAGGGCCGCACGGTGAATATCTACCGAGGCAGCTCGAAAGGCGTACCACTGTACGTCGACCTGGCCATCCAACTGCCCGAGGGCGTGAATGCCACGATCAAGAACCACGTCGGACTGACTACTGCACACGAACTGAGCAACGACCTGACGCTGCGCAGCGACGACGGTGACGTTCAGGTCTACGCCATCAACGGCAAACTGGCCATCCATACCGGCGACGGCGATGCCAGCGTGGACAAGCTGCGCGGCAATCTGGATCTGCACACCGCCGACGGCGACGTCAAAATCAGCGATATTCAGGGTGACACCATTGGCATCCACACGGGCGACGGCGATGTGCGCATGAACCAGGTGCGGGGTGATGTGCGGGTGGATACCGGTGATGGCGACATCCATGGTGACGCGCTCACGGACAAGCTGCATCTGAGCACCGGCGACGGTGACGTCATCCTGAAGAACCTGCACGATGTTTCCTCGGCCCGCGTGGCATGCGGCGACGGCGATATTCATTTAAGCGGCAACTTGTCCGGCCTTGCCAATTTCAGCCTGCAAAGCGGCAATGGCGACATCCGCATGGCCACGCAACAACCACCCGCCGTGCACCTGAGCATCAACGCCGAAGACATCCGCGTGGATTGGCCCGACATGCGCAACGTGGAGCACGACCGGCACAGCTACCGGGGCGACGTCGGCAATGCCCGCGGCAACGGGAGCATCAACGCGGGCAACGGCGATGTGGTTCTGAAACGCTGAAATTTTCCGACGCCGTGACAAAACCCGGAATCCGCGCCCCGACCGGCGTGACAGGGCCTTGCTTGCCGCCTCGATACCGCTATGCTCAAATGAAACGATCGTTCGTCACTTGTCCGGCATAGGGGATTTCATGAACACAGAACGTCCGTGGCTGTCCAATTATCCTGACGGTGTGCCGGCAACCATCGATGTCGATACGTACCATTCGCTGGTGGAGGTCATCGAGGAAGCCTTCGAGCGTTTCCGTCATCGGCCGGCGTTCTGCAATTTCGGCAAGATGTTGCGATACGACGACCTGGATCGCCTGAGCCGACAGTTTGCCGGATATCTGACCGGCGACCTGGGCCTCGGCAAAGGCGACCGCATCGCCATCATGCTGCCCAACACCTTGCAGTACCCGATCGCGCTGTTCGGCGCGATTCGCGCCGGAGTCATCGTGGTCAACACCAACCCGATGTACACCGCGCGCGAGCTGAAGCACCAGCTGAACGATGCAGAAGTGGAAACCATCGTGGTACTGGACAATTTCGCCGCCACGCTGGAAAAGGTCATTTCCGAAACGCCGATCAAGCAGGTGGTGACCACCGGCATCGGCGATTTGCTGGGGTTCCCGAAGGGCGCGGTGATCAATTTTGCCCTCAAGCACGTCAAGAAAATGGTACCGCCCTACCACATCGACGGTGCGGTACGTTTCCGCGACGCGCTCAAGCATGGTGCGCGCCACAAGCCGCCACGGGTGGAACTGGGTCATGAGGACATCGCCTTTCTGCAATACACCGGCGGTACCACCGGGGTCGCCAAGGGCGCGATGCTGACGCATGGCAACATGGTGGCCAACATGCTCCAGGCCAGCGCATGGATCGGCAAGCGGATGACCCCCGGCGAGGAAGTCATCATCACGGCACTGCCGCTTTACCACATCTTTTCATTGACGGCCAACGCACTGGTATTCATGCGCCTGGGCGGCCTCAACTGGCTGATCACCAACCCGCGCGACATGCCCGCCTTCGTCAAGGAGCTCGACAAATCGCACTTCACGGCCCTGACCGGCGTCAACACCCTGTTCAACGGCCTGATCAACACCGACGGCTTCGACAAGGTGGATTTCTCACGCCTGCGCCTGACGTTGGGCGGCGGCATGGCGGTACAGCGTGCCGTGGCCGAGCGCTGGAAAAAGATTACCGGCTGCTCGCTTCTCGAGGCATACGGCCTTACCGAAACCTCGCCGGCAGCCTGCATCAATCCGCTCGACCTGACCGATTACAACGGCTCGATCGGTCTGCCGATTCCATCCACGGACGTGGCCATCTGGTCCGAAGACAACGAACCACTTGCCTTCGACGAAGTCGGCGAATTGATGGTCAGGGGTCCGCAGGTCATGAAGGGGTACTGGAACCGTCCCGAGGAAACCGACAAGGTGCTCACCGAGGACGGTTGGCTGCATACCGGCGACATCGCGCGCATGGATGCAAACGGCTACGTGTACATCGTCGACCGCAAGAAGGACATGATCCTGGTGTCCGGTTTCAACGTGTATCCCAACGAAATCGAAGATGTGGTGATCCGCCACCCCAAGGTCGCCGAAGTGGCTGCCGTGGGCATTCCGGACGAACATTCCGGCGAGGTGGTCAAATTATTCGTGGTGAAAAAGGACGCGTCGCTGACCGCGGACGAACTCAAACAGTTCTGTCATGACGAGCTGACCGGCTACAAGCGGCCCAAGGCGATCGAGTTTCGCGATGCACTGCCCAAGAGCAATGTGGGCAAGATATTGCGGCGTGCGTTGCGTGAAGAAGAAAGCAAGACTGCCGAACACGATAAATAATGGGCTGTCGCAACGTTCAAACGTCGTTCCAGGCCTCCAGCTTGTCCGCATAGCCACCCAGCAGATTCCACAAGGCCTGCTGCTTGTCTTCGGGGATGCGGCTGTAAGCCATGCCAATCCAGCGATCGGACACCCGCACGACCGTGGCTTCCAGGTGAATATGCAGATCATGACCGAAAATCATGTCCAGCACCCAGGTCTGTCCCGCTTGCCCCGGCCAGTCGCGGGGGCAATTGAGCAGTACCCCCGTAGCCGAGATGTCCTCCAGCTCGGTGGGGAACGACTCGCTGCCGCGAATCATCAACACCGCCGTTTCGATGCGCATGCGCGCATGGCGGAGTCCACCAGCCGTGGCGTCCTTTCGACTCTCCGATACCATGATTGACTTGCCCCTATCCTCTCCAGCAGCAGGTGACCGCGCTACACACGTACGAAGCAAAAACCGGGCCATTATAACGATACTCTGATTATGTGACGCATTTCCGTCTTGCATGAACGGCCACGTGACATGTGCACGGACACAGACTGTCACATTGTGTCGTGCATCGGCCAATTCAAAAGGAATATTCGATAAACGCGGCATCGCGTCGAATCTCACCACGCCCAGCCGGAACATTTGCGCTGCCTTGTTCAGAAGGCCCCGGGCGCCTGATTTCTCCTGGCGGGCCTCGGCGGCACTGGACTTGATTGACGTCAAGCGATAATCTTTGATGCCACAGGAAGCGTCGCAACCAACGGGAC
Organism: uncultured Rhodanobacteraceae bacterium; assembly: GCA_964608595.1. Lineage (GTDB taxonomy): Bacteria > Pseudomonadota > Gammaproteobacteria > Xanthomonadales > Rhodanobacteraceae > Oleiagrimonas. The sequence continues at coordinate 21,822 of CAZSOU010000001.1, forward strand.
GCCGTTCATGTCGAGAAATCAGGTCGACGGCAACGCTTCGCAAAGCATCATAATCAGCAACCTCGGCGCCACGCGACGTTACCGCGCGTGCCAGACGGGGCTTGCAAGAATCTGGAAAACCTCACCGACGTTGCTGCGTCTCCGGCAACGTCCAAGCCGATGATGGCTGTCCGTGACATGCGTCGGGTCATGATCGTGCGCCCGGCACACTCCGGTCTTCGGTACGGGGGCATGTTCAGGCGAATTTTGCATAAACCAAGGGTCGATACGCTCACATGAGCAGCGAACCAGTCGAGTCGAATGCGGCCGATGCGCCGCAAAACATGTTTGTCCCGGTTCCGCAGCAGCAGGAAATGCCGCTGGCGGTGGTGCATGGCCAGCCGGTGCTGGAAATGCCGCAGGATCTGTACATTCCACCGGATGCACTGGAAGTCATCCTGGAAGCCTTCGAAGGACCGCTGGACCTGCTCCTGTACCTGATCCGGCGCCAGAATCTGGACATTCTGGACATCCCGATCGCCGAAATCACGCGTCAATACATGGCATACATCGAAATGATGCGCGACGTGATGCGACTGGAACTGGCCGCCGAATACTTGCTGATGGCCGCCATCCTGGCCGAAATCAAGTCACGGCTGCTGCTGCCGCGGCCACCGGTCGAAGAAGGAGTCGAGGAGGATCCGCGCGCCGAGCTGGTGCGCCGCCTGCAGGAATACGAGCGTTACAAGAAGGCCGCCGAAGACATCGACGCCCTGCCGCGCGAAGAGCGCGACTTCAGCATCGCCAGTGCCCATGTCGCCGATCGCAACGTGATCCGGCTGCCGCCACCGGTGGACATGCGCGAAATGCTGCTGGCGCTCAAGGACGTCCTGCAGCGTGCCGAGCTTTTCACCAAGCATGCGGTACAACGCGAACCGCTCAGCGTGCGCCAACGCATGAGTGAACTGTTGAGTCACATCGAAGATGGCCAATTTCACCGCTTCGAAACCCTGTTCACGCCCGAAGAAGGCCGTCTCGGGGTGGTGGTGAGTTTTCTCGCCATGCTGGAGCTGGCCAAGGAAATGCTGATCCAGATCGTCCAGGAACAACCCCTGGCCGCCATTTATGTCAAAACCGGAAGCGCGTCCGCACACGAGCCCTGAGATGGACACCATCGAAATCAAGAAAATCATCGAAGCCGCCCTGCTCGCCTCCACTCAACCGCTGACGGTACCGCATCTGGAGGCGCTTTTTGCCGACAATTCGGACACCCCGGTCAGCCACGAGCTCGTTGCGGGTGCGCTGGAAGCACTGGGTGAAGACTGTGCCGAACGCGGCATCGAACTGGTCGAGGTGGCAAGCGGCTTTCGCTTCCAGATTCGCCAGGAAGTCCACCCCTGGGTGCAGCGAATGTGGACCGAGCGCCCCAGCCGCTACTCGCGCGCCTTGCTGGAAACACTGGCACTGATCGCCTATCGCCAGCCCATTACCCGTGGCGAAATCGAACAGGTGCGCGGTGTCACGGTCTCCACCAACATCGTCAAGACACTGGAGGAGCGCGAATGGATTCGTGTCGTGGGCCACCGCGATGCACCCGGCCGCCCGGCCCTGTTCGGTACCACGCGCACCTTTCTTGATTATTTCAACCTCAAGTCGCTGGATGAATTGCCGCCATTGGCCGACATCCTCAACCTCGAAGACATGGATCCGCAGCTCAAGCTTGACGGCGACAAAACCGCGCAAGTGGGCCCGCCGGCGCCTGCCGACAGCGATGCCGGCTCCGGGCATGCCGATCCCGAACACGCGGCCCCCGACGAGGCCGTTGAAACACCTCCCGAGACGGCAGCAACCGATAGCCTCGCCTCGGGCGCCACCGACGATGCCGAAAGCACACCGCTCGAAACGGAAAACGCTGTCGACACCACCCCATCCCGAGACACTGATGCCGATGACGGCATGCCAGACGTCGAATCACCGGCCGATGCCGGACATGAAAAACCCGAGGAGGACCGCGCATGAGTGCGCAACACCGCTCTGTGCTTTCGCTCAAGCATGACACCCCCAAAAATGGCGAACCCGCGTTGGAAGAACGGCTGCACAAAGTGCTGGCCAACGCCGGACAGGGCTCGCGCCGGATGCTGGAACAACGCATCGCCAACGGTGAAATCGTCGTCAATGGCGAGATCGCCAAAGTCGGCTCCAGCGTCAGCGCCGGCGACCGCATCGCCATCGACAATCACCAGTTTGTGGTGGCCACCGACACGCGCGAAAATGCGGAAGTACTGATCTACAACAAGCCCGAAGGCATTCTGGTCACGCGCGACGACACCGAAGGCCGTCCCACGGTCTTCGAGCAGCTGCCGAGGGTCAAGGGCGCACGCTGGGTTGCGGTCGGCCGCCTGGACATCAACACCACGGGCCTGCTTTTGCTGACGACCGACGGCGATCTGGCCAATGCCCTGATGCACCCCGGCAGCGGCATCGAGCGCGAATATCTGTGCCGCGTGCACGGCGAAGTACCAGCCGACGTGCTGGAGCAACTGAAAGCCGGCGTGACACTGGAAGATGGCCCGGCACATTTCGATGACATCAGCGTGGTCAGCACCGGCGCCAGCCACAGCTGGTTTCGCGTCATCATCGGCGAGGGTCGCAACCGCGAAGTCCGGCGCCTGTGGGAGTCGCAGGGGTTCATGGTCAGCCGTCTGAAACGCATCCGCTACGGCAGCATCGAATTGCCACGCAAATTGCGCCGCGGCGAATCGGACACACTGGATGCCGACACCGTCCGCGAACTGCGCGGCAAAGCCGGCCTGAGCGACCCGCAACCGACACTGACCCTGTCACCCGTGCTGCGCCAGCGTCGGGCAAGCCGCCACGTCACCGAATACAAACCCGACCGCGACAACAGTCAGCGAGCGTGGACCGGCGCCTATCAAAACGAAGCGCGTGAACTGACGGCTTTCGACCGCATCCGCGACGATCGCCCACCGCGTGGCGGCAAGCCCAAGCGACGTGCGCGCGGCGACGTCAACGGCAACGTCGCCAAGCCCGACAAGCCGGCCAATCGTCGTCACAAGAAAAAGCGCAGTGTTGCGCCCGGGCAGGAATTGCCGTCGGTGCGCACATGGTTTGCAGGTGACAGTCGCGGCGGCCCCAAAGGTCGCGGCAAGCCCGGCGGCAACCGCTCGGGCAAGGGCGGCGGCAAAGGCCCGCGCAATGGGGGCGGTGGTCAATCCCGCCGCGGCAAACAGTAAAGGAGAAGTACCCGGTGAACGACGTACGCATTTATCACAACCCGCGCTGTTCCAAATCACGCGCCACCCTGGAACTGCTGGACAAACACGGCATCAAGCCCGAAGTCATCAAGTACCTGGAAACGCCGCCAAGCGCCGAGGAAATCGACCATATCCTGCGCCTGCTGAAACTGGAACCGCGCCAACTCATGCGCCCCACCGAGGCCGAGTACGTCGACCTCAACTTGTCCGACAACAGCCTCAGCCGCAAGCAACTCATTGATGCCATGGTCGAGCATCCGCGTCTCATCCAGCGCCCGATCGTTCTGACCAACGGCAAGGCGGCGCTGGGCCGACCGCCGGAAAACGTGCTCGAGATTCTTTAGGACCGTTGCGGTCAAGTCATGCAGGCAACAAGCCGATTCACCACAGGAGCGCATCTCGTGCGCGACCGCTGTACGGTACGGGCCCGATGAAACCGTTGCCGCACATGAGATGTGCTCTACAGGGAGCCTCGAAAAACCGTTGCTCCCTGGAACTGCCCTTGTGGGAGGGGCCGGTGGCGCCGACGGATCATGCGGTACATCCTGTCGGGGCCACCGGCCCCTCCCACAGGAAACTCCATGATCCGCGGTTTTTCGAGGTTCCCTACAGGGGCTGGATGTCGAATGGATCGGCGTCCATCCATGCGGGAAAATGCTCGCGGTGTTCACACAACTGGCGCGCACTCAGGGTGGTGGTGACCACTTGTTCCTGCGCGCCCAGATCGATCAGCGACGCACCCAGCGGATCCAGCACCGCGCTGTCCCCGGCGTACGACTGATCGTTCCCATCCACCCCGACACGATTGACGCCGGCGCAAAACGCCAGGTTCTCGATGGCACGCGCACGCAGCAACGTACGCCAGGCCGTGCGCCGGGGTGACGGCCAGTTGGCGACAAAAAGCATCAGGTCGTATTCCATGCCTGCCATTGCTTCTTCTTCACGGCGGTTGCGAATCCATACCGGGAAACGCAGGTCGTAGCAGATTTGCGGCAGAATACGCCAGTCACGCCAGGTCACGACCCGCCGCTCGGCGCCCGCGGCATATCGCTCGTGCTCACCGGCGTAACGGAACAGGTGGCGCTTGTCATAATGCTGCACGTCGCCATCAGGCGTGATGAACAGCATGCGGTTGTAGACGCCCTCGCCCTGCGCCCCGTCGGCACGTATCTGGACGCTGCCGGCAATGGCGACGTCCAGCCGACGAGCGGTTTCCAGCAGCCAGTCCAGCGTGGGACCCTGCATGGTTTCCGCGTGATCGATCGCCGCATTGGAGAAGCCGCTGGTGAACGTTTCCGGCAACACCACCAAGTCGGTTTGCCCGGTCAACGATTCGATCAGGCTACCGTAATACTCACGATTGGCCTGCGGGTTGTGCCAGCGGGTGTTGCCCTGCACCAATGAAATTCGCAAATCCTGCATGGGCCTGCTCACAACCGGCACAATCGTTCAGCCGCCGCCTGCATGGTGGCGTCGCTTTTGGCAAAACACAGCCGCAGCAGACGCGATGCCGGCGGATTTTCGTAAAACGGCGACAACGGCACTGCCGCCACACCGCCTTCCCGAACCAACCATTCGCTGAAGTTGATGTCGTCGACATCGCGAATGGCCGAGTAATCGACCAACTGGAAGTAGCCGCCGGGAACATCCGACAACTCGAGCCTGGAGTCTTTCAGCAAATCGCGAAAATAATCGCGCTTGGACTGATAGAAGGCGGACAAGCCGAGATAGTGTTCAGGATGATTCTCCAGCACTTCGGCCAGCGCCACCTGTGCCGGACGAAACGTGCAGAACGTGAGGTACTGATGCACCTTGCGAAATTCCGCCGACAGCGGCTTGGGCGCAACGCAATATCCCACCTTCCAGCCGGTGCAATGCCAGGTCTTGCCGAAGGAGCCGATCACGAAACTGCGCTCGGCCAGCTCGTCGTGACGCAACACGCTCTGATGCTTGGCGCCATCGTAAACGATGTGCTGATACACCTCGTCGGACAAGACCACGATATCGGTATCGCGTACCAGGTCGGCCAGGGCGTCCAGATCCTGTGCCGTCAACACCGCGCCGCTGGGATTGTGCGGACTGTTGAGCAGAATCATGCGCGTATGCGGCGTCACCGCGTCGCGTACACGCTGCCAATCGACGTGAAAATCCGGCAACGCCAACGGTACATGCACCGCCTGTGCTCCCTGCAAATTGATGGCAGGCTCGTAGCAGTCATATGCGGGATCGAAAACGATCACCTCGTCACCTGCGCTCACGACGGCCGCGATGGCCGCAAAGATGGCCTCGGTGGCACCGGACGTGATCGTGACTTCGGTGTCGGCGCTGACACGGCGAGCGTACAAACGCTCGGTCTTGCGGGAAATCTGTTCACGCAACGACGCCATGCCGATACCCGGGGCATACTGATTCTGACCGTCGGCCATGGCCCGCGTGACAGCATCACGCAAGGCTTCGGGCGGCTCGAAATCGGGAAAACCCTGCCCCAGATTGACGGCCTTGTGCTCGACCGCCAGCTGGCTCATCACACTGAAGATGGTGGTGCCGACCTTGGGCAACTTGGTATCGACTTGCATGTTCGCAACTCCGCGATGGATGGCCGAAAAACATGCTAGCACGCGCCACTCGAGCGCCCGTCACCGGCACTGAAAATTGCCGCCGCAACGACAACAACCATGCTTGCATGCCACAATAGGCGGCCACGGCCCCGTAGTTCAGCTGGATAGAACGGCCGCCTCCTAAGCGGCAGGTCACAGGTTCGAATCCTGTCGGGGTCGCCAACCTGGTTTCTCCCGGGCGTGCGGCACCAACCCTGGAGCCGCGCTGCAGCACGTATTTCGTATCCGGGTACATCCCGAAACCCCGGCCAGCTCCCGCCACCGCCGACGACCTCCAAATCCGTACCTGGGGCCGGGAGCAGCCATCACGTGCCCAACAAAACGCCGCGCGTTGGTTCGGCATTCAGAGACCGGCGTATCGCCATCTGCGTCCAGCCACCAAAATGACGTAAACTTCCGCGTGAAGTCGTTTTGTTGATGCTCATGATGTACTGGACAGCCGTCGCCGGATAAGACCATGCTGAACGCGCTTTGTATCGGGCTCGACGGCATGAATTCAGGTGGCTGGATGCGTGCCGCCACCTCGATGGCACGCCAGGGGTTTGTCCATGCGATACGGCGGACATGGCCCGGCGGCTGCCTCGATGGATGGATGCATGCCTTGCATGAAAACATGCCGCCGAGCGAATGGTTGGCACACGACCAAAGCGCATGCTGCGTCGGCACACTCTGGTACCGCGGTCGCTTCGGCAGGTCCGCATTACCTGCACTGCTGAACGAGACCAGCGCCGGTGGCGCCATCGACGAGCTTCAACTGCGCGGCAATTTCGCACTATTCCTGCGCACAGCCAACCGGTGCTTGTTGCTGAACGATGCCATGGGGTTGGTGCGGATTTATGCAAGCCGCGACCGGCGCTTTTACAGTACCAGTTGGCTGGCAACCTGCGCCTATTCGGGTGCGGTAAAGATTGATGAAGCAGCGGCTGTCGAATACGTGCTGCTGGGCGCTTCGCATTCGGATCAGACCGTCGCCGACGGCGTTGTCACGCTTCCGCTCGGCAAGGCATTCAACCTCGCTGTCGGTCGAACGGACGATCGCGCGATCGAATATATCGACAACGATACGCCGTGTCCCGCGTCGATCGATGTCGCATCGGCGATCATCCGCTCGCGGTTGCAAACCCGGTGCACCGAAATCGTCAATGCCTTCCCTCGGGCCATCCGCATGGCGCTGTCGGGTGGTTTCGATTCCCGGTTGATCCTTGCGGGCATGCTGGAACGAGGTGCCCACCCGAAGCTGTTCGTTTACGGCACCGAGGACTGTGCCGATGTGCGTCTGGCCCGGCAAGTCGCACAATGCGTCGGCCTGCCTCTGGACGTTGTCGACAAAGCCGCAGCCGCCAGCAAAAAGCCCCTGCCGGAACGCGAGGATCTGGTGCAAAACGCATTGTTTTTTGACGGCTTGCCCAATGACGGCATTTTCGACACGGGGGTCGATCGCCTTACGCGACTTGCGCAGACCGAACAGGGACACATTGTCCTGAACGGCGGCGGCGGCGAAATCCTTCGCAATTACTTTTATTTGCCCAACCGCCGATGGTTGCCGCGAGACATCGTGCACGCGTTCTATCGCGGATTCGATCGCCGTGTCTTCCGTGACGCGAAAGCGCTGACTCTTTACGAGGAGCGTCTGGGCACCGCCATCGCGCTCGCTGCCCGCGCCAACGCGTTGTCGCGCGGCAAGCGGTTGAACCGGGAAGACGTGGAACTGCTCTACCCGTTGTTCCGTTGCCACCACTGGATGGCCGTGAACAACAGTGTTTCCACCCGGCACGGGTACTTCATCACCCCGCTGCTGGACCTCGCCTTGATACGCCTTGCCTGCCGATTGCCACTGACCTGGAAAAACGCGGGCCGACTGCAAGCGCTTGTCATCCGGTCCCTGCACCCTGCGGCTGCCGGACCGGTTTCCACGCACGGCTTCAGTTTCCGGACCGGTCCCGATACGCGCGCCGTGGTTGCAGACTGGTCGATCCGCATGCGTCCCACGCGGCTTCGTCCGCTTATCAACGCCACGCACCGACGCCTCGGCAAACGGAGCGTCTCGCCACTCTGGATCGCCCATTGCCGGGCACTTTTTCCCGGCCCGTGGCACCTGGATCCGGTATTGAACCTGGATCGACTGCCGAACAATGGCGCATTGGGGCGCGCACTCGCCATCGAGGTCGCGTGGCGCGAACTGTTCAATAACCACGGGTCGTCCACCATCGCGACAGCGGCCGCCGAATCAGGCCATGACATTCTTTTCGACAAAACTTCAGACGCCGCACGCGGCAACCGGGATTGAATGCTGAGGCTCCGCCGCCACCTCTGTTAAACTAACCGTTTTGCGCGGGCCCTCTTCCGCGCGCTGCACTTCAGGAGCCCTCATGTCCCACGAAATCTTCGAGGCACTCGGCCTTTCCGACACCAATTCAGGTGCTTACCTCGGCAACGGCGAATGGTCGAAAACCACCGACGCCGGCATCATCGAGCCGAAAAACCCGTCCACCGGCGAGGTGCTGGCCAAGGTATATGCCTCCTCCAGGGCCGATTACGACACCATCGTCGAGCGCGCGCAAGAATCGTTCAAGGCATGGCGCAACACGCCGGCGCCGGTACGCGGCGAAGCGGTGCGCCTGGTTGGCGAAGCACTGCGCAAGTACAAGGATCCGCTGGGCTCGCTGGTGGCCTTGGAAATGGGCAAGATCAAGCCCGAGGGCGACGGCGAAGTGCAGGAAATGATCGACATCGCCGACTTCGCCGTGGGTCAGAGCCGCATGATGTACGGCAAGACCATGCATTCGGAGCGCCCGGGCCACCGCATGTACGAGCAGTACCATCCGCTCGGCCTGGTGTCGCTGATCACCGCATTCAACTTCCCGCTGGCACCGTGGGCCTGGAACTCCATGCTGGCCGCCGCATGCGGCGACATCTGCATCTGGAAGCCGTCGCCGAAGGTGCCGTTGTGCGCCATCGCCGCGACCAAGGTGTGCAACGAGGCGTTGAAGGAAGGCGGCTTCCCGGACATTTTCTATCTGTTCAACGAAGTCGAGGGCAGCATCGAGTTGTCGCAGAACATGGTCGACGACAAGCGCATGAACCTGGTCAGCTTCACCGGCTCGGTCAAGGTCGGTCGCACCATCGGCGAGCGCGTGGCACGCCGTCTGGGCAAATCGCTGCTGGAACTGGGCGGCAACAACGCCATCATCATGGACGAAACCGCCGACCAGAAACTGGCCATTCCCGGCATCGCCTTCGGCTCGGTGGGCACCGCCGGACAGCGCTGCACCTCCACCCGTCGTCTGATCATCCATGAATCGATCGCCGACGAAGTCACCGGCAAACTGGTCGACGCCTACAAGCAGATCGAAACCAAGATGGGCGAAGCGGTCGACCCCAAGACCCTGCTGGGCCCGCTGAACAGCGAGCAAGCCGTGCAGACCTTCCTCGACGCCATCGAGAAGATCAAAGCGGCTGGCGGCAAAGTGCTGACCGGTGGTGAAAAGGTCGACCGCGCGGGCAACTTCGTCACGCCGGCCATCGTCACGGGCCTGCCCAACGATCACGAAATGGTGCAGACCGAAACGTTCGCCCCGATCCTGTACGTGCTGCCGTACAAGGACATCGACGAAGCCATCGCCATGCAGAACGGTGTCGACCAGGGCCTGTCGAGCGCGATTTTCTCGCAGAACGTCAAGGTGACCGAGAAGTTCCTTTCGGCGCTGGGCTCGGACTGCGGCATCGCCAACGTCAACATCGGCACCTCCGGCGCCGAAATCGGCGGCGCGTTCGGTGGCGAGAAGGACACGGGCGGCGGGCGCGAGTCCGGCTCCGATGCCTGGAAGGCGTACATGCGTCGCCAGACCAACACCATCAACTACTCGGACGATCTGCCGCTGGCACAGGGCATCAAGTTCGATATTTGAGTGTCGGGATCCGGAGCCCGGGACCCGGGCTCCGGAACTCGGAAAAAGGGTAACCGGCCATGGTCGGTTACCCTTGTCTTTTTGCAGAGGCACATTTCCCGTGAGCCACGGCGTTTCTTTCGACTTTTCCGACTATCGTGTAGTGGTTGCCGGTGGCAGCAAGGGCATTGGTCGCGCCATGGCTGTCGCTTTTGCTCGTGCCGGTGCCGCGGTTTCGGTTTGTGCGCGTCACGAAGACGGACTGGCCGACTTGCACGACGAACTGGCCGGCGACGGCATCAAGATTCATGCGCAAACCTGTGACCTGGCCGATGCCGGCGCCATCGCGGCATGGATTCCTGCTGCCGCCGAGGCATTGGGCGGCATCGATGTGCTCATCAACAACGCCAGCGGTTACGGATTCGCGGACGAAGACGCCGATTGGGAAGCCAACTTCCGCGTCGACCTGATGGCGCCGGTGCGCGCTTCGCGTGCGGCGCTTCCGTGGTTGAAGCAGTCGACGCATGCCAGCATTCTGCACACCAGCTCCATTTCGGCACTCGGGCCACGCCCTGGTGGTCCCTCCTATGCGGCACTCAAGGCGGCGCTGAGCCACTTCACCACGTCGCAGGCCCTGCGCATCGCCAAGCATGGCATCCGCGCCAACGCGATCGCTCCGGGCTCCATCGAGTTCGAGGGGGGCATCTGGGACATCGTCAAGCGCGACAACCCCGAGCACTACGCCGCCACGCTCGCGAAGATCCCCTTCGGTCGCTACGGTCGCGTCGACGAAGTGGCCAATGCCGCGTTGTTTCTGGCCTCACCGCTGGCCGGCTGGATCACCGGGCAGATTTTGTGCGTCGATGGCGGTCAATCGCTTCTTGGCTGATTTGCCGAGGCGATGATCACGAACGGCAAAAGACCGTCATTCATGCGAAAATACCGGGGTTTTTCACAGCGATCACGAACATGGATACCGCCGTCGAATCCCGTGGCATAGGCCATACCATTGTCCGCGTGCTGATTTACGCCGTGCTGATTGCCATCGGTTTGTGCCTTTTTGCGGCCGCCGGCATCGGCGGCGGATTGCTGGCCCTCAACTGGCTGGTTTGACCGTGCTTGATGTATGACTCCCTGCGCCCGCTGCTGTTCAAACTGGACGCCGAAACGGCGCACCGACTGACCCTGTACGCCATGGGTGTGGCTCAACGCAGCGGTCTTTCTCACCTGATCGCCGAGCCGCCAACGACCGACCTGCCGGTACGCGCGTTCGGTATCGACTTTCCCAATCCGGTGGGACTTGCCGCCGGTCTGGACAAGAACGGCGCCCACATCGACGGACTGGCGGCGCTCGGTTTCGGCTTCATCGAAATCGGTACGGTCACTCCGCGCCCGCAAGCGGGAAACCCGCGTCCGCGCCTGTTCCGCCTGCCGCGGCACGAAGCCATCATCAACCGCATGGGTTTCAACAACGATGGCGTGGACGCCTTGGTGCGCAACGTCGAGCGCGCCGATTACTCGGGTGTGCTCGGCATCAACATCGGCAAGAACAAGGACACGCCCAACGCGGAAGCTGTCACCGATTACCTGACGTGCCTGCGCCTGGTTTATCCGTTGGCGAGTTACATCACCGTCAACATTTCCTCGCCCAATACACAGGGACTGCGCGACTTGCAGCAGGCGGACACCTTGCGCCGCTTCGTCGGCACGTTGCGTGAATCGCAGGAAAAGCTGGCCGCGCAACATGGTCGGCGCAAGCCCATGCTGCTGAAAATCGCTCCCGACCTGGACGAAAACCAGTTGGATGCGATGGCCGACGTACTGCTGGATTGCGACGTCGACGGCGTCATTTGCACCAACACCACCATCGACCACAGCCGTGTCTCCGGCGCCCCGCACGGCGACGAAACCGGTGGTCTGTCCGGCGCGGTGCTGTTCGACGCATCCACCGTCATTTTACGCGCCATGGCCGCGCGTCTGGGTGACCGCATCGACATCATCGGCGTCGGCGGGATCAGCGAAGGTGACCGTGCCGCGCAGAAACTGGCAGCCGGCGCATCACTGGTGCAGATCTATTCCGGCCTCATTTACCGCGGCCCGCGCCTCGTGAGCGAATGCGTCGAGAAAATCCGCCACCACCAATCGGGGACACCCAGCACCTGACATGCCGTCAAACCTGAACCATGTGTCCCGCAGGAGCGCATGTCATGGGCGATGGCTTTACCGTTTCATGGAGCCTTGAGGCTGTCGCGCGCAAGATGCGCTTCCGCACGGCGAAACGTCCCTTTCCATTCCACCCGCATTGCCCAGATCATGCCCATTTCCGTATCCGAACCCTATACGCTGCAAAATGACGCCAGCCTCGCCGCGCACAACACCCTGCGTGTCGACGCCGCCGCGCATCAGCTCGCCACGCTCAATGATGCCGGCGCCCTGCCCGAGTTGCTTGACCAACTGGATACATCGCCAATGGTGCTGGGCGAAGGCAGCAATGTGCTTTTTGCCGGCCGTGTCGACGCCAGCGTGCTCGTCATGGCCACGCACGGCGTGCAGGTGGATGAAATCGACAACGGCGCACACATTGCCGTCGCCGCTGGCGAACGTTGGGACGATTTCGTGCGCTGGTCGCTCGGCCAGGGGTTTGCCGGCCTGGAGAACCTGATTCTCATCCCCGGCACCGTCGGCGCCGCGCCGATCCAGAACATCGGCGCCTACGGCGTCGAAGTGGCGGAGTTCATCGACAGCGTGGAAGCATGGGACACCAGGGAGAAGTGCGTGGTCATGCTGGATAACACCGCGTGTCGTTTCGCCTATCGCGATTCGTTGTTCAAGCACCAGCCCGGCCGCTACATCGTCACCGCGGTGCGGTTCGTGCTGCCGCGCGAGCACGAACTGAGAATGAACTATGCCGGCCTGAAACAGCAACTGGCACGCATGGGTATTTCCCGCCCCACCCCGTACCTGGTTGCCGAAGCCGTGCGGACGTTGCGCGAGCGCAAGCTGCCCGATCCAGCCGTCATCGGCAACGCGGGCAGCTTCTTCAAGAATCCCGTCGTAGCGGCCAGCCGGGCTGCCGCTCTCGTGTCCGAACATCCCGACATGACGCAATGGCCGGTGGCAAACGGCCACGTCAAACTGTCTGCCGCCTGGCTTATTGAAGCCTGTGGATTCAAAGGCTTGCGTGAAGGTGATGCCGGCATTTCGAATCGCCATGCCTTGGTATTGGTCAATCATGGCCATGCCAGTGGCACCGAACTCTGGAGCCTGGCGCAGCGCGTGATCGACGGCGTGGAGTCGCGTTTCGGCGTGACGCTGGAACCGGAGCCGCGAGTGATCGGCCTCTGACCGTTTTCCGGGGCCTACCACATAACATCGGCTGAGGCTATCCAACGAACGGGACAAATGGCTTGAATTGCGTCACAATACCCCGTCCAAGGGGAGGGAGACGGCATACGTCGGTTTGTTCATTCGGACAAGAAACGGCGTGACCGTGATGAATCGTGACGACAATGGGACGAGGGGCGCACGTTTGTTGGTTGGCCGCATGGCTGTTGCTGTCGGGGTTGCTGCCCGACATCGGCCACGCCGAAACCATGACCGGGCAATGGGCCAAAGTACATGCGGGCGATACGCCTGCTTCCGTCATCGCCGCAGCTCGCGAGGGCAAGCTGCACGCGTTTGATCCGTCGAAAAAAACCGCATTCCCCAGGGACAGCGATGTCTGGATCGTCCTGCGACGGGATCCCGACGCCCACTACCCCGCCCGCATGTTGACCGTACCGACACCGGTCTTCGGGCACCTCACCCTTTACAACGGGAATTCGCCGGTGGTCACCGTGAGCATGGACGACACAACCGGGTCCGTGCACGGCTTCGGACGCATCGCATTGTTCCTCACCTCCGGTCATGCAGCTACGTCGCCCATCGTATTGCGCTACCAGCCCTGGACCGCATTCACCTCTCCGCTGAATTTTCAGCTCCAGAGCGTCGACAGCTACTCGCGGCAGGACATGCGCTGGATGGCCATGACCAGCGCTTGCGTCGGCGTGATGTTGATCATGGCGTTTCTGGCGCTGTGCTTCGCCTGCATGCTGCGCGACTGGGCGTTCTTCTGGTTCGCGATGTTCATCGGCAGTTATGCGCTCGTACAATGTCTCCAGACCGGTTTCGCCTTTCGACCGCTCGGCATGTACATCTTCGCCGGCGAGAACTACATATGGTCCATCTTTTTCGTGGCCGTCATGTTGAGCTGCGCACAACAGTTCATGCGTCATTTCTGCTGTCTGAGCACACAAGCACCGAATTTCGATCGTCTGTTGGCGAGCTTGAACCTCGCGAGCCTGGTGCTGCTGTTTCTGGTGTGCGTCGACTATCCACCATTGCACGACCTCGTCCAGATCACCCTGTCTCCGCTATTGGCACTATGGATGACAGGCATGCTGATCGTCGCCATCATCAGCATGCTGCGCGGCTCGCGCATGGCCGGCTATTTTGCCGCCAGCTGGGGCCCGCTGCTGATACTGACCATCATGAAAAACACGCAAGCCTGGATACCCGGGCTCCAGGGCATGACGTGGCTGGTTGACGCCTGCATGCTCGCCGCGACCTTCGGGTCGGTCATATTGTCGCTTGGTCTGGCCGATCGCACGCGAATCATCAGCCATGATCGTGACAAGGCGCGCGAACTTGCCGATCACGATTCGCTGACGGGCCTGCTCAACCGTCGTGCCTGGAGCGAGGCCGCAACCTTGCGGATTGCCAACAGCACCGTACGCCAAACCCTCTTTTTTCTGGACCTGGATCACTTCAAGACGCTCAACGACTGTCACGGCCACGCGACGGGCGACATGGCCCTGGCCAAGGTTGCCGATGTGCTGCGCAACAGTCTCTCACCCGCGGGTATCGTCGGGCGCTACGGTGGTGAGGAATTCGTCATCCTCACCCACCACATCAGCCGGTCGCATGCCGTCGACACGGCGAACAACCTGTGCCGTGGCGTCGAAGGACTCGGCATTCCGGTAAACAAGCACGGTCTTCCGCTGACGATCAGCATCGGCGTCACCGTGCAACGCAACAGCGATGATCTGACAAGCATGATCCGCCGCGCCGACCTTGCCATGTACAGCGCCAAATCGAGTGGCCGCAACCAGGCCGCCTGCGAATGCGTCGATCGGCGCAAACCGGACTCGGCCATGCGCGATACCGACAATCTGCGCGTCGGCACGGTGCAGTGATGCATGAAACACCGCTGAGGCACACCCGGTACACTTCCGCCATGGACAAACCATGCATCCGGAGCATGCCATGACCCGCGTGTTTGATTTCCGTGCCGATCGGCTGGACGGCGAAACGCAAAGCCTCGACGTCTGGCGCGGCCAAGCCCTGCTGATCGTCAACGTGGCATCGAAATGCGGGTTCACGCCGCAATACGAAGGCCTCGAAAAACTGTATCGCTCGCACAAGGACGCGGGCTTCGCGATACTCGGATTCCCCTGCAACCAGTTCGGTCACCAGGAGCCAGGTGATGCCGACGCCATACGCGACTTCTGCACAACGCAATACCACGTGAGCTTTCCGCTGTTCGCCAAGATCGACGTCAACGGCGCCGATACCCATCCGCTGTACCGTTTTCTCAAAAGCGCCGCACCCGGCGTTCTCGGCTCCAGGGCGATCAAGTGGAACTTCACCAAGTTTCTGATCAACCGTGACGGCGAAGCCGTGCGTCGTTATGCCTCCGCTGATACACCGGCGAGAATCGAAGCAGACCTCGCCACCGTACTGTAGCCGGCCCCGCACCACGGGTTCCCTAATCCGTGTCGGGTGGTCGCACGTCGGGCAGAAAGATCGCGAGCAAACCGAGAAGCGGCAGAAACGCACACACCTGGTAGACAAATTCGATGCCGAAATGATCGGCCACCAGACCCAGCACGGCGGCTCCGATACCGCCAAGCCCGAAGCTGAACCCGTAGAACATGCCCGACACCATGCCGATGCGATGGGTCAGCATGTCCTGCGCGTACACGATGATGGCCGGGAACGCCGACGCCAGAATCAGGCCGATCACCACGCTCAGGCCGACCGTGGCGGCAAGGCCGACATGCGGCAGAAGCAGCGTGAACGGCGCACAGCCGAGGATCGAAAACCAGATCACCCGCTTGCGCCCGAAACGATCCCCCAACGGGCCACCGATCAAGGTGCCGCCCGCAACCGCAAACAGGAACACACCGAGCAGGTTGGCGGCCATGTGTGCGGTCAGACCGAACCGGTGCATCAGGTAAAACTCGTAATAACTGCTGATACTGGCCAGATAAAAGAACTTGGAGAACATCAACACCAGCAGCACGCCGATGGTTCGACGCACGACCTTGGCCGGATACGCCGGCACTTCGTCGACCGCACGCTTGCGCACCCGCTGGTTGATGTGTTGGCTGTACCAGCGGCTGACTTGCAGCAATACCACGATGGCAAGCAGTGCCAGCAAACCAAACCAACCGACATGGGAGCGCCCCAGCTTGAGCACGATGGCCGCTGCCAGAACCGGCCCCAGTGCCTGACCGAAATTGCCGCCAATCTGGAACATCGACTGTGCCAGACCGTAGCGCCCACCCGACGCCATCCGCGCCACACGCGCCGATTCGGGATGGAACACCGACGACCCGCAACCCACCAGTCCCACCGCCAGCAACAAAACCGGATAACTCGGCGCCACCGACAACAGCAGCAATCCACTGAGCGTGAAGCACATCCCCACCGGCAACGAAAACGGCAACGGATGCTTGTCGGTGACCATGCCGACCACCGGTTGCAACAGCGAGGCGGTCAACTGGAACGTCAGCGTGATGGCGCCGATCTGAAAAAAACCGAGATCGAACTCCCCTTTCAGCAGAGGGTAGATCGCGATGATCACCGACTGCATCATGTCGTTGAGAACATGCACGAAACTCACACCGCCCAATACCGCGAAAACCGTGCGACCACGTGATTTGGGCGACACGTCCCGGCCAGGCGACTGTTCGACGCGTGTTTGCATGCGACTCATCCATCAGGAAAAACGGGAAAGGGCCAGTGCAACGCTGCACCAGCCCTCCCGAAACGCATTATACGCCGTTTGTCAGCGGCGCAGTTTGGACAACAGACGCAGGATTTCCAGATACAGCCACACCAGAGTGACCATCAACGCAAAGGCGCCGTACCATTCCATGTACTTGGGCGCACCGCGCGCCGAACCCTGATCGATCATGTCGAAATCAAGCGCCAGATTCATGGCCGCCAGACCGACCACCAGCAGGCTGAAGCCGATACCCAGCATGCCTGTTTCATGAATGAAAGGAATGTCCGCGCTGGTGAAGGCACGCAGTCCGATGTCCACCACGTACAACAATGCGATGGCCGCCGTCCCCGCCACGACACAGGTGCGGAACCGGTCGGTCACGCGAATCCAGCCCGCGCGATATGCCAGCAGCATCACCGCCATGACCGCACCCGTCAGCATGACCGCCTGCAAGACGATGCCGGGAAAACGCAGATTCATGAAACCCGAGAAGCCGCCCAGCACGAAGCCTTCGGCCAGTGCATACATCGGAGCGGTGATGCCGGTCCAGCGCGGCTTGAAAACGGACACCATCGCAAGGATGAACCCGACGATGAGACCTCCCCACAGCAACACCGAAATCGAGCTCATGGCCTGTGCGGCGGCCTGGGCCTGAATCATTGCCGGACTGACGCCCACGCCGGCGTTCACGTTTTGCAGGGCGTCGGCAAATGCCGTGGAAAAGCGATGCCACGTCCAGCCGCCGGTAAGAACCGCCAGCACCAGCAACAAGGCGGTCTTGCTGACGGTGCCATTGATGGTCATGCGTTCCTGGACGCCGCCGGTGGCATGGGCGCTCTGGAAAGCGTCGTTGTTGAGAACGGGATTGGTCGATTGCACGTCGTGTTCCTGCTTGAATGGAAAACCGGCTCCTGCACGACCGCGTCCGTGGTACAGGCGCACCACGGACGCGATCAATCCTTGCTGTCGCCTGCGTCGACGCCGTCAATGCACCGGCAGCAAACGAGGATTCCTCAAATGGTAACAGCCCGCCCGGTTCAACGGGATGTCAGGTCGTTTTTCAACCAGTCCCTGGTGGCGTCATCCGGACGGCCCAGCCAGGTGAATTCGGCCTGATCACTGATACCGGCATCCGCACCGGGAGACGGGTCGTTCACGAGCACGCCCTGCATGCCGTGGTTTTCGTCATCGTAAAGCAGCACGATTTTCTGACTGGGGCAGTCATGCGGCTTGCAAGCCTGGGCTTCCAGCAGCGATTTGCCGTCGACCACCACTCGTTTGGCCGGCGTGGACGTGCCACCTTTGCTGATCCACGACGGCAACTTGTCGGCGCCATCCATGGAAGCGAACGCCACCGCGAAATCCGGTTGCTGCATCAAGTCGTGCAGATACTGTCGGCTCGGCTCGCTGCCGGTCACTTCCATCCCGCCGCTGTCCTGCGTGGTAGCGGTCGCCGCCGGCGTGGAAACGGCAGCCTTTTGCGCCGGGTCCCGCGGGCCGTGTTCGACTGCCGTACTGGCCGCCACGGCGGCGCTCGATGCCGAATGCTCACCCCCTTGCTGACCGGATTGTCCGGAACACGCTGCCAGCGCGGTCGCGGCCAATGCCATGACGATCATGCCGGACAGGGTCTTGGCTTGTTTTCCCATCGATGGTCTCCCTCAACAAGTGTGCGCCAACGGTAGCGCCCGCAAACTGAATGAACGGCAAGGATGTGGAGCAAACGTCAAGACCGCAGCCGACATCATCACCGTGCTTTTTTCACATGCAACAACTGGATGTCGAAAATCAGTGCTTCATTGGGGCCGATACGCGGCAGCTCACCCCGCACACCGTAGGCCTGAGCCGGCGGAATGAAGACCTTCCAGCGCGCGCCCTCGTGCATGCGCGGCAACACATCGCGCCAGCCCGGCAGCATCTTCTCCACGGCATAGGTGACCGGCTTGCCGTGCGCCCAGGAACTGTCGAATTCCATGCCATTGATAAGCGAGCCGCGATAATTGATGACCACGACGCTGTTTTTCCCGGGCATCGCGCCCTGCCCCTTCTCAAGCACTTTGTACTGCACCCCCGACGGCAACGTCACGACACCTGATTTTTTCGCGTTTTCGCGCATGAACTCGGCACTTTTGCTGGCGTTGCTGCGCGCCAACTTGCGAAACGACGCCAACGCGCGTTGATGCATCTGCTGCCCCAGCGTGTGCAGTTGTTCGCGCATGGTGTGCGCGGGGACGCGGGGAGAGTGATGTTCGTAGGCATCCTTGACGGCCTGCACCAGCGTGGCGATGTCCACCGCCGGATCGCCATCGGCGAATTCGCTGCCGAAGCGGTAACCGATGGCGTACGACACATCGTGACGGTTGAGCTCCGACGTCTGCTTCACCTTGGCGTTGCTGTCTCGTTTGGTATTCCCGGTAGTCGCCTGCCCGGCCAACGCCAGGGTCGGACACGCAACACACAACAACAATGTGATGGCAGCTTTCATTCCTGACACGGTTTCATGACTCGAATGTGCTTGCAAACATGAGAGCACCAGAGGCGGCAAAAGGTTCCCGGCTGATACCATGGCGCCGATACCCTCAATGGAGTTGCAACCCATGGCCTACCGCAACATCGAGGTCGCCAACCGCGGCGCCGTTCGCACCATCACCGTCAACCGGCCGGACAAGCTGAATGCGCTCGACCGCGCCACCCTGAACGAGCTGACCATCGCCTTTCAGCAAGCCGGCCTCGATGACGCCGTACGCGCGGTCGTGCTGACCGGCGCCGGTGACAAGGCCTTCGTGGCAGGCGCGGATATTGCCGAAATGAACGGTTACACGCCAGTCCAGGCACAAGGCTTTTCGGAAACCGGACAGCGACTGATGTTGACCATCGAGCGTCTGGGCAAGCCGGTCATCGCCCGCATACCCGGCTTTGCGCTCGGCGGCGGCATGGAACTGGCCATGGCCTGTCACCTGCGCATTGCCAGCGAAAAAGCCAGATTCGGTCAACCCGAAATCAGTCTCGGTCTGATTCCGGGTTTCGGCGGCACGCAACGCCTGGTACGCCTCGCCGGGCGTACCGCCGCTCTGGAACTGCTGCTGACCGGCGCGCCGATCAAAGCCGCTCGTGCCGCCGAATTGGGCATCGTCAATCGCGTGGTGGCAGTCGATCAACTGGACGAAACCGTCGACGCCCTGGCCGATCAATTGGCAGCCGCCGCCCCGTTGGCCGCGGCCGGGATTCTGGATGCCGTGTTGAATGGCGGCGAATGCAGCATCGACCAGGGCTTGCACTACGAGTCACGCAATTTCGCGCTGGCGTTTTCCACCGAAGACATGCAGGAAGGCACCACGGCCTTTCTGGAAAAGCGCAAGCCCGAATTCAAGGGCGTTTGACAGCTTTTCCCTGCCCGCATGTGCGGCCGGTGCGAGATCACGCCACCTCGCCGGCCGCACGACCCGACGCCCAGGCCCACTGGAAGTTGTAGCCGCCCAACCAGCCGGTGACATCGACCACTTCGCCGATGAAAAACAATCCGGGCACGAGCTTCGACGCCATGGTGCGCGAGGAAAGGCCGTCGGTATCGACGCCACCCAGTGTGACCTCGGCGGTACGGTAGCCTTCGGTTCCGCTGGCAATCATGGGCCATTCGTGCAAGCGGCTTTCGATGCCGTGCAATTCGGCATCCGGGTACTGTCGCATGGGTCGCGACCCGAGCCAGCCATCGCAAAGCCGTTGCGCGAGGCGTTTGGGCACGATGCCCGCCAACACGTTTTTCAATGACGTATCGGGGTGCATCCGGCGCTGAGCCGACAGCCAACCGGGTTCCAGCGTCGGCGCCAGATCCACGCGCAACGTTTCCCCCGGTTGCCAGTACGACGAAATCTGCAGCACCGACGGGCCGCTGATGCCGCGGTGCGTGAACAGAAAACCCGCGCGAAACGATTGTCCGCCTGCACGCGTTTCCACCAGCGGCAGGCCGACCCCCGCCAGATCCGCGTGCTGAGCCAGATGTTTGCCGCTCATGGTCAACGGCACCAAGCCTGCGCGCGTGGGCCGCACGGCATGACCGAATTGCTGCGCCAGCGCGTAACCGAACCCGGTCGCACCCATGCGCGGAATCGACAAACCGCCGGTCGCCACCACCAGTGACGCGGCTCGCATCTCGCCGCGCGAGGTCCCGAGAACAAAACCGTCATCGCACGGGTCGACCGTTTGCACCTGACAGGAAACCTCCACCTGCACCTGCGCCGCGGCGCACTCGTCCAGCAGCATGCGCACGATCAGCTTGGACGATTCATCGCAAAAAAGCTGCCCCGGTTCCTTCTCGTGCCAGGCGATGCCGTGGTTGTCCACCATGGCGATGAAATCCCACGGTGTGTAACGCGCCAATGCCGATTTGGCAAAATGCGGATTCGACGACAGGTATTGATCCGGTGTCACACCCAGATTGGTGAAATTGCAGCGCCCGCCACCGGACATCAGGATTTTCTTGCCGACCCGGTTGGCATGCTCGACGACACATACGCGCCGCCCGCGCCGCCCGGCCGTGATGGCACACATCAGACCGGCCGCGCCGCCGCCGATGATCAGTACATCCCAGGCCACACCGTCAGCCATCGGCGCGATAAGCCTTCTCCCCGGCCGTCACCCGCAACGCCAGACGGTTTTCCGGCGGCGCCATGGGGCAGGTGGCAAACGCGGTGAACACGCATGGCGGGTTGTACGCCTTGTTGAAATCGAGCACCACGCGGCCGTCACGCGGCTCCCCGGTGTAGAGGAACCTTGCCGCGCCGTAGGTTTCCCTGCCGCTGGTCTGGTCGGCGAAAACCAGAAAATATTGTTTGTCCTCGGGTGATTCGATCACCGGCAGAAGCTCGCATCGCTCGCCGTCACGTTCGAACACCGCATGACCCGCGACAGGATGACTTTCGATGGTGCCGATGGCGGTCCCCATCTCCAGCACCTCGCCGGCCGCCGCCGGTCGCCATTCGGCGTCGATGCACCAGGTCGGGTCGATCGGGAAATAATCCAGGCCCTTGAATTGCTCACGCGTCGCGGCGTGGGCATCCTTGATACGCAAACCGACCCGGTCACCGCGCCTGACCAGAAAAAAGCTGATGTCGCCCGCACTGACGATCGTCGGTTCCGGCTGATCATCGTCAAGCAATGTCGCGCGTTGTTGCAGCTTGTCGTCGATACGAGCTTCACTGCTCTCGACAAGCTCGATCGTGACCTCGCCGTTTTCACCCATGCAAACCGTACCGAAATGTGCCGGCAGCCCCGCCACGACAATGGCGTTGTCGGCGGCGCTGCCGATGGTGTTGTCACCCGGCTCCAGCCACGGCAGGCCGACCAGTGTCAGCCAGCCGTCCGGTGCAGTGAGGCGCTTGAGACGTCGGTCACGCCAGCGTTCGATGTCGGCGTCGAGGGATGCGGTGGTATGAGACATGGCGAATCGTGCATGGAACGGAATGCACCAATCTATCGCAGCGACACATGCTTTGTGTAGGGAACCTCGAAAAACCACGGATCATCGGAGTTTCCTGTGGGAGGGGTAGCTCCACGGTGCAACGGTTTTTCGACGCTCCCTGCAGAAGCGCATCTCTCACAGTGGGATAAAGAATGTTGGCGACTATCAACGGCCGCGCAGGAACAGGCGATCCAGTTCGTCCAGGCGCAGCTGCACCCAGGTGGGACGGCCGTGGTTGCATTGGCCGGAGCGCTCGGTGGCTTCCATGTCGCGCAGCAGGGCATTCATCTCCGGAATGGTCAAGCGGCGACCGGCACGTACCGAACCGTGGCAGGCCATGGTCGAAAGCAATTCGTTTTCCAGTTCTTCCAGACGTCGCGAATGGCCATGTTCGGCAAGCTCCGCCAACACATCACGGGCGAGTTCGCTGGCATCCGCGCCTTCCAGCAACGACGGAATACGCCGGATCACGACCGAGGACGGGCCACTGCGCGACAACTCCATGCCCCACTCGCCCAGAGCATCGGCATATTCCTCGGCGGCGGCGGCCTCGCGGCTGGACACGGAAACCGTCAGCGGCACCAGCAGCATCTGCGAGCGCAGGTTGCACGAATCGCGCCCCGCCTTGATGCGCTCGTAGGTGATGCGCTCGTGCGCCGCATGCATGTCCACCAGAATGAGCCCATGAGCATTTTCGGCCAGAATGTAGATGCTTTTCAGTTGTGCGAGTGCATAACCCAGGGGCGGCACTTCGCCATCATCCGCGGCGGCTTCCGCGGCGGATGCGACGGCCGTCGGTTGCCCCGTCAGGGCCGCGTATTCGCCCAGGGGTGCGTCACGCACGCCCAGCGACAACGCTTTTTGCGGTTGCCAGGCGCCGCCACGGCTGCCGCCCCCGTGACCACCCCGCGCCGGCATGCCCGGCGGCTCGGGCGCCGTCGGCGCGCGCAGCCCTTCGGGCAGTTTGCCTGCCGGCAACGAGGTGACACTGCCGGCGCGGGTATCGGCCAGCGCCTCATGCAGATTGCGGAACAAAAAGTCGTGCACCAGGCGCTGCTCGCGGAAGCGCACCTCATGCTTGGCCGGATGCACGTTGACGTCCACACCGGCCGGATCCAGTTCCAGAAACAGCGCAAACACGGCATGCCGGCCGTGATACAAGACGTCGGCATAAGCCTGGCGCACGGCATGTGCCACCACGCGGTCACGCACCATGCGTCCGTTGACGAAGAAGTATTGCTGATCGGCCTGAGCGCGCGACGCAGTCGGCAAGCCGACCCAGCCGGACAAGCGCATCCCGGCGCCTTCCTGTTCCACACGCAGACTGCGTTCGGGAAATTCCGACCCCAGCACTTCGGCCACCCGCGCCAAGGCGGATGCCTGATCGCGCGCCGCCTTGTACAGACGCAATGGCTTGCCGTTGTGGCTGAGCCGAAATTCGACGTCGGCGTACGCCAGCGCCAATGTCTTGACGAGGTCGTCGATGTGGCTCATCTCGGTGCGTTCGGTGCGCAGGAACTTGCGCCGCGCCGGAACGTTGTAGAACAGGTCGCGCACTTCGATGCTGGTACCCGGCGGATGTTGCGCCGGACACGGTTCGCCGATGCCGTGGGTGCCGGTCTCGATACGCATGGCCATCTCGCTGCCAGCCGGCCGCGATGTCAGTGTAAAGCGCGACACCGACGACACCGACGCCAGCGCCTCACCGCGAAACCCCATGGTGGCGACGTGTTCCAGATCATCGAAACTGGCGATCTTGCTGGTCGCATGCGCCGCGACCGCCAACGGCAATTCGGCCGCGTCGATGCCCTTGCCGTTGTCGCGCACACGCATCAGCCGCGCACCGCCGGCTTCGATATCGACTTCGATGCGCGTTGCCCCGGCATCCAGGCTGTTTTCCACCAGTTCCTTGACCACCGAGGCCGGCCGCTCGATGACCTCGCCGGCGGCGATCTGGTTGACCAGTTCGGTGGGAAGCGGACGAATGCAGGCCATGGCGCACCTTCGGAAAACAAGGTGCACAGGATACGCGAGTGCGTCACGACATGCCCGTCGCCACGACGCGGGCCCGGGGACCGGTTCAGCTGGCCGGGATGGTGAGCACGGACCCGGCGCGGATGGAACTGCCGTCCATGTCGTTGGCCGATTTTAGCGCCCGCACGCTGACCCCGTAGCGCTGCGCGATGCCGGACAGCGTGTCGCCGCGGCTGACGCGGTACTTGCCGCCCGCCGTGGCCAGCCCGTGCTCGTGGCGCCGGGCCTGCAGGGCGAACCAGGTGCCCTGCGGCGGCGTGGTTTCGAAATACTTCTTGACCCCGCTCAGGATCGCCCCGGCCAGCTTTTTCTGATAGGCCGGGTCGCGCAGCTTGCGTTCGCCCACCGGGTTGGTGATGAAGGCGGTCTCGACCAGAATCGACGGCACGTCGGGAGAGCGCAGCACCACGAAATTGGCGCGCTCGATGTGGTCACGATGGGTCGGTCCCAACTTGGCCAAAGCGTGCAACACGTTTTTGGCGATGTTGCTGCTGGCGCGAATGGCGTAATTTTGCTGCATGTCCAGCACCACGGACGCCAGTGTATCGTCCATGTCATCCAGCGACGCGCCCCCGATCAGGTCGGAGCTGTTCTGGCGGTGGGCCAACCAGCGCGCGGCTTCGCTGACCTTTCCGTGCGTGGAAAGCACCCACACCGAGGAGCCTTTCGCGTCACTCGACTTGAAAGCGTCGGCGTGGATCGAGATGAACAGATCGGCGTTGTCCTTGCGTGCAATCTGGTAACGCTTCTTGAGCGGCACGTAGTAATCGCCCTTGCGGGTCAGCACGGCCTTCATGCCGGGCTGCTTGTCGATCAGCGCCGCCAGTTTCCTGGCCACATCCAGCGTGACATTTTTTTCTTTGGTGCCACGCGGGCCGTGCGCGCCCGGATCACGTCCGCCGTGGCCCGCGTCCACGGCCACGATGACCTTGCGCGCGCCGTGCAGCAATTTGGCGGCGTTCGTCACGGCCTGGCGCTCGCTGACGTCAGCCACGTCGCTCGAACCGGCCTTCGATCCGGCCCCGTACAAATCGACCACCAACCGGTACCCATGCCCCTTGTTGGGCTTGAGCAGAAAACTCTTGGGATGCGCCGATCCGGCCAGATCCAGCACCACGCGCGCGCCGTGCTTGCCGTGACGCCCCGTACGAATGTCCTTGAGCAAACCGGTCTTGCCGGGCGATTTGAAATCGTCACCGACCGAGCTGTCACTGAAATCCAGCACCACACGGCCCGGATCGGACAACTGGAACAACTTGTAGGTCACCGGCCCGGACAAATCGATGACCGTGCGTGTACGTGTGGCATTTGTCGACACGCGCACCGCCTCGAGATCGGTCGCATGCGCCGGGCACGCGACAGCCGCTGCCGCCAGGACGGCGCAGATCAGCCAGATCGCAATGTGATGCAAACCCCTCATGAGGCGCATTGATACTGCAAAGTCGACGTCATTGCAAGAACCTATTTCCCTTAGTAATCCACAACCTGCGGCGACTTTATCAGGATTCGGTCAGAAAGTTGAGTCAAGCATGCGTTTTGCATGAGGGTTCCCGGTTTTTGGCGAATTTGCGCTTTCGCTTGAATTTTCAGGCAGATAAGTGCGCGAGAAGCGTTTCGCCACGCGTGCCGCACGCTTCCATTCGCGCCACGCGTCCATCCCCGGCATGGGCAAGATGCAGGATCACATCCGCATCCGGCAAGGCGCCGGTGCCGTGTTCGGGCCATTCCACCAGCACCAGCGCACCCGGCTCGATAAGCGCATCCAGACCCAGCCATTCCAGCTCACCGGGGTCGGCGATGCGGTACAGGTCCAGATGCCAGGCGCGCCCGTCGGGAATCGGATACGACTCGACCAACGTGTAAGTCGGGCTCTTGATGCGCTCGCCCACGCCCAGATGACGCAGCAACGCACGGGTGAAGCTGGTCTTGCCGACACCGAGGTCGCCGTCCAGGTACATCACCAGATCGCCGTCGAGCGCCTCGGCCACGCGTCGAGCCAGGATGCCGGTGGCGTTTTCGTCGGGCAAATCGAAGCGGAGCATGTGATCAGTGATCCCGGCCATTGATGAGTGAACGCAGAGGCGCGAACAGGTCGCTGGCCAGCAAACCGCGTTCGCCCTGCCGCGCCGCCAGGTCGCCGGCGCGGGCGTGCCATTGGGTGCCGTCACAGGCGGCCTGCCAAGGCGACAACCGCTGCGCCAACAAGCCGGCGATGATACCGCCAAGTACATCACCCATGCCGCCGCTGGCCATGCCCGGATTGCCGTGCCGACACACTGCCACGCGTCCGTCCGGTGCGGCGACCAGACTGCCGGCGCCTTTGAGAACCACCACGGCGTGATAGCGCGTCGCCAATTCGCGCGCGGCAGCGAAGCGATCAGCCTGTACCGCGGCGATGTCCGAATCGAGCAAGCGCGCCGCTTCGCCTGGGTGCGGCGTCAGCACCACGTCGCGGCCGTTGAAATCGCGCGGGGACGTGGCGAGAAGGTTGAGCCCGTCGGCATCAAGCATCATCGGCAGCGAAGCGTCCATGGCCTGTTGCCACAAACCGCGGCCCCATGCGTCTTGTCCCAGACCTGCGCCGACGGCCAGCACGCTGGCGCGTTCAAGCAACGATTGCAGCGCGTCGGGTTCAGGCATGGCTCGTGTCATCAACTCCGGCCGTGCCGCCAACATCGCGCTCAGGTGCTCGCCACGCGTCGCCACGCTGACCAGGCCCGCCCCCGTGCGCAACGCGGCTTCGCCGGCCATGCGCACCGCGCCGCCCATGCCGTGATCTCCGCCCACGACCAACACGTGGCCGTACCGTCCCTTGTGGCTGTTGCGGGGGCGCGACGGCAAGGATGGCTCATCCAACACATGGGCATCCGCCGTTTGCGCGACGTACAAATTCTTGGGCAAACCCAACGTGTGCAGACTCAACTGGCCGCAGCAGTCCACCGCCTGCCCGGTAAAAAGACCGCGCTTCCAGGCCACGAAGCATGTGGTCGCCGCAGCGCGAACCGCCACGTCCGAAACGTGGCCGGTATCCGAGTCCAGCCCCGAGGGCACATCCAGTGCCAACAGGGGTTTGCCGCCGGCATTGATGGCGCCGACCCAGGCCGCCGCATCACCGCGCAACGGACGCGCAAGGCCGCTGCCGAACAATGCGTCGACAACGACATCGGCCAGCGCCAGCGTGTCCGCCTCAAGTGTCGAAGCGATCTGCCCCCCGGCATCCAGGAAGGTCTGACGCGCGTGCGCCGCGTCCCCGTGCGAGTTTTGCGTCAGGGCCGCCACGCGAACATCCAGACCGGTTTGCAATGCCTGACTGGCCAGCAGAAAGCCGTCGCCGCCGTTGTTGCCGGGCCCACAAACCACAAGGATGCAGCGTGCCTCGGGCCACTGTCGCCGCAGCACGTCGAAAGCGGCGCGCGCAGCACGGCGCATCAGTTCGTCGCCGCTGATGCCGAGCTTTTCGATGGCATGGGCATCCAGCGCACGTGTTTGCGCGTTGGTGTAAAGCGAGTGCAGAGCATCGGACATGCCCGAAGCATAGTCCGATGACAGGATCACGGCATCTACAATAGGCACATGTCCACTCCCGCCCCCCGCATCAACTATTCCGCGCTTGCCCGCGACATCAAGCAATGGGCGCGAGAACTCGGTTTCGCCGACGCCGGCATCACCGATACCGATCTGCGCCGGGATGCCGAACACCTCGAGCGTTATCTGGCCGCCGGACGGCACGGCGACATGGCATGGCTGAAAGACCGCGCGCACATGCGCGCACATCCCGCCGAACTGCATCCGGGCACGATTCGCGTCATTTCCGTGCGCATGAACTATGCCCAGCCCGATATCGATCAAGCCTGGTCGGTGGTACACGACGACACCCTCGGCTACGTATCGCGTTATGCACTGGGACGCGACTACCACAAGCTGATGCGCCGGCGCCTGCAGAAACTGGCCAATCGCATCGAGGAAGCCATCGGCCCGTTCGGCTATCGCGCTTTTTGCGACTCGGCGCCGGTGATGGAGAAATCACTGGCACAGAAAGCCGGTCTCGGATGGCGCGGAAAGCATACGTTGACGCTCGCGCGCAAAGGCGGCTCGTATTTCTTCCTGGGCGAACTTTTCACCGACCTGCCCCTGCCGGTAGACGCACCGGTGAACGATTATTGCGGAACCTGCACCCGCTGCATCGACGTGTGCCCCACCGGCGCCATCGTGGGTCCTTATCAACTCGATGCCAAGCGCTGCATCTCCTATCTGACCATCGAACTGAAAGGCTCGATCCCGGAAGATCTGCGCGCGCCGATGGGCAACCGCATTTTCGGCTGCGACGATTGCCAGCTGATCTGCCCCTGGAACAAGTTCGCGCAAGCAGCGACGGAAACCGACTTCGCGCCACGGCATCAACTGGATGGCAGCAAGCTGACCGAATTGTTTGCATGGGATGAAGCCACGTTTCTGACCAGAACCGAAGGCATGGCCATTCGTCGCGCAGGCTACGAGGGTTGGTTGCGCAACATCGCCGTGGCATTGGGCAACGCATCAACTTCGCCCGAGGTGCTGAGCGCCCTGAAGGCGCGTGCCGACCATCCGTCGGACATCGTCCGCGAGCACGTGGCCTGGGCACTGCGCCAGCACGCACGGAAATCCGCGCTCGCTTGATCGTCGGCGAGTTGGCGCGTCGAGTAACGACCACACCCGCGGGATCGACGTTTTGAGCCGGCACGGTCGGGGCGGCTTCGGATTGCATCGAAGCTCGTCTAGAATCCGTTCTTTTACCGAATCATGACGCTTGCATGCAAACCGAAGGCGTGACCTTTCATCATCCTCTCGCCTTCTGGCTCGGTTGTCTGATTACCGCCATCGGGGTATGTCTGCATCTGCCGATGTTCATGATGGCGGCGCCGATGCACTTCCGCATGGCCGGCATGGCGATGGATACCGACATGCTGGTCGGCATGGCGTTGATTCCCGGCGGCGTGCTGCTGTCGGCTTTCGGTTTGCTCCCGCGCCTGGAACAAATCCGCAAAACGACGCAGCCAGGCGATCAGCCACATTGGCATGTCGCCGATTCGGTGCCGCTCAACCGCACACATCTGAAGTTGGCGTTGGTGTTGGCGCTGGTGCTGACCATTGACGTCATGAAACCGGCGTCCATTGCCTTCGTGATGCCCGGCATGGCACGCGAATACGGAATCGACATGTCTGTCGCCGGTTATCTGGCGTTGTCGGCGCTGGTCGGCACTGCTGCGGGCTCGGTGATTTGGGGGCGGCTGGCAGACGTGTTCGGCCGGCGCGCGGCCATCCTGTTGTCGGCGCTCCTGTTCATGGGCACGGCGATCTGCGGCACCATGCCATCGTTCAACTGGAACCTGGTGATGTGCTTCATGATGGGCGCGGCGGCCGGCGGCATGTTGCCGATCGCCTTCACGCTGCTGGCCGAAACCGTACCCTCGCGCCACCGTGGCTGGTTGATGGTGACCCTGGGTGGCGTAGGGACCTCGGCCGGCTTCCTGGCCGCTTCAGGGGCGGCGACTCTGCTGATCCCGACCTTGAGCTGGCGTGCACTGTGGCTCCTGAATCTGCCGACGGGCGCGTTGGTGGTGTTGCTCAATCGCTACATTCCCGAGTCGCCACGATTTCTGGCCAATGCCGGATTGCCGGATCGCGCACGCGCCGTGTTGGCGCATTTCACTGCCGGGCATGATGACGGCGTGGTCGCGCAGCCATGCGATGAGCCGTCCGTCGACATTGCGTCACACGCGCCGGCTTCCGGTTTGCAGAACTTGCTCAAGGGGGCGCACGCGCCTGTCACCCTGGCATTGATGTTGTGCGGCCTGACGTGGGGATTGGTGAACTTCGGGTTCGTCCTGTGGCTGCCTGCCAATCTGGGGCGACTGGGCTTGAACGCACACGCGGCCAGCGAACTGATGGCGCAATCGGCCTTGCTCGCCATCCCCGCCATTGCGCTGGTGGTCTGGCTGTATCAGCGTTGGAGCAGCTTCCGGTCGCTGGCGCTGTTCGTCGGTCTGACGGTGCTGGCGCTGGTGGTGTTTGCGTTCATCGAGGCAGGCGCGCTGCGCATACCATCGCTGACGATCGCCGCCACCGTGCTGCTGTTGATCGCCATCAGCGGCGTCATCGCCACCATGATTCCCTATGCAGCCGAAATCTACCCAGTGCATCTGCGCGGTACCGGCTCGGGTCTCATCGCCGCCAGTTCCAAGGTCGGCGGCATTCTCGGCGCCATGATGGGTGTCGCGGGCCTGTTCGACAGTTTTCGACTGGCCGCCGCCCTGATCGCGCTGCCCATGCTGGCGGCCGGATGGCTGTTGTGGCGTGGCGGCACTGAAACCAGTGGTCTCGAACTGGAAACGATCCAGGCTCAGTTGCAGGGGAAATAGGCTGCCTTACATGCGTACCGGGCCGCTTTTTTCGCAATTGGCGAGCATCTTGCGCGCCGATTGCACGCTGGCGGGATCCTTGGCGATGCGACGCATCTCCAGCACCGTCTGCCAATTGCGTGCGCACAGGCTGCCCATTTTCGGGCCCAGGGAGTACGACTTGCGCGCCAGCTTTTCGGCTTGGACGTAATCGCCCAGACGCACGGCCAGTTCAGCTCGATCCTGCAACAGGTCCGGCGCATCGGGAGACAGCTCGAGCACTTTGTCCAACGTGGCGGCAGCCGCTTTGTAATCGTGTGCCGCCTTCTGCATGTCCACTTTGTCCAGCAGCGGCTTGACGCCCGGCTTGCGCAGCGGCTCCACGTGAATCACCGAATCGTCCTGGCGACCGGCCGCTTCAATGGCGGCCACCAGGTCGGTGCTGGGACGCACCGATTGTGGCGCGGGTGCGCTGGGCTGGGTACAGGCAACGAGCACGGCCGCAGCCAGCACGGACAAGGCGAAAGGAAGTGTGCGTCGCAACAACATGATCACCGATTCGCTGCAGGAGAATTCGCGGGTTGAGGATTCCCGCCACCAAACAATCCCTTGAATTGTTGCCAGAAGCAACCGTGGATCTCGCTCGGCTCGCTGCCGGCGATGAACGGTATGCGACGGGCGCCGTCACATTGCGGCTTGGTCCTTTCGCCGCTTTGCGGGTCGATCCAGACATAGTCGATGCCTTTGCCCAGATTCGATGGCAGCGGCAATGGTCGCGTCGGCATATGCGAAAAAAGATCACGCCAGACCACCAGCGAACCGGATGACCCCCACAGGTTCGTGGGCTTGTTGTCGTCACGACCCATCCAGAAAACGCCCAGTCGATCACCGGTGAAACCGACAAACCAGCTGTCACGCTGATCGTCGCTGGTGCCGGTCTTGCCGGCGGCATGCAACCAACCCAGACCGGAACTGGTGATCGTGCTCGCCGTGCCACGCAAAGCCACCTGCTGCATGGCATAAGTGATCAGCTTCACCGGCAACGGATACTCGCTTTTGCCGGAACGCACACGGTAACGCTTCAATGTCTTGCCGTGCGAGTCGGTGACGCCGCGCAGGGTGACCAAAGGCAACGCATGTCCGCCTGAAGCGATGAATTGGTACAAATGCGCCAGTTGCGCCGGTGACAGGTCGATGGCTCCCAGCACCAGCGACGGATTGGGATTGACGTTTTTCAGACCGAACGACTCCAGGAATTTCTGCACGCGTTGAATCCCGATGGCAAGGCCCAGATGAACGGTGGCCAGATTCCAGGACTTGACCAGCGCATCGACCAGAAACACGTTGCCGTGCGAACGGTTGTCATCATTCTGCGGCGACCAGATGCTGCCGTCAGGTTGTTTCAAATGCACCGGGGCATCGCTGATGATGCTGGCCAGCGACCAGCGACTGGGTTGAGACAACGCCACCAGATAAACCAGCGGTTTGATGGTCGAGCCGATTTGTCGATGCGCATCCAGGGCCCGATTGAAACCCGGCTTGCCGGGGTCGCGGCTGCCGACCATGGCCAGCACATCGCCATTGTGCGGATTGGTGACGATACCGGCCGCCTGCAGCTTGTCGCCCTTCTTGCCCATGTCGTCGAGCGTGTGGGTGACGGCCTGCTCGGTATAAAGCTGCGCAGCCGGGTCCAGCGTCGTGAAGATGGACAAACCGTCGTCACGCAGCTGTTTTTCGTCGAAATCGTGCATCACCTGGGCGCGAACCAAATCCATGAACGCCGGGAAACGGTCATGCGGCAAGCGCGCCCGTTGCGTCACACCCAAGGGTGAGGCTTGTGCCTTCATGGTGACGCCGTTGTCAAGCAGTCCCGTCTGGTTGAATTCAGCCAGCACGTGATTGCGCCTGGCCAGTGCGCGTTCCGGATGCGAGCGCGGATCGTAATAACTCGGGCCACGCACCAGACCGACCAGCAAGGCGATATCCGCCGGCGACAGCTCCTGCACGCGTCTTCCGAAATAGAATTCGGCAGCAGCGGCAAAGCCGTGTACGGCCTGATTGCCCTTCTGCCCCAGGAACACCTCGTTTATGTAAGCTTCGAGAATGCGTTCCTTGCTGTAATGGGACTTGATCAGAATCGCCAGCAGCGCCTCGTTGAACTTGCGCACGAGCGTCTGGTTGCGATCCAGATACAGGTTGCGCACCAACTGCTGCGTCAACGTCGAGCCGCCTTGAACAATGCGTCCCGCACGCAGGTCAGCCCAGGCCGCACGTGCAATGGCGCCGATGTCGATGCCGATGTTGCTGTTGAAATTGCGGTCCTCGACCGCTTGCAGACCCTTGACCAGCAACGGCGGCACTTGACGCAACGTGACGACGCGACGCTCCTCCTGTTCGGCTCCGTAGAGCGTCGCGATACGCGCCGGATCCAGATGCGTCTCGTCGATCGCGTGACCTTTCATGTCGGTCACCGATTTCACGTCATGCGCGCCCAACGTGACTTTGATGCGTTGCGGCAACTCGCCGCCATACGGACCGGCATAACCCCGCGATGAAATCACGTAATGGGTGTCGCCCCCCGTCCACGAGCCAGGCACACGGCCGGCATCATCGTGAACGTAACCGGCGAACTTGAGCTCCAGTTCCAGCGCCTCGGACGTCATCGGCTCGCCCTTCCGTAGCGACAACGGGCGCGCGTACACGCGTGTCGGCACGGAAAACACCAGGTCGTTGAACCGCTCCTGCACGCTGGCATTGAGAACCAGCATGTAGGGCACCAGAAAGCCCACGACAAGACCCAGCCCCAGCCAGACCGGATAGCGTAACCAGGGCCACAAGGAGCGAGCGAAAGACCGTGAGCGGGAAAAAAAAGACAAAAGCAGGACCGGGCGCGGGAACAAGTGCAGAATTATAGACGGGGCAGAATACACATGAGGCGACCCACTTCCCTGTCTGAACAGCATTCTGCGTCATGTGACGTTCAGGGTTGTCTGCCGCCCGCGCCCGTCAATCAAGGCATAATCCCCGTTTTGCACTTCATGGCCGCACTGCGACAAATCATGAGTCATACGCACGAAACCCCTCAAGGGAACCTCGAAAAACCGCGGATCATCGGAGTTTCCTGTGGGAGGGGCCGGTGGCCCCGACAGGATGTACCGCATGATCCGTCGCGGCCACCGGTCCCTCCCACGAGGGCAGCTCCAGGGTGCCACGGTTTTTCGAGGCTCCCTCAAGGAAGAACCGACGCATGAGCTTTCGTCTGCAACGCTGGCGCTACCTTGCGCGCCGCGTCCGTGCATCACTCGCGCAACGCGGTCTGCGCGGCACATGGCGACGCATCGCGCAAGCATGCAAACGTCGCCCCGCCCAGGACGCGCGGCTGGACCTGCTGCCGCTGAACACCGTATTCGAACCATTCGCGCTGCCGGTCAGCGACGCCCCCGCGGTTTCCGTCATCGTGCCGATGCACGGCAAACTGAAATGGACCTTGGCCTGCCTGCATTCCATTGCACGCCACGGAGCCGAGGCGCCGTTCGAAGTCATCGTGGTCGATGACGCCTCACCCGACCAGAGCGTGGCCACATTGCGCCGCATCAAGGGGCTGCGCCTGCACGAAAATGTCGAAAATCTCGGCTTCATCGGCAGTTGCAATGCCGGTGCAGACCTGGCTCGCGGTCGATTCCTGCTGTTTCTGAACAACGACACGCAGGTCACGCCAGGCTGGCTGGATGCCCTGCTCGATTGTTGCCGGAACGAGCCTGACTGCGGCATTGCCGGCAGTCGCCTGGTGTACCCGGACGGACGGCTGCAGGAAGCCGGAGGCATCGTCTACGCCGACGGCACGTGCTGGAACGTGGGCCGCTTCGAAGATCGCAGCGATCCACGCTATCGCTATCGCCGCGACGTCGATTACGTCTCCGGCGCTGCATTGATGATTCCGCGCCGCCTGTTCACCAGCATCGGCGGTTTCGATTCTCGCTACGCACCCGCCTATTACGAAGACACCGACCTCGCCTTTTCCGCGCGCGCAGCAGGCCGTCGCGTGATTTACGAACCGGCCAGCCTCATCGTGCACATGGAAGGCGCCACGTCCGGCACCGATGTCTTCGGCGGCGTCAAGCAGCAACAGCAAATCAACCAGCAGAAATTTGCCGACACCTGGGCCGACACGCTGACAGCACAACCGGCTCCCGGTACACCGGTGGCGCAGATCCTGCACGGCAAGCGTCCGCGTATCCTCATCATCGATACCACCGTGCCGGAACCGGCGCGTGATTCCGGCTCGTTGCGTCTGACCGCCATTTTCCATCTGCTGCGCGAGTTGGGCTGGCAAGTCGCATTCCTTCCCGACGACGGTCATGCCGACGAAAACCATGTGAACGCATTGAGCGCGCTGGGCGTGGAAGTATTGCGTCGCCCGTGGGTGCGCGATGCTTCGACATGGTTGCAACGCAACGCGGAGGCACTGGATGCGGTGATGCTGTGCCGTTGCGCGATTGCCGACCAGTACCTGCCGCTGGTACGACACCGTGCCCCGAAAGCACGCGTCATTTTCGATACCGTGGATCTGCATTTCCTGCGCGAATCACGCGCCGCCGAGATATCCGGCAACGCCGCCCTCACACGACAGGCGGAAGCGTCGCGCCGTCGCGAAACAGCTTTGGTGCAAGCCGCCGACATGACCTTCGTGGTCAGCCCGGTGGAACGCGACCTGCTAGCCGCCGAAGCTCCCGGCTGTCATGTCGAACTGCTTTCCAACGTGCACGCCGTACACGGTCGCCATGGCGATTTTGCCAGTCGCAAGGATCTGGTTTTCATCGGCGGCTACAACCATCCCCCCAACGCCGATGCCATGCGCTGGATGGTCACCGACATCCTGCCGCGTATTCGCCGGGACCGGCCGACCCTGCAACTGCACATCCTCGGCGACGTACCGTCCGAAGCCCGCCACATCCTGCAGGCCGACGGTGTCATCCTGCATGGCCGCGTCGACGATTTGGCGCCGTGGATGAACACCTGCCGCATTTCCGTGGCGCCACTGCGCTACGGCGCGGGCGTCAAGGGCAAAGTCAACATGGCCATGAGCCACGGTCTGCCAGTCGTCGCCACTCCCGTTGCCGCCGAAGGCATGCACCTGGTCGATGGCGAAGACGTTCTCATCGCGGAAGACGCCGCGGCATTCGCTGCCGCCGTGCTGCGCCTCGATGCAGACGAACCCCTGTGGATCAAACTGTCCGACGCCGGACTCGAGAACGTACGCCGCCACTTCTCGTTCGCCGCCGCACGCAATACGCTGCGGCGAGTGCTGGGGGATAGTTAGAGCGGCATCATCCGTGTCCGCGGTGAGCCTCGGCCGCGTCCATGAAGATGGAACCCAAGCCTTCTTCAGCCAACAAGCGCTCGACGAATGCGAGGTCGGTTCGCAGTATTGCACCGCGTAGCTGCGTTAGCGCATGCCGACCTCATTGAGCACCTGAACGGACACGTATGCCTTGAAGGAAATGATCAAAGTAGGCTGTCACGTCACGTGGACTTCCGAATGATGCCTCGGCATTGCGGCTCGCATGGACAAGCAACTCTACACTCAGGGAGGGCCGTG
The DNA here is from genome assembly GCA_964608595.1 of uncultured Rhodanobacteraceae bacterium. Lineage (GTDB taxonomy): Bacteria > Pseudomonadota > Gammaproteobacteria > Xanthomonadales > Rhodanobacteraceae > Oleiagrimonas. The sequence continues at coordinate 58,100 of CAZSOU010000001.1, forward strand.
TTACGTCGTTCGGTATACCGGGACTTGACCAGTAATACTTGTAAAAGCGTGCTCCATTCAAATCAGGATCGGTTCCAGTAATAGCTACGAAATAGCCCTCTTGACCGGCCACGCTACGCTCTCCCCGGCCTACTACTTTCATGTCATGAAACTGTGAACTCAACATGGCAATCTCGCGATCCACATTGTCACGCAGTGATTCGCGAGGCGTCTGAAGAATGTCGCTACTGTCGACCGTGAGGCTCATGTCCTTGTGGGCCGGGTCGTTGACAACCAGCGTCATGTCCTCGCCGATCTCCGGTTTGCCGACATCGGTGAAGACCCCGCCTACCACGCAGAAGCCCGGCAACTTGGTGTTTTGTTGTGAAATGGTCCTGAAGCGGCTTGCGGTATCAGTCAGTAAAGCACTGTCACGAGCAAAATCGCGTACACTACTTCCCTCCCGTGTAAACACCCACTCAAGTGCATCGATGAGAGCATAAAGTTTCACCGTCACATCAAGGCTATCTGGATGCGTGTGATAAGCAATGATTGCCCGCTGTTTGGCACTATCAATGTGCTTGCCAACAAATTGCGTGGGAGACAATGCTTCTGCTGGGTTCAAGCCGGCAGCTCGCAAAAAAGCGTCATCTCCAGCATCCCTTGTACTTTTTACCGATGAGTATTTGTCTTCCTGCGCATCGACAGCACTAGCAATGTCTGCAAAACTCGTGACGTGGCCAGTGTTCTCTACCCGAATGCCATGGTACGCAGCATCCATTCGAATTTTTGCGCGCGATGAAACTTGTACAGTAAAGCGACCGGCACAAATTGTCTTGGTCGGTATATTGTCATTCATCGCACATGTTCCCTGCATACCCAAACCAAAAATCACCACTCCGAACACTGCTCGACGCCATGTGGGCATATTTTTCATCGTCACACCTGATCATAGGACGTCAGCCTCCTGCAACAGTTTGCAGATGCTGTACAACGTAGTTTCTCTTACGCGCTCATTGTTGAAAGCGCCTTGGTGCTCAAACCCATCCAAGCGAAAGCTTTGCTTGACGCTGCCTCCGCCTTGCAGGTTGGGGGCCTCACCCGAGCATGCCGGCACCGTGCCGTCGCCGGGCTGGCTTCCCGGCCCCGCAATTTCAAAGGTGATCCCGCCGTACGGGATGATGTTCAAGGTGACTGGATCACTGCCTGAATAAAGCGCATAGTCCCGAAGGTCTTTTGGCACTTTGAAATCACCGGGCTTGGATGAACTCTCCCAATCCAGTTCGTCCCATGCCGGATAATCGGTGGTGTCAGATCCGTAGTTCACGTAAGTTTGTGAGTGATAATAGGTTTTCAGCGTATAATGGAACTTACGAGTTGATCGAAGGTTTGGAACATACCCCTTTAACCATGGATCAAGTTTAAGTCGCTTGTAATGATCAGCCGGATCAATTAAAGAAGGATCAACGAGTCGCCACCAGCGCGTCTTATCCAAATACAATACCGTATACGGGTCACTCGCATTTTCTGGTAGCGAAAAAGCCACGTGCTCTCCCAGCTTTGCGCGCAACCAGTTGGCCGGGTACTGCTGGTTTGGCAGCAACTCCATTGCGCCGGGGCTATTGGCAAATACGGCAGTGACTTGTGCCGCGTTCCTGCCAAGCACAACGGAGGGCATGCCACTGTAACCACTCCGGCAGTGATGATAGGCGGCTGCCGCGCCGTTGGCCGGAAGTTCGCCATGCACGATGCCAAGCACTTTTTTACTTGCACCACCGTATGCTTCATGCACGGCGGCACGTGCAACCAGACCGCCCATGGAGTGGCTGACCAAAATAACCTTGGCACAACTGAAGGGCTTACGTCCATCAACTTCCAGATTGTCCCAATAGTCGGTGATCTCTTGAATCCGTTTTGCAAGGCGATCCTTTCCCGAAGCACCATTACTTTGGAGCCAGTTGTAACCCACCGCGTGCACAGGACAGTAGAAGTTGTTCCACGCGTGGCTTGACTCCTTTTCCGTTATCGCCTGGAACGGCTTTTCGGGATTCCAGTTGTCATCATACGCCCCCTTCCCCTCGTATTCTTTCCAGGGCGACTGATCCACACCCGGTGCGGATGATCCACACAAATCCGAATTGAGCCGATCATCCAGCCAGCGTAGAAATTCGCCATATGAAAACTTCGATGGCCCGCCCCAACCCCGTTTCTCCGCGGCGTCGGCATCGGGCACTGTGGCACTAGGGCCCGGAAAATTACCGCGCTCGTCCACCTCGCACTCGGTGTAACGCAACTTCTTTTGGCGCGTGGAGGCCTGGCGGAAGGCCCACTGAAGCGCGAGAGAGCCTTTCGAGCTGACGTTCCAAACGGACTCTCCGGTGTGCTTGTTACACAAGTTCGAACCCATGATGCCTGGCACAAAGACCACTGGTACCACGGTGTGAGGGAGTGCTTTGCACTGTGCACGCACTCTGTTGCCGGTGGACGAAGTGATGGTCTTTGCAACAGGAACGCCGTCCGGGCCGAGGGTAGTGGGAATCAGGCGCGTCGTCTCTTCTGACATCTCGCTTATCTCCTTATGCTCTGCCCAACAAACGGATGCTCAACTCTTCCATGCCCTGTCCGTTTTGTACGGTGGCCCACCCGTCACTATCGGTGACACCCCGAATTTTCGCGCCGTCAGCACGTACGTACTCGTAATGGTGGTTCACCGCCGGTGTTTTGCCGTCACGCAAGGTCACACGCACTCGCTCATCAAACTTCGGCTCACGCCAACCATTCATCTCGCGTGACAAGTGCGTTCCACCCACCATCTTGTGATTGCCCGCCTTGATGCTCAGTTTGCCGGGCGCACCAAAGGTGATGTTGCCGTTTTCGATGTGGATGTAGGCGCCTTGTTCGGTGGCGATACGGATGACCTTTTTCGCGGCCAAGTCGATGGCCGCGTCGGTGGAAACGAGTTCAAGGCCGTCTTTGCTGCGCAGCTTCAGCGTGTCGTGCTGGGCCTGGACATCCATTTCACCCCGACCGGCCGTGAGGTTGAGGCCGACGCCTTTGGCGCCTTGCGCGCCGGCGACGAGGCCGATGCCCTGGTTGGCGTGCAGGCGCAGTTGTTCGGCGACACCGAGGTTGATGTGCCGGCCGCTGCCGAGATTCAGGGTTTCGCCGGCGCTGTGATGCAGCGACTGGCCGGCGATGCTGACGATGCCGGCGCGACCGGCGAGTGTGGTGACGGCATCGCGGCTGTGCGGGATGGCGCCGCCCGGTTCGGCGTCGGCATAGTTGTCCCCCGTGACTGTGTGGGTGACGCTTTCGCGGAGTGCCTTGAGCGGCGCGGCCTTGTCGCTCAGTGCGCTTTGATCGCTTACGATGGTGCCTTCATGCCCGGCCAGCGGCATCGTCTGGTGTGTCCTGGCCGCGCCGCTCAGCGTTTGCGCCAGTTGGACGTGCTGGTTGAGCAGCGCACCGACGGCATTGGCGTCGGCGGCGGGCTCGTGGGTGTTGCCCGCCCATGTGGTCAGCAACAGACCGCGTCGGCCGCGTATGCTGCCGTAACCATCGCTTCGCAGTTCCAGCCCGATGCCGCGGAAGCTGCCTCGGTAGTTGTCTTGCTGATGGACGAGGTGGCCCAGGTTGAGCTGACTGGCGGCCTGGCTGCTGGCAAACTGGATGCGGCCTTGCCGGTCCGTGTCGTCGAACACCAGTTGATTGTGACCGGCGCCGTCGAAACCCCGGGTCTTGATGCCGGACAAGGCGGCCGCGTTGGCGTGGGCGGCGTTGCCCGCGCCCTGGCCGTGCCAGGCGGGGCTGTGACCGCCGCCGAGATTGCCCTGCGCGCTGGCGCGTTGATCGTTGGCCTGGGCATAGGCGCTGCCCTCGGGCGTGGCTTCACCCGCACCGGGCGTGGGCGCGATGCCGGCTTCACCGTAGCCGTTGTACAACGCGCCGGTGATCACGGGACGATCAATGTCCCCGTCGAGAAAACTCACCAGCACTTCCTGGCCGATGCGCGGCAGAAACTGCGCACCATGGCCCTGACCAGCGTAGCGTTGCACGCAGCGCAGCCAGCAACTGGCGCCGTGCTCCATCCAGTGGAAGCGGACCTTCAGGCGGCCACGTTTGTCGGTGTGGAGCGGACCGGCGGCGCCCGGCGTGGTTTCGCCTTCCGGACCGACGACGATGGCGGTTTGCGTGCCCGGCGCGGTCGAACGCGGGTTCAGACGCGTGCCATGCTCGTCTGCCAACACCGGACGCCATGGGCGTGCGGCGTCGACCGCTTCGAAGTGTTGTGCGTAGCCGGTGGTTTCGGCGCGCGCCCACAGCGACATGATGGCGGCGCGGGTATCGGCCGTTGCCCATGACTCGACATCGGCAGGGGCGTTGAAAACCGCCTCGCCCAGATGATCGCGCGCGGCGTGCCGTATCGACGCCGGCAGATTGTTGATGCCTGCTTCCGTGAGCCGCGTCCACAGGAAGCTTTCGGGCATCGCCATCTCCGCGACCTGCAGAGGTGATTGCGCCACGCGAAATCGCGTACCGACACGTGCGCCACGCACGCTGCCGCGACCGACCCAGTGTTGCTGCAACGTTTCATGCGCCTCGGCGGCGAGTTGCGCGTAATGCGCCGCTTCGCGGCTGTCGGCAAACGCGTACGCGCCGACAGGATCGTAACTTTCCCCGCCCTTTCCGCCTTGCACCGGCACCTGCGCACTGATGGCGGCCATGGCCTTGTAGTCCCAGCTGAGTTGCGTGACGGATGAGGGCCCCATGACACCTTCCCGACCCAGCGCCTGGATGGCATCGCTGGCCTCCGTGGCGGCGGCACGATGGAAGCGAATGCCCTCCGGGCTCCCGGCCGAGCGCATATCTTCGGGGAGCTGTCCGCTGTCGGCGAAGATCACCAGTGTGTGTCCGGACGGCGCCTCGGCGTCGTCCACGAAGGTGTAACCCAGACCTTCTTCGGCCAACAGGCGCTCGACGAATGCGAGATCGGTTTCGCGGTATTGCACCGTGTAGCTGCGCGGACGCACCGCAGCGAGCCATTGGCGCGCGTCGGACGTGATTTTCCAGGCTCCGTAGTCACGATAGTCGGCAAACACTTCCGCGACGATATCGAGCACGGAGCGTTCCTGGAAAATGCGGCTGTGGCGGCCTTCGCCCAGCAGCCACAACCACGGCACCAGCATCAGACGGTAGCGCGCCAGGCTGCCATCGGCGCCCAGCAAACGAGCTTCGCGCACCAGACCACTGTGTGGTGTGCGCGTGCCGTCGGCTTGCGTGGTATGCAGGGTGAGCGTCTGACCCAACATGGCGTCCAGCGACAGGTCGGCCTCGTTGGACAAGGCATCGATGGTGATTCCCCCGCACGTGGATAGTGCTGATTCCGCATACCAGCGCTCGACCTGCAGTGCGTCGAACAGCGGCGGACCTTCGAGAGTGTACAGGCGGTTCGCATCGGACAAACGTGCCGGCGCCAGATGCGCGAAAGCACTCGCAAGCATGGGCGTGTTCATGCCAATCTCCTCCCTGATGAATGTGGAACCGACCGTCCGACCACCTTGCTCCATCATGTCATGTGCGGAGCGATTCCATCGGCGGTTGCTTCATGATTGGGCGCGATTCTAGCATGGGTTGTAAGCCCTGCAGACAATGCATGGTTCACATTTCGGGCGCAACGCGGGCCCCGAAGTCGGATGTCGGATCGCCATCCGACAAAACACGCGGCGCTATTTAGGGGACGGCTGGCGACCGAATTCGATCTACTCGCCCAAATCCCTGGCAACGGACTTGATGCGCGGAGCATCCGGTGCAAGTTTGCGTGCCGCCTTCAGCGCCTTGAGCGCAGCGATGCGGTTGCCTTCATCCATGCTCGATCGGGCGCGATCGAGCCAGGCATTGGCCAGTTTCCGGTTCAGCGCATCGGCCTTTGCATTGCCCGGGTCCAAGCTGCGCAGCGTCGCAAGGTAGCCGTCGGCACGCTGAAGCTGATGTGCGGCGACCGCCTTGTTGAAACTGGTGAGCGCTCTGTCTGCAAGCGAATTGATACCGGCTCGTGCCTCGGCATTGTTGGCGTCGATGGTCAGCGCTTCATTGTAGAGATCGTATGCGCTGTCCCCGGGGGGCAACATGATGTTGCCCGCCCTGGCGGCGGCCGCCGCCCGTGTGATCAGGTGCCGGATTTCCACTTTCTGCAACGGCGTCAGGTCCGGATGTGCTTGCGTGTCGGCCACAGGGTTCTTCGTCGATGTGGCCGGCGTCTCCTCATGCATTGCGGACAGGCGTTTTCTTGCCGCCGCAAGATCCGGTGATTTCGGTGCCAACTCGGCAGCCTGTTTCAACAACGCCTGTGCCTGCGATGTATCCCCGCCATCGATGGCGGCATTGGCGCGCAGGATCAACGCCTGCGCCACCTGCCGCAAGCCCGCCCGCGCCTCGGCATTTTCGGCGTCGAGCTTTTGCACGGTCTTGAACTGCGCCAGTGCGTTGTTGTCGCCCTCGCCGGTGAAACGCCCTGCATGCAGATCCGCACGACCCTGCTTCAGATGCTGCTTGATGGCGGCTGCGGTCGCTTGGCGCGCTTGCGACAAACGCGCCCGCAACGCCGGCAGATCGCCATTGTGCGGCTGCAACCCGCCCAGTTGCCCGATCAGCGTGGCAGCCGTGTCGATGTCGCCCTGACGCAATGCCCTGCGCGCCCGCGCGGCGAGGGTATCGCCGGCCTGTTCCAGCCCGTGCCGCGCCACCGCATTGTCCGGCGCCACCTTCAGCACATCCTGGTACATCTCGGCTGCGCCGCCGGCTCCGGCAACGTTGCCGTTGGCCATGGCTTTTTGCGCTTTGTCGATGGTGGCATGGATTTCTTTCTTCGGATGTTCGGCCTGGCGCAGTTGTTCGTCGAGTTTCTGCACGTCGGCGCCACCGCCCAACAAGCGACGCGCATTGGCAATGGATGTTTTCGCGACGGTGAAGTTTTTTGCCTTGATGGCCGATGCGGCACGCGCCAACTCGGCCTGTCCGACTTGATGCAGGCCATCCAGCGCGTGACTGTTGTCCGGCTCCAGCCTCAGCACCTTGGCGTACAACTCGTGGGCGCTGTCACCGTTGTCGCCCTCCAGGTTCCCCGCCGCCAGCGCCTTGTCGGCCTTGATCAGCATGGTGTTGAGGTGCGTGCGGGGAAGCATGCCGCGCAAACGGTCCTGATTGATCCAGGCCAGTGCCAGCAGAGCGACCAGCGCGATGGCCAGGAGCGGCCACAACCACGAACGCCACGCGGATGGCGCGCGATGTGGCGGCGAGCCCGAGCGTCGCGGTGCGGGAGGCCGTGAGCGGTATGCCCGCGGACCCCGGTCATCGCCGATGTCCACGCGCGGCAGATCGTCTTCCGGTTCGGGCGGCGGCGCCGGCGTATCCACGTGATCCAGATTACCCAGCGTTGGCTCGCGACGGCCGCGATGTTTGTCGTTTGTGCTCATGGACGCAAAATACGGCAGATCCGGCTGCGTGAAAATGACCAATGCGGCAGCGTAGCACTGCCAGACATCGACACCTTCCACGGTACAACGGGCGTTCAGCTTGTTCTCATCAAGCCGTCAGGCGATGAACGTCGATCACATTGGGTAGAGCCGAAAGCCGGCTCAGAAGTTCCGACAGCTGACCAAAATCACGCACGCGCAAGGTAAAGCGCATGTCCACTTCGCCGCGACGCGGATCGAGCCGGCTCGATGACGCCACAATGGGCGTGGCGGCCGTGGAAATGGTGGCCGTGACATCCTTTTGCAACCCTTTCCGGTCGTAGCCGCGAATGCCGATATCGACCTGATAGACGCGCGCGTCGCCCGGCCCCCATTCGACGTCGATGATGCGGTCGGGATCGCGCTTGATCAGGCGCGCCAGACTCGGGCAGTCGGTACGGTGAACGGACACGCCGCGGCCGCGGGTGATGAAACCGCGCACCGGATCGCCCGGCAAGGGTTGGCAACACCTGGCCAGGCTCGTGAGCAAATTGCCCACACCCTCGATCTTGAGTGCGCCCGGTGCGTCGGGTGCATGTGGAGGCAGCGCGGTCGGCGGTGATGCAACTTCTTCAGCGGGTGCCTGTGCGGCACGTGCCAACTGACCCGTGGTGACTTCACCGAGCGCCAGCGCTTCGAGCAGTTCGTCATGCGATTTCAGCCCCAGCCGCGCGACCAGTGCATCGATCTCCACCTGATCCAGTGCCAGCCGTCGAAGTTCGCGTTCCAGCGTCTGCCGCCCCACGCTCAAATTGGTTTCACGCGCGCCCCGGCGGAACCAGCCACGCACTTTTTCGCGCGAACGTGCACTGTGCAGGTATCCATGATGCGGTGACAGCCAGTCACGGCTGGGCTCGGACACCTTGCCCGTGATCACGTCGACACGATCACCGCTGCGCGGCTGAAACGTCAGCGGCACGATGCGGCCGTTGACCTTGGCCCCGCGACACCGATGACCGACTTCGGTGTGCACGCGATACGCAAAATCAAGCACCGTGGCGCCACGTGGCAAGTCCAGAACGTCGCCTTTCGGGGTCAGCAAATACACCCGATCTTCGTCGAGTTCGGTTTGAAAATCGGACATCAAGTCACGATCATCGCCAGCCCGCGCTTCCAGCAACCGGCGCATCCAGGCGACACGCTTTTCAAACGCGGCATCGCTCGCGCCCCCCTCCTTGTAACGCCAATGCGCGGCCACGCCCAGCTCGCAGGTCCGATGCATTTCGCGGGTGCGAATCTGCACTTCCAGCGTGCGGTTTTCCGGACCGATGACGGCGGTGTGCAACGAACGGTAACCATTTTCCTTGGGTCTTGCGATGTAATCGTCGAACTCGCGCGGCAAATGTGGCCACAAGCCGTGCACGACACCCAACGCGGCGTAGCAATCAGACACGCTGTCGACCATGATGCGCACGGCGCGGATGTCGTAAAGCTCGTCGAACTCCAGATGCTTGCGCTGCATCTTTTTCCAGATGGAATAGATATGCTTGGGGCGCCCCGCCAATTCGGCGTCGATGCCCGCTTCGGCCATCTCCGTCTGCAACCTGTCGATGCAGGTCGCGATGAAACGTTCGCGGTCGGTACGACGCTCGGCCAGCAATTTGGCCACGCGTTTGTAAGTTTCCGGCTGCAGTTGGCGAAAGGCCAGATCCTCCAGTTCCCACTTCAACTGCCAGATACCCAGTCGATTGGCGAGCGGCGCATGGATGTCGGCGGTCAAACGCGCCAGCGCTGCAGCCTGGTCCGCCGGCAGGTCGTCGGCACGCCGCAACCTTGCCAATTGCCGCGCCAGGAGCACGAACACCACGCGCAGGTCGCGAATGATCGCCAACAGCAAACGGCGCAGACCCTCACCACCCCCGCTGCCACGCTCGCCGTGAAGCTCCCACACGCGTTCGGCGGCCAGCTGGCCGCCCACCAGTCGCGCCACGTCGGCGGAAACACCCGAGCCCGCTTTGGCCCACGTCTCCGGTTGCCCCTTGGCGACATAAAACCACAGTGCCGATGCACACGTTTCGTCATCGCAATCGAGCGTTTGCAACACATCCAGCACATCACCGCACTCACGCCGACAACTCTGGTCGGTCGTCGCGAAACCGTCCAGCGCGCACTGCAGCACCGGCGCGAGTCGGGCACGCCGGGATGTCAGTGCATCCAGCACGTGCGTTGTCTTGCGGGAACGGGAAACCATGTTTCAAGGTTACCGCCTGCGAAAAGTTTTTGGCGCTGTCATGTCAACCCGTCATGACCTGTTCAGCGCATGCAACGCCTTGTCCAGCCGCTTGACGGAAACCGGTTCGGCGGTTTTCAACTCCTGCGCAAACAATGACACGCGGAACTCCTCGATCAGCCAGCGCAGGCGATCCAGGGCTGCCGAATCCTCACCCGCCTGTGCGTGCTCCTGATAGGCGCGCCAATACGGCAATACCTGATGCAAGTGACGGTGATCTTTGCCCGGATCGCGACGCAGACGCTCGGCACGCACGCGCATCGCCTCCAGGTAACGCGGGTAGTGTCGCAGGCGCGTGGCCGACAATTCGCGCAGAAATCCCGGCGCCAGAAGGCTGTCGGCCTGCGCTTCGAGGTCGGCATAACTGGCCGGTGACCGACCTTCCCGCTGCGGTTGCAGCAAGGCCTTGGCCTCGGCTTGCGCGGCGATGATCGGTTCGGCCAGTTTGAGGCGCTCGACGCTGGCGGCGAACAATCCCGCAGCGACGCCATCGCGCAGGATAGTGAAATCCCGCGCATTGCGAACATGCATGTCCTGTTCAGCGAGGAGATCGGCAAAACCGCCACTGACCAGATCCTCACGCAGGCTTTCCAGCGTGCCCAGCGGCGCAAATTGCAACGCAAGCTTTTTTCCGATCGGCAGCTTGCGGCGCGCTTGCTTGAATCCCGGCTCCAGATCCAGCCGCAACAGACGACGAACCCCGTCGACATGCGCCTGGCGGGCATCGGCGTTGCGCTCGAACACGCGCAATGCCACGCTCGATTCGAGGTCGACAAGGGCCGGAAAGGCATCGGGCTGGCCGGGCGTGGAGATGCGCGCCGGGATGGTGTCGAAATCCCACCGGGTGACGTTTTCGCGGGTGATGTCCACGTCGGCCTGACGCGAAAAGGCTGCACGTGCCTGTCCTTCCCATTGGCTCCGCAAGACAGCCAGATCGCGTCCGGCCGCCAGATGCGCGCCCTGGTCACCTTCCAGCACGAAACGCATGCGAAGATGCGCCGGCAACTCGATACCGGCGAAGTCGTCGGCCTGGACAACGACCCCGGTAGTGCGCACCAGAAATGCCGCCAACGCCCGCGCCAGCGGTTGGGCGTGCGACGGCTCGGTCTGCACGAAGGCCCGCGCAAAATCCGGCGCCGGCACAAAATTCCGGCGCAGGGATTTGGGCAAACCGCGAATCAACTCCGCCACTTTGTCGGCCACCAGCCCGGGCACCAGCCATTGGCAAGGGGCGTCGGGCACGGCATTGAGCAGCGCCATCGGCACATGCAGCGTCACACCATCGGCTTCATCGCCGGGCACGAAGCGATAGCTCAAGCGATAGCGTTGCCCGTCCAGTTCGAGGACCGGCGGAAACGCGTCGGCATCCAGTGCTTCGTCGCCTTGCATGACATCGGCAAGCGTCCAGCGCAACGCCGATTTTTCCGCGTCGGATGCTTTGCGATACCAGGCATCCAGCGCACGCACATCACTGATACCGGTTGGCAGTTTGCCAGCGAAGAATTGCGCCAGCTCGTCGTCCGGGCGGATCAGGCCCTGACGCCGCTGGCGCGCTTCGATGTCTTCGGCTTCGGCCAGGGTCTTCCGGTTGGCTTTGACGAAATCGGCGCGAGCGTCCAGCTCGCCACGCGCCAGCCCTTCGCGCAGAAATATCTGATGCGCCCGCGCCGGGTCCTGCTTGCGGAATGTCACCGTGCGGCGCTCTACCAGCACCATGCCGAACAAGGTCACTTGCTCGAAAGCGACCACCGCGCCACGTTTGCGCGACCAGTGCGGGTCATGCCAGCTTCGTCGCAAAAGGTGTGCCGCCTGACGCTCGATCCAGGCCGGCTCCACGCGCGCGCACTGCATGCCCCAGACCTTGCCGCCGATATCCAGCACCTGTGCGGCGAACACCCACGCCGGCGGTTTTTTCGCCAGTGCGGAACCGGGAAATACCTGAAACTTGCGTTCGCGCGTACCTCGAAAAACGCCATGTTCGTCTTTGTGGCCGACCTGGGTGGGAAGGCCGGCGAGGAGACTGACATGGATGGATTGGTAACCGGGAGTGGCGGCATCAGACGCTGGCAAGCGCGATGAAACCTTGTCGCCATCCGACTTTCCTGCCGCATGTCTCTGTGCTTTTGCCGCCGTCGTAATCGTGGCGCCTGTTCTCGACCGGTCGCGCTTCGAAACGCCGCCCTTCCGAGCCTCCGACCCCGAGTCCCGAGGGTCGAGACTCGACATCGCCAACTTGAGTTGCCGATGCACCTCCCTCCACTCGCGCATCCGCAGATACCCGACGAAATGCTTCCTGCACCAATCGCGCAGTTTTGCCCGCGTGAGTTCGTCGCGCACCTCGCTCCACGCATTCCAGAGATTGAGCACACCGACGAAATCCGATTGTGGGTCGGCGAACTGACGGTGGGCGGCATCGGCTTGCTGGCGTGCTTCGGGCGGGCGTTCGCGCGGATCGGCGACGCTCAGGAAAGCGACGATGACGAGCATGTCCCGCAGCACGTCCTGCCGGCGCCCTTCCAGCAACATGCGCGCCAGTTGCACGTCAATGGGCAAACGCGCCAACTCGCGTCCGAGGGCCGTCAACCGCCGCTTGTCGTCGATGGCCTGCACTTCGGCCAGACGCCGATAGCCGTCGCCGATGGCGCGTGGTTCGGGCATGTCCAGAAACGGAAAGTCCTCCACGTCGCCCAGTTGCAATGACAGCATGCGCAAAATGACGTTCGCCAGCGACGAGCGCAGCAACTCGGGATCGGTGAAGCGGGGTCGCGCCGCGAAGTCTTCTTCCGCAAAAAGCCGTATGCAGACGCCCGGACCGACGCGTCCACAACGGCCCTTGCGCTGGTCGGCGGCGGCTTGTGAAACGGGCTCCACATGCAAGCGCTCGATCTGGCTGCGCTGGCTGTAACGCATCACGCGCGCGGTACCGGTGTCGATCACGGCATGGATGCGTGGCACGGTCAGCGACGTCTCGGCGACATTGGTCGCCAGCACGATACGGCGCAGATTACCCGGCCGAAATACGCGGTCCTGATCCCGGGCCGACAAGCGCGCATACAACGGCAGAATTTCCGTATGCCGGTACTGGCGTCGCGACAGATGCAAATGCGTGTCCCGGATTTCGCGCTCCCCCGGCAGGAACACCAGAATGTCGCCTCGCGGTGCATCGCGTGTCAGCTCGTCCACCGCGCGGGCGATGTGCTCGGGGCTGCCCTGCGCCAGCTCGCGATCGTCGCCGGGGCGCCAACGCACCTCGACCGGATAGGTCCGCCCTTCCACTTCAACGACCGGCACGTCGCCGAAATGTTCGGCGAAACGCGCCGTGTCGATGGTGGCCGAGGTGATGATGACCTTGAGATTGCGCCGCTTGACCAGCAGCCGCTTCAAATAGCCGAGCAGAAAATCGATGTTGAGGCTGCGTTCGTGCGCCTCGTCGATGATGAGCGTGTCATACGCACTTAGCCACGGGTCGGATTGGGTCTCGGCCAGCAGAATGCCGTCGGTCATGAACTTCACCAACGAGGCATCGCTGACCTGTTCGGAAAAGCGCACCTGGAATCCGATTTTGTCGCCGACGCGTGTGCCCGTTTCCTCGGCCACGCGCCGCGCCACCGATCGGGCTGCCAGACGCCGCGGTTGCGTGCAACCAATCAAACCCGCTTCGCCGCGGCCGGCAGCCAGACACAGCTGCGGCAGCTGCGTGGTCTTGCCCGAACCGGTTTCGCCCGCCACCACCACGACCTGGTGCCGGACGATCAGTTCGATGATGTCATCGGCGCGGGCGGCGATCGGCAGGGCCGCATCCAGCTCCATGGACGGTTTGGCATCGACGCGTTGTTGTCGCACCGCTTCGGAACGCGCCACGGCGTCGGCAAGCTCCCGCACCTGGGCCGTACCCGGTTTTCTGGCACGCGACAGCTTTCGCCAGCGGCCGAAAAGGCGGCCGTAATCGCGCGTGCACACATTGTCCAGCCGGCGGCGCAGAGCCGCCAGGTCATGGCGAGAATGGTCGGACGCGGCGTTGTTCATGGAACCGCGCATGATAGCCCGAAGCCACCTGCCAGACAGCCGCGTCAAGCCTCTGCAGGGCAAATTCATTACCCGAATCCGCTGCCAGTTCCCCCCGCGCAAGTGAACATTCATCCGATTTTGGGTAAGCTCGCCGGGATTCACTTTCAGCCAGCGGCCATGCGGCCCGAGGATCCCCTTGCGCGACGAGACGAGCCGAAACGGCAGCAGCCGACATCCATGGATCGCCGCCATCGTGCTGGCTCTGTTGGTGGCTTCGCTCAATGTGGGCCTGTGGTGGTGGTCCAACCTGCCGCACGGCCCCAACAACTGGCATGGTGAAATCAAGGGGTTCGCCGTCAGTTTTTTTCAGCGCTATCAAAGCCCCCTGCCCAGCAATTCGCCGGGCATGTCGCAGAAGTTTCCCTCCGACAAGGACATCGCGTCCGATCTGAAATTGTTGTCGCACTACACGCACAACATTCGCGTGTATTCGTCGCTGCAGAATCCGCAGGTATATCGGCTGGCGCAGAAGCAGGGCCTGGACGTGCTGGCCGGCGCCTGGATCGACGCGCGCAAGAACAACAACGAAAAGGAGCTTCGCGCGGTCATCGCCCAGGCACGGCGTTATCCGGACACCATCACCCGCGTGGAAGTGGGCAACGAAGTGCTGCTGCGTCACGACATCGAGCCGCAAAAGCTGATGGCCTACATTGATCGGGCGCGCGCGGCCATTCGCCAGCCGGTATCCACGGCCGAACCCTGGCATATCTGGGAGAAATATCCGGAACTGGCCGAACACGTCGACTTCATCACCGTGCATCTGCTCCCCTACTGGGAGGGCGTGCCGCGCAAGGATGCCGTCGGCGATGTCTTGATGCGTTATCGCCATCTCAAACAGCTCTATCCCGACAAGCCCATCGTGATCGGCGAAATCGGCTGGCCGTCGAACGGCAACCGTTTCCAGAATGCCGAACCCTCGGTATCCAACGAGGCGATTTTCCTGCGCCAGTGGTTCCAGGTAGCCGATCGCCTGGGCATCGATTATTACGTCATGGAGGCATTCGACCAGCCTTGGAAGGAGGGTCTGGGTGAAGGGCGCACCGGGGCCTATTGGGGCATGTTCAATGCCGACCGGCAATTGAAATTCCCGTTCACCGGCCCGGTGACCGAAGATACCGGCTGGCCATACAAGGCATTGGCCGCGGTGTTGCTGGCGCTGATTCCGATGCTCTGGTTCGCGGTCAGGTTTTCACGTTTCAAGCTCGCCGGTCGCTTCTTTTACATGGCCCTGATCCAGCTCGCGGCGGGGCTTGTGGTGTGGTCGTCGACGTTGCCGTTCAATTTCTATCTCGGACCATTGGACTGGTCCATGCTGATATTGCTGTTCCCCGCACAGATAGCGATTCTGGCGGTACTGCTCATCAACGGATTCGAATTCACCGAGGTGCTGTGGCGCCGGCGCTGGCAGCGCCACTCCGTCCTGCTCGACCCGGAACCACCGGCCACGCAACCATTCGTGTCCATTCACCTGGCCTGCTACAACGAGCCGCCGGACATGGTGATGGTGACGCTGGATTCGCTGGCCGCGCTGGACTATGAAAATTACGAAGTCCTGATCATCGACAACAACACCAAGGATCCGGAAGTCTGGCAACCGGTGCGTGATTACTGCCAGAAACTCGGCCCGCGCTTCCGCTTTTTCCATCTCGACCCATGGCCCGGCTTCAAGGCAGGTGCGCTCAACTACGGTCTGGAACAGACGGATCCGGAAGCCGACGTCATCGCCGTGGTCGATGCCGATTACGTGGTGCGCGCCGACTGGCTGTCGCGTCTGGCCGGCTACTTCCACGACGCGGACGTGGCCGTGGTGCAGTGCCCGCAAGCTCATCGCGATTTCCAGTCCAACACGTTCCGGCGCTGGACGGCATGGGAATACGACGGCTTTTTCCGTATCGGCATGCACCATCGCAACGAGCGTAACGCCATCATCCAGCACGGCACCATGACCATGGTGCGCCGCAGCGCGCTGGAAGGCACCGGCGGCTGGTCGGAGTGGACCATCTGCGAAGACGCCGAACTCGGCTTGCGCCTGATGCACGCCGGCTACCAGCTCGTGTACGTGGACGAGTTGATGGGCAAAGGCCTCACGCCGGCCGATTTCAAAGCCTACAAGAGTCAACGCTACCGATGGGCTTTCGGCGCCATGCAAATCCTCAAGGGTCGCTGGAACTGGATGGTCAAACGCGGCCCGCTGACAACCGGACAACGCTTCCATTTCCTGACCGGCTGGTTCAGTTGGTTTGCCGACGCCCTGCACCTCATCTTCACGATGATGGCATTGTTCTGGACCGCGGGCATGATCGGCCTGCCGCAGGACTTCAGCCTGCCGATGAAACTGTTCCTGATCCCGGTCATCGGCTTTTTCGCGGCCAAGGCCATCTTCGGCGTCGTGCTCTACCGGGCCCGCGTCCCCTGCGGCTGGCGCGACACGATCACGGCATCGATTGCCAGCATGGGGCTGTCGCACGCGATCGCGCGCGGCATTCTGCATGGCCTGACACGCAAGAAGACGGCGTTCGTGGTCACGGCCAAGAGTCGGCGTCTCGGCGGATCCGGTTTTGCAGCCTTCGCCCCGGTGCGCGAGGAACTTCTGATGGCCATCGCACTGGGATTGGCGGTTTTCGGGATGATTCGCACGTTTGGCGGCACTTACCTGGAAGGCAAGCTGTGGGTGGCGATTTTGTGTGCGCAGGCGATTCCGTATGTATCGGCGTTGATCGGGGCCTGGGTGGCGCATCGAGCGCGCGACGCGGATTGAATGCTCGCCTGCGATGCCCGCCGCAGCCGAAGCTCGCCGCATAACCCCCCACATTCAGCCGATACCCGTTACTCTGGCACCAACTTCGAACGCCGCACCCGCCGCATGCGACTGTCCACGCGCTGCCTGCCATTCTGGGGTCTGTTGCTGGCATGGATGCCATTGGGGGTCCATGCCGGCGTGACTGTGCATGTCAACGGACTCAATGACACGCTCAAGGCAGCCGTTCTTTCCAGCGTGCAGCTGAGCCAGTACAAGGACCGCGACGCCACGGCCGCCGTCGTGCGCCACCTGTTCGAACAGGCGCCGGAGGAAACCCGGGCGGCGCTGCGACCCTACGGTTATTTCAATGCGTCGGTCACCGGTCAGATTCACCAAAAAGGCGACGACTGGCTCGTGACCCTGAACGTCGATCCCGGCGCTCCGGTGAAAGTCACGGAAATTCACATCGATGTACCGCCGAAGGCCGCCAAACTGCGGCCGATCCACCACACCATCCGGCAATTCAAGCCGGCCAAGGGGCAGGTTCTCGATCAAGGCGAATACACCGCTTCGCGCAATGCGATCAACGGCGCGCTGATTGCCAACGGCTTTCTCGATGCGCAGATGACCCGGCATCGCGTCGAAGTGACGCGCGCCGATCACAGCGCCGTGGTGGATCTGGCGTGGGATGCCGGAAAGCGTTACCGCTTCGGTCAGGTGCACTTCGAGGGGTCGCAGTTCCGGCCGGGGTTTCTTGATCGCTATGTGCCATGGAAACCGGGCGATTACTACAATCAGAACAAGTTGCTGGGCCTGCAGCAACAGCTCAATGGCGCAGACTATTTCAGCGTGGTCAACGTACAGCCGGACCTGGAGCACAAACACGGCGACACGGTGGATGTGAACGTCGATCTGAAACCGGCCAAACGCAGTATCTACACCGGCGGACCATTCATCGGCACCGATACCGGGCTCGGCGTCCAGGCGGGCCTGGAGCGACGCTGGGTCAATGACCGCGGACACAAATGGAAAAACCATCTGGTACTGGCGCAGCGGCTGAAGATGGTGTCGTCGTTCTACACCATTCCTCTGCCCGGCAGTAATCAGCGAGCGTGGAATTTCGGCGCCAATTACCGTGACGCCGACACGGAAACGTCGCATTCCAAAACGCTGGAACTGGTCGGCAACCAGACCTGGTTGTGGCATGGCTGGTTGATGACAGCGGGCATGCACGCCCTGTCGGGTACCTTCAGCGTCGGCCAGCGCGGCAACGAGCCGGACAATGCACCGGGCATCGAACACGGCAGAAGCACGCTGGTGTATCCGGAAATTTCGATGGTCAAGAAACATGGTGACAATGCCAGTTTCGTGCGCCATGGCTGGTCGCTCACGCTGACGGCGCGCAGCACCGTGGGCAAATTGCTGTCCGACACCAACTTCACCCAGGTCACGGCGCATGCCAAATGGATCCATGCATTCAACCGCCGCAACCGGTTGATCGTGCGCGGCAGTGCCGGCGTGACGCAGACCGGCGACTTCAGCGCGCTGCCGCCGCAACTGCGCTTTTTTGCCGGCGGCAGTCGCTCCAACCGCGGTTACGGTTATCAGGCGCTGGGACCACGCAACCGCTACGGCCGTGTCATCGGCGGCACGCATCTGTTGTCCATGGGCGTCACCGGTGAGCATTACTTCACCCCGCACTGGGGCGTGGCCGCGTTCGTGGACGCCGGCAATGCGTTCAGCAATACGGATTTTCGCCCACGCATCGGCGCCGGCATCGGCCTGCGCTGGATTTCGCCGGTGGGCATGATTCGCGTGGATCTGGGTACACCCATCCACAACGACCGCCACAGCGGCATTCAACTCAACATCCTGATCGGGCCGGACTTGTGATGATGCATGCCACAGGCAAACGCTGGTTCAAGCGCATCGGCATCGTCCTGGCAGTGCTGATCGTGCTGTTGATTGCCAGTGGATGGTGGCTGCTGGGAACCGAGTCGGGACTGCATTTTGCGCTGGCGCGGGTAACCAATGACAACTTGAGCGTCAAAGCGGCGCGGGGCCATCTGGCCGGACCACTGCAACTTGACGGCGTGCGTTACCGCAATCCGGACAGCGGCCTGGATGCAAGCATCCGGTCGCTGCGCGCTGATCCCGAGTTGTGGTCGCTGTTTGCCGGCACGCTGCATTTCCGCAACCTCGATGCAACCGGTGTGAAAGTCGTCATGACCACGCCGGCACAACCGCCACCGGAAAGCGACGAGCCGCTGTCGCTCAAGCCGCCCCTGGACATCGTGCTCGACAAGGCACACCTCCAGGACATCGACATCATCCAAAACGGCCAATCCGCGTTTCGTGCCAATACACTGGATGTCGCCGGCGCCTGGACCTCGCGGGGGCTGGATCTGAAAGAACTCAAGCTGCGCTCTCCCGACGGCCGCGCGGACCTTTCCGGACAACTGGCACTGAGCAACCCGTTCAAGGGCAACGGCGCCGGCAGCTTTCAATGGACCGTGAGCCGGACAACCTATGCCGGCAAGCTCGAAACCGTCAGCAACGGCAAGCATGTACGGATGACGCTGAGCCTGAGCTCACCGATGCAGGCGACCCTGCACGTCGACATGCAACAATCCGGCGACTACCCGTGGACGGCCAGACTTGCGGTGCCGGCATTCGATCCGAAAGCATTCCTGGAGGACTCCTCGATAAAGAAACTGGCCGTGGCGCTCGACGGCCATGGCGACCGCCACGGCGGAACACTCGACGGTCAAGTCGGCCTCGACAAGCTGCGCTTCCGGGTCCATCCACTCACGATTCACTACAATGCGGACAAGCAACACGTGTTGCTCGACCAGCTCGTCCTGACATCGCCCGACATCAAGGGCGAGCTCGTCGGACACGGCACGGTCGATCTTGCCGACAAACCGATGCAGGCCGATCTGGCCCTGAACTGGCATGACGTGCTGGTACCCGAATCCGTGGCCGGCCAGAAGCTTGCCAGCGGCGGTGACATCACGATCCAGGGCGGCGCGGACAACTATCACGTCAATGGCCGGATGCAACTGGGGCCGCCCGATCAACTGGCGCACCTGACACTGGATCTCGCCGGCACCCCCGACGTGGTCACGCTGAAAGCACTGACGGTGGAACAACCCAAAGGTGGCTTGACCGTGCAAGGCAAGCTCGACCTCAAGCCGCACCTCGGCTGGGACCTCACGGCAAAAGGACAGAACTTCAACCCCGGCCTGATGCTGACCGGCTGGGACGGCGCCATGAATCTGGCATTTGCCACCCAGGGCGAAATGCGCGCAAACGGGCCGGAGGCCACGCTGAAACTGGACAAACTGGACGGCACGTTGCGCCATCGGCCATTGAGCGGCCACGGCGATCTGCACGTGACGCCCGACCGCGTCCTGACCGGCAAATTGTCGCTCGCCTCGGGCAACAGCCGTTTGTCGCTCGATGGCACCGGCACCGAACGTAATCACATCACCTTGAAAATGGCCATCGCGTCGCTCAACGACTGGATGCCGGATGCCAGCGGCTCGATGAACGGACACTTCCTGGTGACCGGCCTGTGGCCCGAACTGGCGGTCAAGGGGCATTTGTCCGGACAAAAGCTGGTGGTGTCCGACACCCATGTCGGCAAGGTTGCGCTGGACGCGGACGTCCCCGACATCAGTCACCCCGGCGGCAAACTGACGATGCAGGCCGACCGCGTCATGACGGGCGGTCTGTTGTTCGAGACGGTGACGCTTGACGGCCACGGCAATGAATCCGACCACGCCCTGAAACTCACCGCCGAGGGCAAGCCGCTGTCATTGCAAATGGCACTCTCGGGCCACATGAAGGGCAAGGCATGGAACGGGACGTTGTCCACGCTGAACCTGGACATCGAGGGACTGCCGCGATGGCGCCTGCAAAGTCCGTCGCAACTGGCCTGGAATCAGGGCAAGGCCAGCATTTCACGCACCTGCCTGACCGCCGGCGAGCCCGTGTTGTGCCTGACCGCCAACCAGGCCCGCAACCAGTCGCTCGATGCCGATTACACATTGCATGCCTTTCCACTGGCCTTGATTGCCACGTTTGTCGGCAACGGCATGCCCTTGCACGCTGAGGGCGTGATCAACGGCGAGGGCAAAATCCATCGCGACGCCGCCGGAGCACTGACCGGTCAAGCCACGCTGAGCTCGCCATCCGGAAAAATCAGTTATCCGGACCGGCCGGATCTGCCGCTGCTGGCCTATCGCGATTTCAATGCCCACGCGACACTCGCGCCACAGGATCAGCACATCACCTTGTCCACCGCGTTCACGCAGGGCGGCAATTTGCATGGCGACATTCGCATGCGCGGGCCGCAGAAAGCCTTGTCCGGCCAAATCAGCGTGCGCATGGACAGCCTCGCTCCGATCACGCTTTTCACCGACATGCTGGCCAACGTCAAGGGACATCTAGACGGCGACTTCCAGCTTGGCGGCACACTGGATCAGCCCGACATCACCGGCAATGCCACGGTTCACGACTTTGCCGCCGAAGTACCGGCCGTCGGCCTCAAGTTGCACGATGGCGAGGTGAACGTGGCCACTGCCGGCAATCGACGCCTGCAACTGGACGGCCATGTGGGCTCCGGCACCGGCGTATTGCAGCTCGGCGGCAGCTTCGCCGGCGGTGACGCGCGCCGCATGCACATCACCCTCAAGGGCGACAACGTGGAGGCGGCAAACATCCCGGCCGCCAAGGTGGTAGTGTCGCCCGACCTTGCCATCGAACAGAACGCCGAGGGCCTGCACCTGACCGGCTCGGTCGGCATCGACAGTGCCGACATCAAATTGGAAAACCTGCCCGGCGCGGGCGCCACCCAGGCCTCGCCCGACGTGGTCGTCGTCGACGACAACAAAGAGGACGAACAACAATCCGCCGTGCCGATCAGTGCCGACATCACGGTGGATCTCGGCGACAAGACAAACCTCGAAGGCTATGGTCTGGACGGCAGCGTCAGCGGTCGACTTGCCGTACACCAGGTACCCGGCAAACCGGCCACCGGGCGCGGGCAGATCACCATCAACGGCACGTACCGGGCCTACGGCCAGGACCTCGTCATCAAGCAGGGACGGCTGCTGTTCGCCTCGACCCCCATCGACAACCCGGGCCTGAACATTCGCGCCGTGCGCATACTGCATCCCAACGCCACCATCAGCGACAACGAAGAAGTCGGCCTGCTCATTTCCGGTACCGCCAGACATCCGGTGATGACGGTGTTTTCCAATCCCACCATGGAGCAGTCCGACGCCCTGTCCTACCTCATCACCGGCAAACCGCTATCGCAGGTCAAGGGCGGCGAAGGCAACATGGTCAATGCCGCCGCACAGGCGCTGGGCTCGGCCACCGGCGATCTTCTGGCCAAGGGCATCGGTTCCAAACTCGGCATCAATGCCGGCGTGACCAACAGCGAGGCACTCGGCACCGCCGCCTTCACGGTCGGCAAATACCTTTCGCCACGACTGTACCTCAGTTATGGCGTGGGCCTGTTCGACCCGGGCCAGGTGATCTCCCTGCGTTACATCCTGGACCAGCACTGGAATTTCGAAGCCGAACAGGCAACGACCTTCAGCCGCGCCAGTTTCAATTACCGGATCGAGAAGTAACCGTGACACAACCTTGTTCGCCGTCTCACGCGGTGCACGGAAAACAGCGTCAACCCCTGTACCGGATGTGACATCAGGCCCTGCTTCACGACACGGACGACTGCCGGTAAAAGAGCGCCAACTGACGGTGGACGTCCGGCAGTTTTTCACGTATGTCGGCGGGTTCTTCGAAGAAGTGTTCGCTGGCCACGGCAAAGAATTCAGCGGGATTCTCCAACGCGTAGGCATCCATGGCCAAGGCCATGCCGTCGCGATCATCATTGTGCATGCGATGCCATGCCGTGGTGAAAGCCTGTTCCCACTTGCGCGTATCCATTTTTCGATGCAACGGCGGAAAGCCGTTGGCGCTGCCTTGCAGCATGTCCAGTTTGTGCGCCATTTCGTGGATTACCACATTGTGTCCCGGCTTGCGGCCGCTCTCGAGAACATCCGCCCACGACAGGATCACCGGCCCCTGCCCCCAGGCTTCGCCAGCCAGGGGATCGCTGGTCGCATGCACCACACCCGCCGCATCGCGATGCTCCCGACGCGGCACGAACACATCCGGATACACGATGATGCTGTACCAGTTTCGATACCAGCCCAGCCCCAGGTGCAGAATGGGCATGCAGGCGTGTGTCGCCAACAGGACGCGGTCAGCCTCGGCAAGCTCGAGCCCCTTGACCGGATCGATGGCCTTGCGCTCGAGAAACCGCGTCACCAGCACCCGCAACGCGGCTTGATCGGACGCGGCCAGCCGACGTGCGGGCCGGCAATGTGCAAGCGCATGTTGCCAGTGCGATTCGGCAATCGGATGCCGTGCCAGCAGACGCCGTTCGCGCCATTTCCGGAATTTGCCAAGCACATCGTCACCTGTCGTGATCAGTCCGCATGAACTGCATAAATTGGGGCGGGTACGGGGAATCCAATGTGTACCCGACAACGCCGCCGCCCGACACGCTGCCGCACGCATCAGGCATGCATCGCGTTTCCTGTTTTTTCCGATATAGGCCGGAAGTCATGCACACAAGACACGGATACCGCGCTATGGTGGCAAGTCGTATTCCCATGGAGTCAAACCATGCAACATCGTCGCTGGATTCTCGCCGCTGCCATCGTGTGTGCGCTCAGCGCCTGTTCGTCGCCCAACGACGCACAGGGGCCGAATGCCGCGTCCTCGTCACCGGATCCGTCGCAGTCGGCCGCGACCGCTTCTTCGGGCGCCATGAACGACTCGGCGCCGGCATCGGCCTCCACGGCTGCGGTCAGCGGCGTGGACATGAGTGCGATCGACAAATCGGTCAACCCCGGCGACAACTTCTACAAGTACGCCAACGGCAATTGGTACAAGAACGCCGAGATCCCGAACGATCGCTCCAGCGTGGGCACGTTCCTGACGGTGTACAAGAAAACCCAGAAGCACATCACCGACATCATCAAGAATGCAGCCGACAGCCACCCGCCCGCCGGCAGCAACAAGGCGAAAATCGCCGACTACTACACCGCCTACATGGATACGCAGGCCATCGAAAAACACGGCCTGAAACCGCTCCAGCCCGAGCTTGACGCCATCGACGGCATCCAGTCGCGCGAGGACCTCGCCAAGGTTCTCGGCAGCCGCTTGCGTCAGGATGTCGATCCGATCAATGCCACCGATTTCCATACCAGCAACCTGTTCGGCCTGTTCGTGGCCCAGGGTCTGACCGATCCGTCACACAACATCGCCTATCTGCTGCAAGGCGGCCTGACGATGCCCAGCCGCGACTATTACCTGTCCGACAACAAGTCCATGGCGGGTTACCGCGACAAGTACAAAACCTACATCGCCGACCTGCTCAAACAGGCCGGCGTCCAGGATGCCGACGCTGCCGCCAAACGCGTATTCGACCTGGAAATGAAAATCGCCAAGGCGCAGGAAAGCCTCATCGCCAGCCAGGACGTGCACAGCGCCAACAACCTCTGGTCGCAGGCGGATTTCGACAGCAAGGCGCCGGGCCTGGATTGGAGCACGTATTTCAAGGCCGCCGGCCTGTCGGATCAGAAAGTGATCGACGCGTGGCAGCCGGATGCCATCAAGGCGCTGTCCAAACTCGTTGCCGACGCACCACTTGAGTCCTGGAAAGACCTGCTGACCTTCCACACGCTGGATCACTACGCGTCGCTGCTGCCGAAGAAATACGCCGATCTGGCGTTTGACTTCCATGGCAAGACCCTGAACGGCGTGCCGCAGCAACGCGAACGCTCCAAGCGTGCCGTGGCCTCGACCAGCAGCAACCTCGGCTTTGCGGTCGGCAAGCTGTATGTCGACAAATACTTCTCGCCCGAAGCCAAGCAGCAAGTCCAGCAGATGGTGCAGAATCTCATCGCCGCCTTCCACACGCGCCTGAAAACGTTGGACTGGATGACGCCGGAGACCCGCAAGAAAGCGGCCGCCAAGCTGGACACCCTCAAGGTCGCTGTCGGCTATCCGGACAACTGGCCGTCCTACGACGGCCTGGAAATCACCAATGACGATCCGCTGACCAATGCCATCAACATTTCCAGGTTTCATTACCAGAAACGTCTGGACGTGCTGGGCAAGCCGGTCGATCGCGACCATTGGTGGATGACGCCGCAACTGGTGAACGCCATCAACTTGCCGCTGGAAAATGAGCTGCAATTCCCTGCCGGCATCCTGCAACCGCCGTTCTTCAACCCGAATGCCGATGCCGCACACAACTATGGCGCCATTGGCGCCGTGATCGGGCACGAAATCAGCCACAGCTTCGACAACATGGGTTCGCAGTTTGATGCCGAAGGGCGCATGAACAACTGGTGGACCAAGGCCGATGCCAAGCAGTTCGAAGAAAAGACGGACAAACTGATCAAGCAGTTCGACCAGTACGTCGCCCTGCCCGGCCTGCACCTGAGCGGCAAGCAGACACTGGGCGAAAACATTGCCGACGTGTCCGGTCTGACCATCGCCTACGTGGCGTATCACAAGTCGCTCGACGGCAAGAAAGCGCCGGTCATCGACGGCCTCACCGGCGACCAGCGCTTCTTCCTGTCGTTTGCACAGACCTGGCAATCGAAGATGCGCCCGGCGGCCCTGCGCCAGCGCGTCAAGACCGACGTTCACGCGCCTGGTCAGTTCCGCGCCGAAACCGTGCGCAACCTCGATGCCTGGTACAAGGCCTTCGACATCCAGCCGGATGCCAAGCTGTACCTGAAGCCGGACCAGCGCGTGCAAATCTGGTAAATCCCGATCCACGCCTGATCGTGAACGCCCCGCGACGCACCTGCTTCGCGGGGCGTTTGCGTATCGGGACTCTCCGCAACCACCCGTACGCGGCCACCAAGCGACCATGACCATCATGACCTTGGTGCAGGAGCCTGCCCCTGCTGCGATAACCTGATCATGCGCATAACCGGACCATCGCCAGCGAGGCGGACTCCTGCACGTCAGGAATCACGGATGAGAGGACGCTTTTCAGACGTTTCCTGCAACGGCAAGGTGGTTTTTCGAAGTGAGCTAGAACTTCACTTCGCCCCACAAGCCGATTTCGTCGGTGCGCAGGTCGGCCACGTGCGGAGGCAGCGGCATGTCGGCGCTGCGTTCGCGCTTGTCGTGCTTGTAGACGGCGGCCAGCTTGAAACCCTTGGTCACCTGGAATTGCACGCCGGCGTTGTAGTAGGTGTCGGTTGCCTGCGGATCAATGTCCTTGCTGAGATCGGCGCGGTCGTAACGCGCGAACACCGCGACCGAATCGGACAAGGGCGCGCTGGCCCACACCGACCAGCCCGAGGACTTGTCGGCCACCGGTTCGAGCACGGTATTCCAGTTGCTGGCGCGGAAGTACTCGCCACCCAACCGCCAGCCGTCACGCGCCCAGGCCACCATCAGGTCGGCACGAGTGGCGGTGTGCTCGGCCGGCATGGTCTGCGTCTCCTCGCCACGCTTGCCGCTGTAACCGCCCAGGGCAACGATCATGCCCTCCACCGGCGTGAATCCGACACGCGCGGCGACATCCACGCCCTTGCCGCGCGTGGCGTGCTTGTAGCCGGCGCCGTTGACCACGGATACCGCGTAGTTGAGGCGCTCACCCGTCCCCAACTTGCCGCCCAGGTGCAGGCCCCAGTCGGCCGAGTTGCCGTACTTGAGGCGATCGACCAGCGTCTTTTCGACAAAACGAAGACCGTAATAGTCCTCGACCAGACCGATCCATGGCGTGCCCGCCGAGCCGATGCGCAACACCGCGGCATCGGAAAGGTGTCCCTCGACATAAGCCTTCTTGACGAACAGGTTGGTTTCGCCGTCGTTGCTGACGTAATTGAAATCGGTGGTCAGGTGCAACGACCAGATGTCGTCGAGCTGGTGGTCGACGCC
>CAZSOU010000002.1:0-56294 GCA_964608595.1 uncultured Rhodanobacteraceae bacterium
ACCACGTCAGCGCCGAGGACGGTACCGGCGCCGTGCACACCGCGCCCGGCCACGGTCAGGAAGATTTCGCCGTTGCGCGCCATTACGGACTGGTCGACAAATACCCCGCGCAGGTGCTCAACCCGGTCGACGGACGCGGCGTGTACGTCGAGGGCACGCCGTTGTTCGAAGGGCAGCACATCTGGAAGGCCAACCAGGCCATCGTGGCGTTGTTGCAGGACAACGGTCATCTGCTGGCACATGAAGTCATCACCCACAGCTACCCGCATTGCTGGCGCCACAAGACGCCGGTGGCATTCCGCGCCACGCCGCAGTGGTTCATCAGCATGCAGAAGGAGGGTCTGCGGGACACCGCGCTGACCGCCATCAAGGGCGTCACCTGGGTGCCGTCGTGGGGCGAAGAGCGCATTGCCGGGATGGTCGAAGGACGGCCCGACTGGTGTATCAGCCGGCAACGCACCTGGGGCGTGCCGATTGCCCTGTTTGTTCACAAAAAGACGCAACAGCCACATCCGCGCAGCGTGGAACTGCTGGAAGCAGTCGCCAGGCACGTGGAGCAGGGCGGCATTGACATCTGGGACGACCTCGACCCGGCCGAGTTGCTGGGCCGGGATGCGGACGATTACGAAAAAGTCACCGACGTGCTGGACGTGTGGTTCGATTCCGGTGTCACCCACGCTTGCGTGATCAATGCGCGGCCCGAGCTTCAGGCCGGCGACGCAACCAAGTACCGGGTGATGTATCTGGAAGGCTCCGACCAGCATCGTGGCTGGTTCCAGTCGTCCCTGCTCACCTCCAGCGCCATGCACGGCCGCGCACCTTACCAGCAGGTTCTGACGCACGGCTTTACCGTGGATGCGCAGGGCAAGAAGATGTCCAAGTCGCTGGGCAACGTGGTGGCGCCGCAGAAAGTCATGGACACACTGGGCGCGGACGTGCTTCGCCTGTGGGTGGCCGCGGCCGATTATCGCCACGAAATGACCGTGTCCGACGAGATCCTGAAGCGCGTCTCCGACAGCTACCGGCGTATCCGCAACACCTGCCGTTTCCTGCTCGGAAATCTGGACGGTTTCGACCCGGAAAAGCATTTGCTGCCGGTTGCCGATTGCCTGGCGTTGGATCAGTGGGCCGTGCAGCGTGCGCATGACGTGCAGGCGAATGTGCTGGCCGCCTACGAGCGTTATGATTTCCCGGAGATTGCCCAGCGCGTGCAGAATTTCTGCACCAACGAGATGGGTTCGCTGTACCTGGATATCACCAAGGACCGGCTCTACACCATGCCCACCGAAAGCCTCGGCCGGCGCAGCGCGCAAAGCGCGATGTATCGCATTGCCGAGGCACTGGTGCGCTGGCTGGCGCCGATTCTGGCGTTCACCGCCGAAGAGGTGTGGCAGAACCTGCCCGGCGAGCGCGGCGAATCGGTGCTGTTCGAAACCTGGTACGAAGGTCTCGACGGCATGCAGGGCAGCGATGAGCAACGCCGCTGGTGGGGCGATCTGGCGCGTATTCGCGAAACCGCATCGGGGGTACTCGAAAACATGCGCAAGACCGGTGCGATCGGTTCGTCGCTGGCTGCCAACGTGGATGTCTATCTGGATGACGACTTGCAGAAGCGTTATGCCGATGCCGCTGACGAACTGCGCTTTTTCTTCATCACTTCGACGCTCGATACGCATCCGTTGTCCGAAAAGCCGGCCGATGCGGTGCGCGTGGAACTGGATGGCGAAAACGAGGCGTGGGTCGCCGCGCATGCCAGCGGCGCGGTCAAATGCGTGCGTTGCTGGCACTATCGCGACGACGTCGGCAGCCATGCCGGGCACCCCGAACTGTGCGGTCGTTGCGTGGACAATGTCGCCGGCGAGGGCGAAACTCGCCAATGGTTCTGATGTCCGGTTTTGCCCCTGCAGGGAACCTCGAAAAACCGCCGGTCAACAGAATTTCCGGTGGGCGGGGCCGGTGGCCCCGACAAGATGTGCCGCAAGATCCATCGGGGCCACCGGCCCCTCCCACAAGGACAGTTGCGGGATGCAACGGTTTTTCGAGATTTCCTGCAGGAGCGCGTCTTGCGCGCGATACCTTCGACCCGCCCTCATGCCGTGAGGCCATCGCGCGCATGGCGCGCTTCTGCAACAAAAACAATCGGGCGATTGCCGAGGTGGAGCTGGCTGCATGACCTATTCGAAATCCAACGCACTGGTATGGCTCAGGGTATCGGCCCTGGCCATCATTGCCGACCAGCTCAGCAAGTGGTGGGTGCTCACCCACACCATGCCGGGCCAACGTATCCCGCTGATCGACGGGTTTCTGTATCGCACGCTGGTGTTCAACCGGGGCGCCGCGTTCAGTTTTCTTGCCGACGGCAGCGGGTGGCAGCGATGGTTCTTCGTGGTTCTGGCGATCGTGATTTGCGTCGGGCTGGCCGTCTGGCTGTGGCGCACGCCGCGCCGCGACTGGCGCACGGCATTGCCGCTGGCGCTCATCATCGGCGGCGCACTGGGCAACCTCATCGACCGCGTGATGACCGGTCGCGTCACCGATTTCGTGTTGGTGTACTTCGGTGACTGGGCCTATCCGGCATTCAACGTCGCTGATTCGTGCATCTGTGTAGGCGCCGTGTTGTTGATCGCGTTCAGCTTGTTCGGCCAGAAGGGGCAGGACGACGTGCGATAATCCGTGACGCAGGTTCTGTCGGAAATTCCGTGGACATTCTTCTAGCCAACCCGCGTGGATTCTGTGCCGGTGTGGATCGGGCCATTGCCATGGTCGACCGTGCCCTGGATGCGTGGGGCGCACCGATTTACGTGCGTCATGAAATCGTGCACAACCGCTACGTGGTGACTCGTTTGCGTGACAAGGGCGCGGTGTTCGTCGACGAACTTGCCGAGGTGCCCGACGACGCCACGGTCATTTTCAGCGCCCACGGCGTGCCGCAAGCGGTGCGTGTCGAGGCGGAAAAGCGCGGCCTCAAGGTCTTCGATGCGACCTGCCCGCTGGTGACCAAGGTGCACATGGAGGTCGCACGTCTGGGCCGGCATGGCCGCGACGTGGTGTTGATCGGCCATGCCGGTCATCCGGAAGTCGAGGGCACCATGGGGCAGTGGAATCCGGCCAATGCGGGCGCCATTCATCTGGTGCAGTCGGTCGCGGACGTGGACAGGCTTTTGCCTGGCCAACCCGAGGCCTTGTCGTATGTCACCCAGACCACACTGTCGGTGGATGACACCAAGACCATCATCGCCGCCTTGCGCGCGAAGTTTCCCGCCATCGAAGGCCCGCGCAAGGATGACATCTGCTACGCGACGCAGAACCGGCAGGATGCCGTGCGCCGCCTGGCCGAAAGCGTCGACCTGGTGCTGGTCATCGGCTCGGTCAACAGTTCCAATTCCAACCGTTTGCGTGATCTTGCCGAAAGCGAAGGAGTGCCGGCATTTCTGATCGATGGCGCCGAGCATGTCGAACGTGACTGGCTTGACGGCGTCAAACGCATCGGGGTCACGGCCGGCGCATCGGCACCGGAAAAACTCGTGCGCGAGGTCATCACCCGGCTGCAGGCCTGGGGCGGCGGCGAACCCGAGGATCTCGATGCCGAGCCGGAAAACATGGTGTTCGTCCTGCCCAAAGCGTTGCGTACGATTCGCGCCGCCGATTGAAGCCCGTCCTCCGATTTCGCCCGTGTGGCTGGCGCTCAGTCAGGGGGCGTAGGATGAGTGTTCGTGTCGTTGTTCAAGGAATCTGCGCATGACCCAACCGCCGGAGGTCAAGTCCGAGAATCGCCCCGGTCGAAAAGAAGCCGAGTCGGCCGAAGACAAGGCCGAGCGTGAGGGTATCGCCAGTCAGCTGCTGGTGATGCTGTCGGTTCTGGGCATCGTATACGGTGATCTGGGCACCAGCGCCATTTACTCGTTGCATGCCGTGTTCACGGGTGGCGCGCATCCGCTGGAGCCGAACGACATCAATGTGCTGGGCATCCTGTCGCTGGTGTTCTGGACGTTGATCGTTGTCGTGTCCGTCAAGTACATGACGTTCGTGTTGCGTGCCGACAATCGCGGTGAAGGCGGCATATTCGCGTTGATCGCCCTGTTGCGGCCGTGGCATCACATGGATCGCGTCGGCAAGCGCATATTGATACTGGGCGGACTGGTCGGCGCCGCCATGTTGTATGCCGGCATCATGATCACCCCGGCGATTTCCATCCTGAGTGCGGTGGAAGGTCTCGAAGTGGCCTCGCCGCACATGGAGCGCTACGTCGTCCCGGTGACGCTGGCCATACTGGTGCTGCTGTTCGCCGTGCAGCGTTTCGGCACGGCGAAAATCGGCGTCGTTTTCGGGCCGATCATGGGCTTGTGGTTCGTGGCGATCGCCGCGCTTGGCGTCTACGGCATCATGCAGGAGCCGCGAGTGTTGCGGGCGGTCGATCCGCGCCATGCCATCGACTTTTTCGCGCATGACGGACTGACGGCGTTTCTGGTGTTGTTTGCGGTCTTCCTGGTGACCACCGGCGCCGAGGCGCTGTATGCCGACATCGGCCACTTCGGTCGCAAGACGATCCGCTGGATCTGGTTCCTGTTCGTGCTGCCGGCACTGCTGCTCAATTACTTCGGCCAGTCGGCGATGCTGCTGCACGATCCCGGTGCGGCTTCACAGCCGTTTTATCACCTGATTCCGGAGCCGCTTCTGTACCCGGTCGTGGTGCTGGCGACCGTCGCCACGGTGATTGCCTCGCAGGCCGCGATCACCGGCGCTTTTTCGATGACCCGCGAAGCCTCCAGGCTGGGCATGATGCCTCCGGCGCGGGTGATACAGACGTCGAAAGACACTGCCGGCCAGGTTTACGTGCCGTTTGTCAACTGGGTGCTGATGGCGGCGGCCATCATTTTGGTGGTGCTGTTCGGCAGCTCCGACAAGCTGGCCAGCACCTACGGCATCAGCATCAGTACCACCATGGTCGTCACTACGATTCTCGCGTTTTTCGTGGCGCGCAATCGTGGCGGCTGGCCGCTCGGTATCGTGGTGCCGCTGGGGATCATTTTCCTGGCTGTGGATCTGGCTTATTTCGGCTCCAATCTGCTGCGCATACCGCACGGCGGCTGGTTCCCGGTTGCCGTCGGCGCCCTGTTTTTCGTGGTGATGTCCACCTGGCGTCGTGGCACCGAACTGGTCACCAGCCAGACCGACAAGGATGCCAGGACGATTGGCGAGTTGGTACGCGATCTCGAGG
This sequence comes from uncultured Rhodanobacteraceae bacterium, assembly GCA_964608595.1. Taxonomy (GTDB): domain Bacteria; phylum Pseudomonadota; class Gammaproteobacteria; order Xanthomonadales; family Rhodanobacteraceae; genus Oleiagrimonas. The sequence continues at coordinate 5,219 of CAZSOU010000002.1, forward strand.
AGGACAACACGCGACGCGTGCCCGGCACGGCCATTTTCATCACCCCGCGCATGGAAAACACGCCGCCGTCGTTGAGTCACCACATCGCGCGCAATCGTGCGTTGCAGAAGCAGGTGGTGCTGTTGACCGTTTTGACCGAAGATTCGCCGCGGACCACCCGTGAAGAACGCCTGGAGGTCACGAGTCTCGACGACGGATTCTTCCGCGTCTTCCTGCATTACGGCTACATGCAAACCGCGAACATTCCGTCCGAGCTCGCCAATTGCCATGAAGGGGGCCTGGAGATCGATCTGGATGAAGCCACGTATTACATCGAACATCAGGAGCCCATCAGCGGTCGCAACCGCCGCGACGGCATGATGCGCTGGCGCGACAGCTTGCTGAGTTTCCTGATGCGCAATTCGATCGACGTGACCACCAACTACCACATTCCGGACGACAAGGTGGTGGATATCTCTCTGCGGGTGCGTATCTGACGCGACGAAACGGTGAGCTCCCATCGCTTGCCGCACCTCCTGTCGGCGTCTCGATGCCGGCACGGTGGGTGCCTTGTCAAAGCGGCCCGCTCAGACGGCCTCGACAGCCTCGCGCAACCGCTGATACCCGGTTACCAGACGCGGCCCGGGGCGACCGAGAAATGCTTCGCTGACGGCATGGATGCGGTGGGCGGCAACGGCGGGAACGTCCTGCCACCCCTCGCGGCGGCGCACCACGTCGGCGCGGTAGTTTTCCACCTTCACGCCGCACCAGCTCATGACGACGACGTCGGGTGCTGCCGCGAGCACTTGCCGGTTCTCCAGCGGCACGCTTCTGGCGTCGGTGTCACCCCACGGGTTGTGTCCCCCGGCGCGGTGAATCAAATCGGTGACCCACGAGCGGCGAGCCGGGGCAATCACGGGTTTGGGCCACCACTCCACCAGCACGGACGGGCGCGATGCGGGAGGCGTGACGGGCGGCATGGCGCGTTCCATGTCCGCCACAAGGGCTTCACCACGTTCAGGCACGCCAAGCATGTCGGCAATACGGCGGATATCGTCATATACATCGTCCAGCGATTCCGGGTCGCTGACCCACAGGTCCAGCCCGACGGATTCAAGCCCTTCCACCACCCGTTCGTGACCCGGCACGGTACGCGAGGTCAGCACCAGATCCGGTTCCAAACGCAAGACTTCATTGACATCAAGGTCGAGATCGCGCCCCGGCCGCGGCAGTTTGTCGACCACGTCCGGCGGGTAGTCGGAATCGGCATCCACCCCGACCAGCGCATCGGCGCAACCCAGTGCGCAGACGATTTCGGTATTGGAGCAGGTATGGGAAAAAATGCGTGGAGTCATGGCGGGACAAACATCGGCAGTGATGCGTTTCAGCCTAACAGGGGGAGGCGGAACACCGAGCTCTCCGATGCATGTTCAATCGCAGGAAAAGCGACATCCCCCGCATTTGCCGATACGATGCCTGTTTCGCCCCCGTCGCACGATCACCGGAGTTGCCGACACCATGCAAGGATCGAAAGCCCCTTTGCTGGCGCGCCGCCTGAAGAATCGCCACATCCAGTTGATCGCCCTGGGCGGCGCCATCGGTACCGGCCTCTTTTACAGCGCGGCCGAATCGATCAAGCTGGTCGGACCCGGCATCGTGCTGTCGTACCTGATCGGCGGCGGCATCATTTATCTGATCATGCGCATGCTGGGCGAGATGTCCACGCAGGAGCCCGTCGCGGGTGCATTCAGTGATTTTGCGCACCGGTACTGGGGTGGTTTCCCCGGATTTCTTTCGGGCTGGAATTACTGGCTGCTCTACATTCTGGTCAGCATGGCCGAGCTGACGGTCGTCGGCTTGTATGTCAATTTCTGGTGGCCAGGCGTGCCGGGTTGGGCCACGGCGCTGGTCATCTGGGGCGGCGTGACCGTTCTGAACCTGTTTCAGGTCAAACTGTTCGGCGAGTTCGAGTTCTGGTTGGCGCTGATCAAGATCGTCGCCATCATCGGCATGATCGTGCTCGGACTGGTCCTGGTGTTCGGGATGGATCACGGTGTATCCACCGGCATCGCCAACTTCTGGCGCCACGGCGGGTTTCTGCCGCATGGTGTGCGCGGTCTGCTGCTGTCATTGGTGGTGGTGATGTTTTCCTTCGGCGGCACCGAGTTGATCGGCATCACGGCCGGTGAGGCCGACGATCCGCGCCACAGTATTCCGCGTGCCACCAACCAGGTGCTGTGGCGCATCCTGGTGTTCTACATCGGCGCCGTGGGGGTGTTGATTCTTTTGTATCCGTGGAACCGCATCGGCCTGGACGGCAGCCCGTTCGTGCTGATCTTTTCGAACCTCGGTATTCCGGCGGCACCGGACATCCTGAATCTGGTGGTGCTGACGGCGTCGATTTCGGTCTACAACAGCGGCATGTACAGCAACGGCCGCATGCTCTACAGCCTGGCGGAGCAGGGCAACGCGCCGCGCATCTTCATGCGTCTGGGGAAATGGCAGGTGCCGTGGGTCGGCATCCTGTTTTCGTCGGCTTGCACGTTCGTGGTGGTGATCGTCAATTTCCTGGTGCCGCACGGCGCATTCATGCGCGTGATGGCCGTGGCTACCGCGGCGGCGGCATTGACGTGGCTGATGATCGTGCTGGTGCACCTGAAGTTTCGCAAGGCACATGCGCGCGGGGATCTGTATTTCCCGGCGCCGTGGTATCCGTGGGCCAACTGGTTGTGTGTGGCCTTTCTGCTGATGCTGGTGGGATTGATGACGCAGATCGACTCCACGCGCCCGGCGGTCTACGTGCTGCCGGCATGGCTGCTGGTGTTGTATGTCGGTTACCTGTGGCGGCGCAAAAAGGCCGGACGAGACCCGTTGTAGGAACGCATCTCATGCCGGTGCGATGGGTTGTCAACCATGTTCCCCGACCAGGTGCATCGGATCGTATGCCTCCGATCCGGGCTGAAGCGCCCGCTCAAGCCGGGCGTGGCTGGTGCAGGCGGGCGGAGTCGAAGTACATGGTCCGGGGTGCTTCGATTCCGGGATTTCGGCGCTGTGCCCGGAGCGGGTAGTGGTGTGATCCGCACGAAGTGCGCGAGATATTTTGTCTTACAAGCGGTCGAATTCACGCTTCAGGTCGTAGCCCTTGTCGGTCACGATGCGTTCCAGCGTCTGCACGCGGCGCTCCAGGGCCGCGATCCGGTTTTGCTGGTCCGGGTTCTCCTGCGGCCGGCGTTCCTGGATGCGCAGGTAATGCTTGATGATACCCGTCGCAAACGCCGCGATGACGATGACGAGAACGAATATTTGCCCTGATCCCATGGTGAGTTCCTAGTCTTCCAGATCGCGGAATTGGCGATCCAGGTCGTAACGGTTGGAGGTGACGTAGCCTTCCATGCGTGCGAGTTTGGCGTCCAGCTCGCGGAAGCGGTGACGCACGTCGCCGAACGTTTCGCTGGCCGAGCGCCGGACGCTGCGCCAGTAGCGGTCGTCCTGATCCCAATCATACGGCCGTTCCGGTTTCGTCGGCAGCAGCACACCGAGGACGATGTATACCACCAGGGTGAGTGCGCTGAACCAGATCAGCGCGATGATCGCCAGAACGCGGATGAACGTGACGCTCCAGCCGAAGTAGTCGGCGATACCGGCGCAAACACCCATGATCTTCCCGTGGCGCTTGTCGCGGTAGAAACGTTGCGCGCGCCAGTCGTCGTCATGTCTCATGGCCGGCTCCTGTAGCGGTGGTGCCATGAGGCGCGGTGATCGTCGTCGAAGTCGTCGAAGTCGTCGAAGTGCGAGCGGCGTTCCGGCATCAGCAAGGCTGCGACGATGTAGGCGACGATGGTCGGCACGGTGAAAAACCAGCCAAGGACAAGGGCGCCGAAGCGCGTCAGCGCCAACGACCAGTCGAAATATCCGGCGATGCCGGCGCAAACGCCGAGAATCATGCCGCGCTTCGAATCGCGATAAAGAGGGTGGGTACGGTAGTCGTGACGTGAGCGATTCATGCCTTGTTCCTCCAGCCGGGTGATTGCGAATCCAGAATGGTTTCCAGCGTCTGCACGCGGCTCTCCATCTTGTTGGCCATGTGCCACAGATCCGACAGCATCTTTTCATCTTCGCGCGTCAATCCCTGGGCCTGGCGGCGCTTGGTCGTGTAATGCAGGATCAGCCACAGCGGGGCGACGAAGATGCAGAAGAGGCTGACGCATACGATGAGTGCCTCCATCGTTTACTCCTTGGTGTCGTCATGGGTCGGGTCGTTCCGGCGGTGGGCTGCCACGGAATGCGCGATCAGCCAGAGAGGCACGGTCAACGTGCACAGATAGATGACGATGCCGGCCAGAACGTTCATGGACGCTTACTCTTTGGTGGCGGCGTCGGTCGATTGCATGCGCTGTTTGAGTGCCGCCAATTCGGCTTCGACGTGTTCGTTGCCTTCCAGGTCGGCAAACTCGCGATCCAGATCGCGCTGTTTGCCCAGGTCATAAGCTTCCACCTTGCCTTCCATGTGTTCGAGCTTGCGTTCGTAGTGCTCGAAGCGACCCAAAGCGTCGTTGATGCGTTCGTCATGGGTGCGGCTTCGCGCCTTCAGACGATGTGTCGCCGTGCTGTGACGTGTCTGCAAGGTTTTCTGGCGATGCTTGGCATCGGCCAGTTTTGCCTGCAGCGCGGCGATGTCGTCATTGAGCTTGTCCAGACTCAAGCCGATCTCCTTGTGTTGGCCCTGCAGACCATCCAGCGCTTCCGCCATGTGGCGCTTTTCGGCCAACGCCGCCTTGGCCAGATCATCGCGGCCCTTGTTGACGGCCAGTTCGGCACGACGCTGCCACTCGTCGGCTTCGCGGGTGGCGTGGGTGATGCGACGCTCCAGATCCTTGCGATCGGCGATCGCACGGGCGGCGGCCGAGCGCACTTCCACCAACGTGTCTTCCATTTCCTGGATGATGAGCCGAACCACCTTCTCCGGATCTTCGGCCTTGTCCAGCATCGCGTTGACGTTGGAGTTGATGATGTCGCTCATTCTTGAAAAAACGCCCATGGCGGATACCTCGTGTGGGTGAAAGATCAGTTCATCTTGTGCAATGCACAGGGCGTGCCAACTTGTGGGTGTTATGTAACATCATGATAATAAAGTAATTTATGGATTCGACTTGGTGCGGGCGCGAAATCTTGCTCGCTTGTTTGGGCTGAAAAATAGTCAAATTAGCCAACTAATAGCGTAAATAACGTTCATGTTTGGTATGATGGCGTCGTCGCGAAACGTCGTGGCCATGCTCTGCATGCCATTGACGATTCGGTACACGGCTTTGTCGAGCCGGGTCCCGACGTTCCGCCGTCACCTTTGAAAGCAGCGCGCAAGCCCATGCCCAATCCCTTGTCCACTGATTCCGACGCCACCGCCATGCTGGGCGAGTCGCCCGCCTTCCTGAGCCTGCTGGAGCAGACGTCGCGCGTGGCCAACGTGGACAAGCCGGTACTGGTCATCGGCGAACGCGGCACCGGCAAGGAATTGATTGCCGCGCGGCTTCATTACCTGTCGCCGCGCTGGGAAGCGCCGCTGGTCAAACTCAATTGCGCGACGTTGACCGAATCGTTGCTGGAAACCGAGCTGTTCGGTCACGAAGCCGGTGCGTTCACGGGCGCCACGCAACGGCATGTCGGGCGTTTCGAGCAGGCCGACGGTGGCACGTTGTTTCTGGACGAGCTGGCCACGGTGTCGCTGCGTGTGCAGGAAAAAATCCTGCGCGCGGTGGAATACGGCCAATTCGAACGGGTGGGCGGCAGCCGGACCTTGAGTGTGGATGTCCGCATTGTCGGGGCAACCAATCGGGACCTGCCCGCCGCCGTGCGTGCCGGCCAGTTTCGCGCCGATCTGCTCGATCGGCTCGCCTTCGATGTGCTCACCGTGCCGCCGTTGCGTGCCCGCGCCAGCGATATTCTGCACCTCGCCGAGCATTTTGCCGTGGACATCAGCCGTGAACTGGACCGCGACATCTTTCCCGGTTTTACCGACTCCGCGCGCGACGAACTGCTGCATTATGCGTGGCCGGGCAACGTGCGCGAGCTGAAAAACGTGGTCGAACGTTCCGTGCATCGCAGTGCGCCGGATGCGCCGGTGGACACGATCGTGTTCGATCCGTTTGCCTCCGCTTATCGTCCCGACGTCGCGGGTGAAGCCGAATCAGTCGATATGTCGGAAGTGGCGAAACCTGCCGTCGGCCTGCCATGCGACCTGAAGCAGGAAACGGCGCGCCTGGAAGTCGAGTTGATCGAACAGGCTCTGGTCGAAGCACGATACAACCAGACCCGGGCCGCACCGTTGCTCGGCCTGACGTATCACCAGTTGCGCGCGCTGCTGCGCAAGCACGACATGGTGAAGCCGCGCGCCAATCATGGTGGCGAATGACATCAAGTGGTTCCGCGCGATCGTTTGTGTTCTAGTGGAGCCATGACGCATTTTCTGGCCCTCGATCAGGGCACCAGCAGCAGCCGGGCAATCGTGTTTGACGACCGCGGCACGGTGGTCGCCGGCGCGCGCCGCGAAATCGACGTTCATTACCCGCATGCCGGTTGGGTGGAACAGGATGCCATGGATATCTGGACGTCCCAACGCGATTCGGCGGTCGAAGCCCTTGGCAAGGCCGGTATCGATGTTGCCCGCATTGCCGGCATCGGTATCGCCAATCAACGTGAAACGACCGTCGTGTGGGATCGCAACAGCGGCAAGCCGATCGCACCGGCCATCGTGTGGCAGGATCAACGTGGCGCGGCCCGTTGCGAAGAGTTGTCGGAGCAAGGCGTTGCCCGAAAGGTTCGCGCCATGACGGGCCTGCGCATCGACGCGTATTTTTCGGCCACCAAGATCGCCTGGATACTCGATCATGTCGATGGCGCCCGTGCCCGCGCGGACAAAGGCGAGCTTGCCTTCGGCACCGTGGACAGCTGGCTTTTGTGGAATCTGACGCAAGGCCGGGTGCACGCCACCGATGTCACCAACGCCTCGCGCACGTTGCTGCTCGATATCGAAACCCTCGACTGGGACGATGGTCTTCTCGACCTGTTCGATATCCCGCGCCGCCTTTTGCCCGAAGTGCGTCCGTCCGCCGGTCATTTCGGAAACGCCGTCCTGGCCGGCGGCAAGGCGCCCGTTACCGGCGTGGCCGGCGATCAACCCGCGGCGTTGTTCGGTCAGCGCTGCCGGCGCAAAGGGCAGGCCAAAAACACGTACGGCACCGGTGCGTTCGTGCTCATGCACACCGGTCACGAACGGTGCGATGTGGAGGGGTTGGTCACCGGACCGGTCTGCCGTCTGCCGGGCGATGATCGGGCCTACGGGTTGGAGGGATCGATCTTCGTGGCCGGCGCGCTGGTGCAGTGGTTGCGCGACGGATTGGGCCTGATCAAGGCCTCCGGCGACATCGAGGCGCTGGCCGCCGAGGTGCCGGACGCCGGTGGCGTCAGTATCGTCCCTGCATTGACCGGTCTGGGCGCGCCATTCTGGGATGCGGCTGCCCGCGGGACCATTCTCGGTCTGACACGCGGCACCACCGCGGCGCATATCGCGCGCGCCAGCCTGGAAGCCATCGCGTGGCGGACGCGAGACGTGATCGAGGCCATGCAAACCGTGTTGGACAAACCCGTCGCCACCCTGCGTGTTGACGGAGGCGCGGCGCGCGACGACCTGCTGCTGCAGATCCAGGCCGATGTGCTCGGCGTGCCCATCGTGCGCCCCGCGGACATCGAAACCACAGCCATGGGTGCGGCCATGCTGGCAGCCGCGGGCGCCGAAGCTGTCGACGCCGACGGACTCGATGCATGGTGGCAAGCCGGACACCAATTCGAACCGGGACCGGATGCCGACACCCGCGATGAACGCTATCGTACTTGGCAACGCGCTTGCGAGCGCGCTCGTCAGTGGGCGTTGGACGATGCGCCGTGAGCCACATGGATCGCGCCCGTCACCTGGCGCGATTGGCGCGCGAAGCCTTCGATGTGCTGGTCATCGGCGCCGGCGCCACCGGTGCGGGTGTCGCACTGGATGCGGCCAGTCGCGGTTTGTCCGTGGCGCTGGTCGAGCGCGGTGACTTTGCCGGCGGCACGTCGAGTCGATCGACCAAGCTGGTGCATGGCGGTGTGCGCTACCTTGAAGCCGCCGTCACCCAATTCGATCGTGCGCAATTCCGGCTGGTGCGTGAAGCGCTGGCCGAACGCGCAACCTTGCTCGAGATCGCCCCGCATCTGGTGCATCCGCTGCGCACCGTCGTCCCCGTGTACCGTTGGCGCGAGGCGCTTTTTTACCGGGTCGGATTGTGGTTGTACGACCGTGCGGCAGGCGACGCTGCCATCGGCCGCAGCCATTTCGTTTCAGTCGACGCCATGCTGCGTGCCTTTCCGTCATTGTGTCGGGATCATCTGAAAGGCGGCGTGGCGTATTACGACGGCCAATTCGATGATGCGCGCATGGCGCTGGCGCTGGTCGCAAGCGCCGCGCGTGAAGGTGCCGCCGTTGCCAATCGGGTCGAGGTCGATTCCCTGGTCGAGCAGCACGGCCGACTTGTCGGCGCTCAGGTGCGCGACACGATCAGCGGCGATACCTGGCAAGCCGACGCCCGCGTCATTGTCAATGCGACCGGTCCGTACAGTGATGCCGTGCGTCGCATGGAACATCCCGCCGTGCCGCCGCTGCTTGCCCCCAGTCGCGGCACCCATCTTGCATTCGACAAGCGCTGGGCGCCGCAGGCGGACGGGCTGCTGATTCCGAGTACGTCCGACGGACGCGTGTTGTTCTTGTTGCCGTGGCAAGGCGGCACCCTGGCGGGTACCACCGATGTCGCGACGGATCCGACACGGGATCCCGAGCCGGCTCAGGATGAAATCGACTACCTGCTCGGCCAACTGGGCGAATGGCTGCAGCCCGCGCCGTCGCGCGCGGACATCCGCGCATGCTGGGCCGGACTGCGTCCGCTGATCGGCGAAAAGTCCGCCAGTACCGCTCACATCGTGCGGGAGCATCACATCGAAACCGGCCCCAAGGGCCTGGTGACCATTGCCGGCGGCAAATGGACCACCTATCGCCTGATGGCCGAAGAAACCGTGGACTGCATCATCGAAACCACGCCGCTCGAACCGGCTGGAAGCTGCCGCACGCGCGAGCTGATACTGGTCGGAGGCGACGGTTTCGACGCGCACCTGGCACGTGAACTGGCCACGCAGCATCACCTCGACGACGATATCGCCGACCACCTTGCACACGCTTACGGCGGTTGCGCCAGGCAACTTCTGGCCGAGGCCGGGACCGACGGCACGCACCGTCTCGCGGCAGACCATCCCTGCATCGAAGCCGAGGTCATCTGGGCACAGCGCCACGAGATGGCGCAAACCGTCGATGATGTGCTTGCCCGGCGACTGCGTCTGAGTTTTCTCGATGCGGACGCCGCCACTGCGGCGCGCCCGCGGGTTGAGGCCTTGCTCGCCCGTGGCCGGGGTGCTGCAGACCCGGGTGGGCGTACGTAACGCTGTTTCGGGTCGGAGCATCCGGCGCGGCCGTTTGCCCGGACAACGCCTGTCAGGGCGAATTTTTCCACCCGCGCGTCGCCCGTTTGGACGGGGGTGCGGCGCCGAAAAAGTGTCACCTGTGGTTCATGATCGCGGGCGGATTATCGAGGCTCCCCAACCAACGAGAAAACCATCATGGACAAGAACCGCAAAGACGGCGCAAAGCACCAGGTCAAAGGCAAGATCAAGGAAGTGACCGGCAAGGTGACCGGTAACAAATCCAAGGAATACAGCGGCAAGATCGAAAAGAATCTGGGCAAGGCCCAGAAGAACGTGGGTGAAGCTGCAGACGAGGCGCGCAAGCGCCATTGACAACTCGTGCAGCGAGTCCGCTTGCACTGTGTACGCGCAAAGACGAACCGGCCGTGAGGCCGGTTCGTCGTTTTACGCGCCGACATGTGCAAAATGGCGGTTTCGGCGCTCTGCCGACAGCATGAAAACAGTCGGACGCCAACACGGGTCCCGGCTGCTGCAACGCCCGGAATCATGCGCGCCGCAGGTGTATCGTGAAATCACGCCATTCCATTCCGGAGGCTCCATGAAACTCGAAGGTTCCTGTCACTGCGGTCGCGTCCGGTTCCGTTGCGACGCCTACGCGCCAGTGCCTTATCTGCGCTGCTATTGCTCGATCTGTCGCAAGACCGCTGGCGGCGGCGGTTACGCCATCAACCTCGGGGCGCGCCATGACACACTCGAAGTCGAAGGCCGCGAATACCTGTCGGTCTACCGTGCCCGCATACGCGAGGACGATGGCAGCATCCGCGAAAGTTCCGGCCAGCGCCACTTCTGCAAACATTGCGGCAGCGCCCTGTGGTTGTACGACCCCACCTGGCCCGAGCTGGTGCACCCGCACGCCTCGGCCATCGATACCCCGCTGCCCGAGCCGCCCGAGCGCGTGCACCTTCTGCTTGATTCCAGGGCCTCATGGGTCGACGTGCCGAAAGGTCCGCGCGACACGCATTTCCAGCGCTTCCCCGACAAGTCGCTGGAGCAATGGCATCGCGAGCACGGGCTGCTGGATGAACCCCCTCGCAAAGCGGACGGGGGTGATCAACCCTGATGGTCTGATTCACCGCCTCGCAAACGTACGCGGCAAGGGACCCGCCGGAACGACAATAGCAACGGGGCGTATCCAACCATCACCGGTCTCCTTGGGTCATGCGCAAACGTCGGAAATCAACGGTGCGTACAGCGCGTCGGCAAAATGGACGAGTTGGATGAAGACGATGGCAGCATCAGGTGTCCATTCGCATAATGTTGATCAAGGCATGCGACAAGCGATACTTCGTCGGCCCGTATTGTCTTTGCATGAGTTGCAGGGAATGTCGCTTGATCCATGCCTTTGTCGATCGCCTTCTTGAACTCGCTCGAGAAATGTGAGGAATACGGGCGCGAGGGATACAGTCGAGAGCTCGTATTCACGACCTTTTCATGGAGAGATCGTACCGGCCGGGCTGCATGGGCGGCGCCATTTCAGGTTTGTGAGCGGCTTTCGGTTCGGTCGGCGGATTTGGTTGCCGAGTCCGATGGATGCCGCTCGGTCACGCTGATTGCCCAGTTCACTACTTGCCTTGCCAGCGCATCATCCGCCGCGCCGAAGGCCTGGATGACATCCGGGATGTTTGCGCTGGCCGGGTTGCGGGTAATGGTGAAGCTGCGTGCACCGGCCAGGCTTGGCGAGTTGCTGCGCTGCAGCCGCGCGTCGTAGCGCACCACGACAACGGGTTTTCCGGCGCGGTATTCGGTTTGGAAGGCGCGCAGATCGCCGCTCAGGGTGTAGTCGGAGCGGAAGCGGTCGTCGTCGGTGGTGACGGCTTTCAGGTTGGCGGCCATGAATGCGTCGACGAGGCGTTGACGTATCAGCAGGGCGGGCAGGTCGCTCCAGCGGGCACCCTTGTAGGTACTGACCTGGCCGGGGGAGGGCATGACGGCGATGGTGGTTGCATCGAGCGGGCCGCTTGCGTGGGGGGTGCTGATGCGCAGGGAGAACGGTTCGGATGCGCGGGCATTGACGGTCGGTGTGGTTGGCGGTTGCCAGGTGTGGATGATTTGTTTTTCCGGGAGGATCGAGCAGGCGCTCAGCATGATGAGCATGCTTGCCAGAAGAGGGCCTCGTGAAACCATCGTTCGCATGCATTTCCGCACATTCCGCCCGGACCTGTTTTCTGGTCGTTCCGGTGTGTTCAACCATGAACGGAGTGGCGAACTCGGGGATGCTCTCCGATCCCTCCGGGCGAACGTGCCTCGCTTGAATACAGTCCGTTCTCGAGAGCCTTGCTCGACCGGGCTTTGTCCGGTGCGGTCGCCACCGCACCGCATTCGTGACTGGCGATTTGCCGGGGTTTTCAGCGCCGGAAGGCGCGGGGTGAGGACGGTTCGGGGAAGCGGAAGGTTCATGGCGTGGCCTCAGGGCTGCCCGGGCGTGAACTGCGCGGGGTGTTTCCGGTCCAGCAGGTAGGCGGCGGGTGCGGTTTTCAGCTTGCGGGTCAGCTCGTCGATGCGGCGCAGGGTCGTGCGCATCTGGCGCAGTGTCGGGCCGATCTGGTCGGTGCCCTGCAGCCCCGCCTGCAACGATTGGCGGTTGTCGGTCAGCAATTGATTCAGCGTCCGGGTGGTCTCGTCCAGCGACGCCATGGCTTTCCGGGCTTCCTGCAGGGTTTGTCTGGCGGGGCCGTCGATGAGCTGGTTGGCGCTGGCCAGGGCGGTGTCGAGGCGTCTGGATGCGGTGGTGGCCTGGCGAATCAGCTTGCGCATGTTCTGGCGTTCGGCGGCGAGGGTATGCGTGGTTTTGTCGATGTTGGCCAGTGTGCTGTTGATGTGGTCGATGTTTTCTTTGGAGACGACCTGATCGAGCCGGTCGATGATGGTGTTCATCTTGTCGGCAATCTTGCCGGCGGTGGCGAGCAGGTTGCTCATGCCGGATTTTTTTGCCTTGATCAGCGGCACGGGGTCGCCTTTGCTGGGCAGCAGCGGGGTGCTTTGCGAGGTACCGCCACTCAACTGCACGAGCGCGCCGCCGGTGAAACCCATGGAACCTACCGAGGCGACGGTATCGGTGTTGACGGGGGTGTCGGCGTCGACTTCGATGCGCACGAGCACTTTGCGCGGGTCTTTCTTGTCCAGTTTCAGCTCACGGATTTCGCCGACGCGGATGCCGTTGTATTGCACCTGGCTGCCCTTGGACAGACCCGTTACCGCCTGTTTGAAAACGATGCGGTAATCGTGGTTGTGCTGGTTGATGCCGATCTTGCCGAGCCACAGGGCAAACAGCAACAGCAGGGCCACCACGACGAGGGTGAAAAGACCAATCAAGACATAGTGGGCACGGTTCTCCATGTCTTTGCCTCAAGCCTGCGCGTGAGCGGTGCGGGCCATTCTGGCGCGTGGCCCGTGGAAATATTCACGCACCCAAGGGTCGTCGAAGCGTTCCACCTTGTCCAGCGTGTCGGCCACCACCACGCGGCGCGCGGCCAGCACGGCCACGCGGTCGGCAATGGCATGCAGCGAGTCGATGTCGTGGGTGACCATGAAAACGGTCAAGCCGATGGCGTCGCGCAGGGTGTGGATCAGTTGGTCGAATTCGGCCGCCGCGATCGGGTCCAGTCCGGCCGTGGGTTCGTCGAGAAAAAGGATGTCCGGGTCGAGCGCCAGCGCGCGTGCCATGGCGGCGCGTTTGCGCATCCCGCCCGACAGTTGTGACGGATAGTACTGGCCCACATCCAGGGGCAGGCCGACCAGGGCGACCTTGAGTGCGGCCACGCGTTTGGCGTCATCGCGACGGAGGCCGGTGTGCTCCAGCAGGGGCACGCAGATGTTGTCGCTGATGTTGAGCGACGTGAACAGGGCGCCGTTCTGGAACAGCACGCCGAAGCGACGTTCGATGGCGACGCGTTCGTGATCGGACAGTTGCTGCATGTTGCGGCCGAATACCCGCACCTCGCCCGCATCGGGTCGGCGCAGACCGAGCATGGTGCGCAACAGCACGGATTTGCCCACGCCGGAACCACCGACCACGGCGAGGATTTCGCCGCGATGAAGATCCAGATCCAGGTCTTCGTGCACCACGTTGGCGCCGAAGCGGTTGCACAAGTCACGTACGCGAATCACGACGTCGTCGTCATGCCCGGGCTCGTTCGACGGCGCCGTCACCAGCCCATCTCCGTGAAAAACAGCGCCACCAGTGCGTCCATCGCGATCAGCAGGAAAATCGATTGCACCACGCTGGACGTGGTGTGCTCGCCCACCGAACGCGTGCTGCCATGGACGCTGAAACCTTCCAGGCAACCGATCATCGCGATCAGAAAACCGAAGAAAGGCGCCTTGCCCAGCCCCAGCCACAAAAAGGTCATGGGCGTGTCGGCACGCAATACCGTGAGGAACAGTGTCGGCGAGATGTGCAGAGCGAACCAGCACACCAGCGCGCCCCCCAACAGACCGGCCATCATGGCCAGAAATGTCAGCAACGGCATCACGATCATCATGGCCGTGACGCGCGGAAGCACCAGGTGCTCGACCGGGTCCAGGCCCATGGCGCGCATGGCGTCGATTTCTTCACCGACTTTCATCGAGCCGATTTGGGCAGTGAATGCGCTGGCTGTGCGTCCGGCGAGCAGAATGGCCGTCAACATCACGGCCAGCTCGCGCAAAAAGATGGTGGCGATGAGGTCCACCGTGAATATCGCCGCGCCGGCCTGCCCCAGCGCGCTGGCACCGAGAAACGCAATGACCGCGCCGACCAGAAATGCCAGCAGCACGACGATGGGCACCGCATCGAGCCCCGTTTGTTCCATGTGGTTGACCAGTGCCGTGATGCGCCAGCGACGCGGGCGAATCAGCATGCGTACACCGGTTTCAAGGGTCAGACCGATGAAGCCGCACAGACGCAGAAAACCATGCCAGCCGCGCACGGCGCCAACGCCGATGCGTTCCAGCATGTCGACAAAGCCGATGTTAGGGCGCTTGCGCGGCGGGCGCGCGTAAATGTCCGTGACGGCATCGCTGACGGTATCCAGCAAGGCACGCAACTCGCGGGGCAATGTGCGGTCGCGCTCGGCCAGTTGGTGCAGGCTGGACGGACCCAGCGCCAATGCGATCAATCCCGCGCCGGCGGTATCGATGCGGCCGATGCGGTCGAAATCGACGTCCAGCGAATCGGACAGGTGTGGCTTCAATGCATCCAATTGCGCTTCCAGGGCGGCGAAATGCGCCAATGTCCAGTCACCGGAAAAATGCAATACCGCTTCGCCAGCGGAAGGCTGCGAGCATTCCACGGAACCGCAGGTGGCGGATGACGAGGCCATGCGGGCAATGTATCAGAGGCTTTGGCGGCACATCCTGAACGAGTCGCCCGTGCGTGGCAGGTATTTCGGGCATGACAGCTTCGTGGCCGGGGGCTGTTCCTCGCGGTCGCGCAGAAGATGCGCTTCTACAATGGGATGGAGATTTTTTGGCAAGGTGCTGACGTGGAACCAAACCCGCATGAATCGTCTTATAGTGGCCGCGCCGTTGTGGCCATGATTGCATTGGGCATGGGCGGCTTTGCCATCGGCACGGGCGAGTTCGTGACCATGGGTTTGTTGCCGGACATGGCGCGTGATATCGGTGTGAGCATTCCCGATGCCGGCGACCTCATCAGCGCCTATGCATTGGGTGTCACCGTCGGCGCGCCGACTCTCGCGGTGCTGGCGGCCGGCTGGCCGCGGCGGACGCTGCTGATCGGGCTGGCCGCCTTGTATGCGCTGACCAACTTCGCTACCGCGGCGATGCCCGGTTACTGGGCCATTGCTGTGGCGCGGTTTGTTTCCGGTTTTCCGCACGGTACCTATTTCGGCGTGGCTTCGTTGGTGGCGGCCACGCTGGCGCCGCCGGGGCGGCGCGGGCAGGCGGTGGGTTTCGTCATGCTTGGCTTGAGTATCGCCATTCTGATCGGTGCGCCGTTTGCCACATGGCTGGGACAGCAGCTTTCCTGGCGCGCGGCATTCATGTTTGTCGGCGCATGTGCGTTGGTGGCCGTCATGCTGATTCGTTTTTGCGTGCCATGGTTTCCGGCCATTGCCGGCGCCGGACCCTTGCGTGAACTGGGGGCGCTGGCGCGTCCGCAGATCTGGTTGACGCTGGGCACTGCCGGCATCGGTTTCGGAGGCATGTTCTGCGTTTTCAGTTACATCAAACCGACGCTGGTGAACGTCAGCGGCATGAGCACGGAACAGATTCCGTGGGTGTTGGCGCTGTTCGGTCTGGGGTGCGTGTTCGCCAATTTGATCGGCGCGCGTCTGGCCGATCACGCGTTGATGAAAACCATCGGCGGCATTCTGGTTTACGCCGTCCTCCTGCTGGCGGTTTTCGGCGTGCTGGTGCAATACGTGCCGACGGCCTTGCTGGGGGTGTTCCTGCTGGGGGGCATTGTGGCGCTGGGTCCGGCGATGCAGATCCGTTTGATGGATGTGGCCGGCGATGCACAGACGCTTGCCGCGGCGCTCAATCATTCGGCTTTCAATTTCGCCAATGCACTGGGCGCGTGGCTGGGCGGTGTCGCCATCGCATCGGGCATGGGCTGGACCTCGCTAGGTCGCGTGGGTGCGCTGCTTTCCGTGGCCGGGTTGCTGGTGTTCGTGGTGTCGTTGACATGGCAACGTCGCTCCGGACAAGCGCAGGAGCGCGTCCTCATGCGCGACCGCCGTGCAGCCCGACGAAACCGTCATCGCACATGAGACTCGCCTCTGGTGAGTTGCAATGGCGTCCATATTCACTTTCGATCGGAGTCTGGCTGCGCCGATATGCTACTTTTCGGCCATGAAACCCAAGATCGTGACGCGTATGTCCGGTTTGCGCCGGCATGGTATCCGGATTCGCAACTATCGCCCCGGTGCGCCTCCCGGTGCGCTGGAGGTGCCGGCGGATGTCGCGGCGGTCGATGTGGAGCCGGCGACCGTGTCGCAGTTGCGTTACGCAAAGGGACGTGAGGTCGACGAGCAATCCGCGATGGATGTGGCCGACTGCCGGCCGCCTTCCGCCGATGCGGACGGTGTCACCTGGATACATCTGCAGGGCACGCCGACGTCCGAACAGTTGCAGGCGCTCGGGCGCCATTTCGACCTGCACCCGTTGGCGCTGGAAGATGTTTTCAATCACGAGGGTCGCGCCAAGTGCGAAGCCTACGATGCCCAGCAATTCGTGGTGCTCAATCACGTGCATCGCGATGCCGACAACGGTTTCAGTGCCGATCCGGTGAGTTTTTTTCTGGGCTCCAACTACCTCATCAGCATCAACGAAGGGCTGGAGGAATTGTTCGACCCCGTCCGTCAGCGCATCAAGGGGCAGGGCAGGATTCGCGCGCGCGGTGCGGATTACCTTTTGTATGCGTTGATGGACGTGATCGTCGACAGCGGCTTTCCGTTGCTGGAAGCGCTCGGCGACGAGCTGGAAGTGCTGGAGGATGAAATCCTCGACGAGCCGGATCGCGACGCGCGCAACAAGATCCACTATGCCAAGCGCGAACTGGTGCTGATGCGTCGAGCGTGGTGGCCGCAACGCGAGGTGATTGCCGGACTCATGCGCGACGACACGCCGTTCCTCACCGAGACCACGCGTCTGTACATGCGTGACTGTTACGACCATTGCGTGATCACCATCGACTTCGTCGAGACCTATCGCGAGATGGCGTCCAGTCTGCTCGACACGTATTTGTCGGCGGTCAGCCAGCGCATGAACGACATCATGAAGGCGCTCACGATCATCGCCACGATTTTTCTGCCGCTGTCGTTTCTGGTCGGCTTGTACGGGATGAATTTCGACACCGCCAGCCCGTGGAACATGCCCGAGCTGCATTGGCGTTTCGGTTATTTCTACGCGCTGGGCGTGATGGCGTTGGTGGCGATCGGCATGCTCGCGTATTTTCGTCGCAAGCGCTGGTTGTAATGGCCTTGCCGCCGGGAGCGCACCTCCTGCGCGGCCGTCACAGGGTCCGGTGAGACCATTGTCGGTATCGCGCTGTTTCGTTCAGGAAACGCAATGTCCGTGCCGCGACACCTTCGCGGTGGCGCCCAATCGGTCTATCATCAAAATTCCCGACCCGCAGCGGAGTGCGTGATGACAACCCATGTCCAGATCGTTTTCTATTCCATGTACGGCCACATTCACACCATGGCCGAGGCAGTGGCTGAAGGCGTGCGCCGTTGCGCCGACACGGAAGTGACGTTGTTGCAGGTGCCCGAGCTGGTGCCCGACGACGTATTGGAAAAATCGGGCGCCGGGGACGCGCGCAAGGTGTTTGAACACATTCCGGTGGCGAGGCCGGAACAACTCACCGAACCGGACGCGATCATCTTCGGCACGCCGACGCGCTACGGCAACATGTGTGGTCAGATGCGCAACTTCATCGATCAGTTGGGGCCGTTCTGGGCCAAGGGTGCGTTTGAAGGCAAGGTCGGCAGCGTGTTCACCTCCAGCAACACGCAGCACGGCGGGCAGGAAACCACCATCACCAGTTTTCACACGTCGCTGTTT
This sequence comes from uncultured Rhodanobacteraceae bacterium, assembly GCA_964608595.1. GTDB lineage: Bacteria > Pseudomonadota > Gammaproteobacteria > Xanthomonadales > Rhodanobacteraceae > Oleiagrimonas. Next base: position 23,258 of record CAZSOU010000002.1, read on the forward strand.
CATCTGGGCATGGTCGTGGTTGGCGTGCCTTACAGCGAACAGCGGCAGATGACGGTGGACGAAATCACCGGTGGCAGCCCCTACGGCGCCAGCACCATCGCCGGGCGTGAGGGCGGGCCCAGCGAAAACGAGTTGGCCATCGCGCGTACCCAGGGCAGGCATGTGGCGGAGATCGCTTCGGCGTTGAAGCGCGGCCGGCAATAAGGCGGCCGGGTCTCCCGGGACCGGAGCGCGCCGGCAACCTGCCGATTGGCCCGAATGGCACATTTTCCGAGATTTCGAGCGGCCCCGTACGGCGCGGTCGCGCATGAGGTGCGCTGCTACGCTGCGGTCAGCGTGTGCAACAGGCCGCGTGCGGCTTCCAGGCGCTCGGCGGGTTCGTCGAACTCACCGTTGATGCGCAGTTTTTCCTGACCGTCCAGCTTGTACACGCGCGGTTGCGTCTGGATCAACGTGATCAATGCGGCGGGATTGATATCGGGCTTGTCTCGAAACAGGATGCGTCCGCCGGTCGGACCGAATTCGATCTTGCGGATGCCCATCGGGGTGGCGGCGAGTTTCAGCTCGGTGATGGCGAACAGTTGCTTCACGGGATCGGGAAGCAGACCGAAGCGGTCGATCATTTCCACCTTCAAGTCGCGCAACGCCTCGGCATCGCGTGCGCTGGCAATGCGTTTGTAAAGCGTCAGACGCGTATGCACGTCGGGCAGGTAATCCTCGGGGATCAGGGCCGGGGCATGCAGGACGACTTCGGTCTCGTGGTCGGAGGTGAGGTCGAAGTCGGGCACCTTGCCACTCTTGAGCGCGTTGACGGCACGTTCCAGCAATTCGTTGTAGAGGCCGAAACCGATTTGCTGGATCTGACCGGACTGTTCTTCGCCCAGCAGTTCGCCCGCGCCGCGAATTTCCAGGTCATGCGTGGCCAGGGTGAAGCCTGCGCCCAGTTCCTCCAGCGACGCCAGCGCTTCCAGACGCTTGCGCGCATCGGATGTCATGGCGCGGCGATCGGGGACCAGAAGATAGGCGTAGGCACGATGGTGCGAACGACCGACGCGGCCGCGCAACTGGTGCAATTGGGCCAGACCGAAGCGGTCGGCGCGGTCGATGATGATGGTGTTGGCCGATGGAATGTCGATGCCCGATTCGATGATGGTGGTGCACACCAGCACATTGAAACGCTGACGATGGAAATCCAGCATCACCTGTTCCAGTTCGCGCTCGGGCATCTGGCCGTGGGCGATGCGGATACGCGCATCCGGCATCAGCTCGGCCAGTTCCAGTGCGGTGTGCTCGATGGTTTCCACCTTGTTGTGCAGAAAATACACTTGACCGCCACGCGCCAGTTCGCGCTGCAGTGCTTCGCGCAGCAACGCCGGTTGCGGTTGCGCGATGGTGGTCTTCACCGCCATGCGATGTTCGGGCGCGGTGGCGATGATGGAAAGATCGCGCAAGCCGCTCATCGCCATGTTGAGCGTGCGCGGGATCGGCGTGGCGGTAAGCGTCAGCAGATCCACTTCGGCGCGCAGCTTCTTCAGTTTTTCTTTCTGCCGCACGCCGAAACGTTGTTCCTCGTCCACGATCACCAGACCGAGATCCCTGAACTTGACCTCGTCGCCGAGCAGCTTGTGGGTACCGATGACGACGTCGATCCTGCCTTCGGCAAGTTTCTTGAGCGCCGCGGTCGTGTCTTTGCGTGACTGGAAGCGCGACAGCACCTCCACCGACAGTGGCCAGTCGGCGAAGCGATCGGCAAAATTGGTGTAGTGCTGTTGGGCGAGCAGCGTGGTCGGCACCAGCACGCACACCTGGCGACCGGCGCTGGCAACGGCGAAGGCGGCGCGCAGCGCAACTTCGGTCTTGCCGAAACCGACGTCGCCGCAGACCACGCGATCCATGGATTGCGGCGCTTCCAGATCGGTCAGCACGGCCTCGATGGCCTGTTGCTGGTCGGGCGTTTCCTCGAACGGGAAACCGGCCGCGAACTGGTGGCACATGGCGCGGTCGATGGCCGTCGCCATGCCCTTGCGTGCTTCACGTTGAGCGTGGATGGCGAGCAGTTCGGCAGCGACGTCGTGGACCTTTTCGGCGGCCTTGCGACGCGCTTTTTCCCAGGCGTCGCCGCCCATCGAATGCAGCGGCGCGTGTTCGGGCGAGGTGCCGGTGTAGCGGCTGACCAGATCCAGTTGCGCCACGGGTACGTACAGCTTGTCGCCCTTGGCGTATTCGATGACCAGGTATTCGCCGGGCGCATCGCCGATGTCCAGCGTTTCCAGACCACGGTAGCGGCCCACGCCGTGGTCGATGTGGACAATCGGTGCGCCTTCGCTCAGCTCGGTGAGATCGCGGATGATCGTTTCGGGGTCGCGTGCGGCCTGGCCGGCCTTTTTGCCGCGACGCGTGCGTGAAACCCGCTCGCCCAGCAGCTCCTGTTCGGTGATCACGGCCAGGTCGGATTTCTCCAACACGAAACCGCGTGCCAGCGGTGCCACGGTCAGCGCATGCGACGTCTCCGGGAATTGGCCGTCGAGAAAGGCACGCCAACTGTCCACCGGCGTCGGGCGCAGGCCGTGCGAGGCCAGAAGGTCGGCGATGGCTTCGCGTCGACCGGGCGAGTCGGTGGCGATCAATGTATGACCGGAGTGTTCGGCAAGAAAGTTTTCCAGCTTCGACGCCGCTGCTTCCGCGCGTTGCGGCAAGGCCACATCGGGGACGGGCGAGGTGCCGAGCGCGATCGCGTGCGGGTGGTCGTCGGTCACGAATTCGGCGCGCCGCCAGGTATTGAGTTTTTCGCGCAGTTTGTCCGGCGCAAGGTAAAGCTCGTCCGGCGGCAGAATGGGGCGCTCGATGTCGTGCGCGCGTTGATCGTATCGCGATGCCGTTTGTTGCCAGGATTGCTCGGCCGCATCCAGGGCGTTCTCGTCCAGCACGAACAGGGCGCTGTCGGCAAGGTAGTCGAACAGGGTTTCGGTCGCCTCGAAAAACAACGGCAGGTAATATTCGATGCCGCCCGGCGTGACGCCTTGTTTCATGTCCTGATAGATCGGGCAGCGGCGCACGTCGATGGGAAAGCGCTCGCGCAGGCGATGGCGGAATGCGCGCGTGGCGTCATCGGTCAGCGGAAATTCGCGCGCCGGCAGCAATTCGACCGCTTCGACCTTGTCTCGCGAGCGTTGCGTCTCGGGGTCGAAGCTGCGGATCGAGTCGACTTCGTCGTCGAACAGTTCGATGCGATACGGCGTGTCGCTGCCCATCGGAAAAATGTCGATGAGCGCGCCGCGCACGGCGAAATCGCCCGGTTCGACCGCTTGCGGCACATGTCGGTAACCGGCGGCTTCGAGGCGCCGTTGTTCGGCGTCCAGTTCCAGTGTCTGTCCGTGGCGCACCGCGAGACCGGACCCGGTGATATAGCGGCGCGGCGCCAGACGCTGCATCAGCATCGGCGCGGGCACGATCAGAATGCCGCGCTCCGTCGAGGGCAGCTGGTACAGCGTGGCGATGCGTTGCGAGATGATTTGCGGGTGTGGACTGAACAGATCGTATGGCAAGGTTTCCCAATCGGGAAAATGCAGCACCGGCGATTCGTCGGCAAACACGCCCAACTCGTCTTCCAGTTGCCGTGCGCGCAGGCTGTCGCGCGTGACCGCCACCAGCAAGCCGTCGTGCCGGCGTGCCGCCTCGGCCACCGCCAGTGACGAAGCCGAGCCGTCCGGCGTGATCCAGAAACGGCGCTGTTTGGGGGACGTGGGTAAAAGCGTGTTGAGCAGGGACATGCGCGCGACCAATACACGACGGCACCGGCGGCGCTTGCGGCCAGTGCAATGAAGGAACCGGACATTTTAGCAGGCGCGGGCGGTGGAACCGGTTTTCACAACGGGCGTCAGTCCAGATCGAGGGCGATTTGCGCCGTGCCGGGCTCGCCCGACAAACCCTGGCGCTTGAAACCCAGTCGGCGGCACAAATCCAGCATGGGGCGATTTTCGATCAAAACGTGACCCCACAAGCGGGCCAATTTGCGGCGACGCGCTTCATCGACCAGACGTTGCATCAGCAACGCGCCGAGCCCGTAGCCGGTCCAGGCCTTTTCCACCAGCACGGCAAATTCGGCCTGATTGGTGGTACGGTCGATGTAGATACGGCCGACGCCGCGGATTTCCTCGGGGTGCACGGTGGTGTCGACGAGAACGTTCGCGACCTCGACTTCCGGATCGACATGGCACAGCTGCCGCGCCATGGGCAGGGGCAATTCACGCATGTGGTACAGAAAACGCATGCGGATTTCGTCGGCGGACAGGCGCGTGAAGCAGCGCCGGATGGCCTCGATGTCTTCCGGTACGATGGATCGCAGCCGCAGTTTCCTGCCGTCGCGCAGTTCCACGTCTTCACCGGCATCGTGAGCCGGTTCGGCGTGCGCGGCAAATCGCAACGCGCTGCGCGCGGGCAGGGTATTGCCCGCAACGGGTTCGGGAAACGCAGGGTGTTCATGGATCGTCGGCATCACATCTGCATTGTGGCGCGCCCACGGCAGGCGATCCAGCCACGACACCAGGCGCGTTCAAACTGTGTCATGCCGAATGAACCGGTCGTCAATGCGCATGCGGCGCCGGAACCGTTAACCTGCTTTATTCACCAACCTTCTACTGCGCCGGCCCAATGACACGCCCTGCACAGTTTTCGCTCGGTCGGGGTGCTCGACGTAGCGCAACTACGCCTGCGCGCCCCTTTGTCGCGAAACCCGTACAGGACATGCCTTGGTCCGGCTCGCTGCGAACGCTGATGAATAAAGCAGGTTAGACTCTGGGTTTTCCGAGCGGGAACGCCCATGTCCGGCCACGCCAATTCATTGAAGGCCGTGATTTTTGCATTGAGTGCGAATTTCGCCATTTTTCTGGCCAAGGGCGCGGCGGCACTCATCACCGGCTCGGGATCCATGTTGGCCGAAGCGGTGCATTCATTGGCCGATTGTGCCAATCAGTGCCTGCTGCTGCTGGGCATGCGCCAGGCCAAACGCCCGGCGTCGGATGCGTATCCGCTGGGCTGGGGCCGTGCCATGTATTTCTGGTCGTTCCTGGTGGCAATGCTGTTGTTCAGCGTCGGTGGCATGTTTTCGATTTATGACGGTTGGCACAAACTGCAGCATCCGGAGGCCTTGTCCTATCCGTGGGTGGCCGTCGGCGTGTTGCTTTTCGGCATGATCGCCGAGGGTTTTTCCTTGTGGGGTTGTCTGGTCGAAGTCAACAAGGTTCGTGGCGGGCGCAGTCTGTGGCGATGGTTTCACGAAACGCGCGCGGCACAGTTGCTGGTGATCTTCGGCGAGGATACGGCGGCGTTGCTCGGTTTGTTGCTGGCATTGGCCGCGGTTGCGGCAACGATGGCCACCGGAAATCCGCTGTTCGATGCACTCGGCAGTGTCGCCATCGGTGTGCTGCTGGTGGTGATGGCCGTGGCGTTGGCGATCGAGGTGAAATCGCTGTTGATCGGCGAGGGTGTCGAGCCACGACGTCGTGCCGAGTTGCTGGCGTTCTTCGACAGCCGCGACGAAATCGACGAGGTGCTGCATCTGATCACGCTGCAGATGGGACCGGACGTGATGGTGTCGGTGAAGGCGAAAATGGCGCCCATGCCGTCGGCCCTGGCCATGGTGGAGGCGATCAACGCGGTCGAGCGTGATCTGAAAGCGGCGTTCGCGGACGTGCGCTGGAGCTTCTTCGAGCCGGATGTGACGGACTGAGGCACCGGCTTTCGTGTGGCCGGTCGTGCCGGGGCTGTGACTGCGCGAGCCTGTTGCGGTGTGCTTACAATCCCACTCCGACGCCTACACCGAAGTGCACGTTCGACCAGGGGCTGCGCAGTTCCTCGGCGGTCCACAGGTGATAGTCGTCGACACTGACCAGCGGGAACACGTAATCGGCATCCCCCACCTTGCTCGCGCGCGTACCCTTGATGCGCCCGCTGATGGTCATCGGCCGACCGGGCGGGTAGTTCAGTGGTTCCAGATAACCCGGCACCACCGCGATGAAACGTCCGGCGGCCGGGTTGTCCGGTTGCGGGCGTTGCGACCGGTCCAGCGGATAGGCCAGCAATTCGACTTCGGTGCGGTCGGCAAGGTTGGTGACCTTGACGATGCGGCCGCCCCAGATGACGGGTGCGTGAGTGAAACGCTCCGGTGTTTGCGCCACGTCGAGCGGCAGGGCGCGCACCGTGTCCGGCGTCGGTTTGTAGATCGGCGCCGGGGAGCAGGCGGCCAGCAGCAATGCCGCCGCGAGGAGAACCAAGGCTGTCAGTTGCTTGATGCGCATCAACATCACCCGAATGTGAACGTGAACGCCCGCAGTCCGGCATGCGGGATTTTGATGGTGACGACGTGGTCGCGATAATCGTCACTGTCGAACAACGTGTAAAGGCGGCTTTCGTGCACCGTCACCGGCGGCTGCTTCTTGCCGTCGACGGTGATTTCGAGGCTGACGGGCTGATCGCTCGAAGCGACCATATGCAGCTTCCCGGCCTTGAAATGCAGGCGGATTTCCCCCGGGCCTGCCGCCAGTTCGGCGTATTGGGCCGTCATGCGCCAACGCCCGTCGAGCGCGTACTGGTTGAGCGGCAATGTGTCCGGCGCGCGGTAGTGGTAGGCGCTTGATGAGGGTCGATGCGTATTGGCCATGTTGCGTTCACGCGCCAGACCGAAATACATCTCCGGTGAGCCGATGGCAGCGAAGTCGGTGCTTTTCGCCGTCCCGGTCGCAGCGGTTTTTGGCGACATGCCCAGCTGCTCGCGGATGGCGTTTTCCATCTCCAGATAATGCCCTTCGCCGAAATGGTGCAACACCACCCGACCTTGCTTGTCGACGAGATATTCGGCCGGCCAATACTGGTTGTTCCAGGCGCGCCATGTCGCCATGTCGCTGTCCATGGCGACCGGGTACCGGATGTGGAATTGCTTGACCGCGTGCTTGACGTTGGCAAGGTTCTTCCCGAAATCGAACTCGGGGGAATGCACGCCGACGATCACCAGCCCCTTGTCCTTGTAGGCCTCGTACCAGGCATTGAGGTGCGGAAACGTGCGCAGGCAGTTGATGCACGAATAGGCCCAGAAGTCGATCAGGACGACCTTGCCGCGCAGCTTCTTCATGCTCAGAGGCGGCGAGTTGATCCAGTGACTGATGCCGACGAATTCCGGCGCTTTGGATGGCGTCGCGCGGGATGGTTCCGGCAATGCGAACAGGGCGCACGTCATGATCAGCGCGCCGGTGGCGCAGATCAGTCGCGTCGTCATCTTGCTCATGCGGGTCTCCGAAACGCGTGTGCAGGCATGGGTCTTGTCCGTCGGAACAGAGCCCGCGTGCCAAGGTCCACCCTGCGCCAGGGCAGGATGGGTTTCAGTCTACCTCGCGCACCGGCAACGGCACGTTGCAGATGCCGATGTGTCCGACAGGCTGGGTATAGAAGGCATCGTGCCGATTGCGCTTGGCTTCGACCAGTTTCCGAAAACTCTTGCTGTTGGTGCGCAGTACTTCGAGAGGGGTGCGTTCGGCCGCGGGAACGTGCGAGGCCAGGCGCACGGACAATATCGGCGTGCGCTTGTCGGCATCCTTGTATACGCCCATCGGTTCGGGCCCGCGCGGCAATGCCGAAAGCCATTGCATGCCTTGTACCACGCGCCCGACGACGGCCAGTTGATGGTCGATCTGGCGCGGCGCCTGGCCAATGGGCACGTACAAGGTGTTGCCGCTGCCACTGTTCGGGTCCACATCGCGGGCCACCCCGACCATGCCATAGCATTGCACCAGCCAGGCCTTGTGCGTTTTCGGGTTCCAGGCCATGGGCAAACCGCGGGAAAAGCCCACGCGTGGCGCGTACACATCGCCATCAGGGAGCAGAGTGACGTTCAGCGAGTCGTCGAATGATCGCGTGAACTCCGGTGGCAGCGTGGTTTTGGCGCTGCCCATGGATTTGGCCTTTTCCGGATTGTCGCCGTCCGGGTCGCCCCACTGCGCCACGAAGTTGTCCTGCACGCGGTACACGCTGGTATGGTCGAAATAGTGCTCGTTCACCATCGTCTTGATGTTGGCCACATGCTTCGGTGCCCATGCCGGTGCCAGCTCGATCACCACGCGATGATGGTTGGCCAGCTCCATGTACAGCGTGTTGTCCGGATCCAGCGTGCGCCATTCCGAGGCTTGCGAGGCGGCAAGGATGTCGTGTGTTGATGGCGTGGCGTGATCCGTGTCGTTCCCCGCCATGGCGGACGTGGAGGCGAGCAGTGCGGCGACGAGCAGGGGCAGGCAGTGGATGCGTGGCATGGGACGATTCCGGAAATGTGGGACACCCGAGTTTGCCACTATCCTTGGCGCATGCAAAAAAACTACGACCGAGCGTATTTCGACAAGTGGTACCGCGACCCGGAGCATGCCGTCGACTCGCCCGCCGAGGTGCGGCGCAAGGCGGCGATGGCGGTGGCCATGGCCGAGTACTACCTGGGCCGTCCGATCCGCAACGTGCTCGACATCGGTTGCGGCGAGGCCAACTGGCGCGCGCCCATCCGCAAGCTGCGGCCCAAGGTGGCATATCGTGGCCTGGATGCCAGCGAATACGTGGTGTCGCGTTACGGGCGCAGCCGCAACATCGGGATGGCACGATTCGGCGATCTGGAGTATCTGCGTTTCGATGTGCCGTTCGATCTGATGATCTGTACCAACGTGCTGCATTACCTCAAGGCGGCGGAGGTGCGGCGCGGTCTGTCCGGGTTGGACGAACAACTGGAAGGGCTGGCGTTCATCGAGGTCTATACCGATCACGACGACACGTTTGGCGACGACGTGGATTACGTGGCGCGCACGCCGGCCTGGTACCGACGGCATTTCGCCAACGCGGGGCTGGTGTCCGTGGGCTCGCATGCCTATGTCGGTTCGAGCATTCGTTCGCAATTGCTGGCCATGGAACAGGCGCGCCCGCCGCGCAAATGAGCATCACAGCACCGCTTGCGGTGGATAGTGGATGCTTTCGATGCCGGCACGGTTGTAGCGTCGCGCAAAAATCGGATGCAAACGTTGCAACAACTTTCGCGCCTGTTGCGCGCTTTCGCTGTCGGGCGCGTAGATGAAAACGAATGCGCCGCCGCGTCGCGCCAGTTTCACGTCGTCGTCCAGGAACCCGGCCTCGGTGCCGATGACACGGGCAATGCCGGTGCGCAAACGCTCGAACCAGTCGTTGCCTTCCGATTCCAGGTGCTTGATGACGAATGATCCCGGCACGGCGGCGACATCGTCGTGGGCGAAGTCGCCGGCCAGAGCCTGCTCGCGCACCTTTTCCGCGCGCTCGATGGTTTCGAACGATGCGACGATGTAGTGCAACGGATAGAACAGGCCGAAGGACGAGTCGTTTTCCTTCAGGAAATCCCAGTGTTCTTTCATGATGTCGCTCCCACACGTTGGGTTCACGCCCAGCTTAGTGTGGCGACATGAACTGCGGCTTTTTGCCGCTGTCGTTGTTCAGGGCTGCAGCAGCAACAAGCGAATCACGCCGTAGGCGGCGAGAATGAACAGCAAGCCCCACGCCAACATGCCGATGACGAACGGGGCGCCACGCTTGGCTGCATCGCGGCGGTAGGCCACGATGTACCACGCCCGCCCGAGCAACCACACCAGCCCCAGAATACCGGCCCAGGTCGGGTTGCCGAAGCGTGCCGCCAGCCACAGCGTGGGCAGGAACATCACTGTCTGCTCCAGCGTGTTCATCTGGATGCGATAGGCGCGCTCGAAAACGGGATGACCGGTCGTGGCCGGCGCTTTGATGCCGTGTTTGGCGCGGGCGCGCCCGGTCAGGAAAATCGTGGCGAACAACAGCACCACGGTCAGCAGGATGACCAGTTCGGGAAGGTGGATCATGGCGAATCCTTCGGATGACGAGGTGGTTATCGTTGCACAGCTCGCGGGGAAAATCGTGTCTTCGTGCACCGCCCGCACAGGGTCGAGGCGGGTCATTGGTGATGGCGCCAGTCATTCGCGATCCTGATGGCGGGCAGGGGTGCATGGCCAGTTGGTACGATTCGACACTGGCGGTGCGTTTTGACAAGGCATGCGGTGCCGATACCCGAAGGAGGCTTGTTCGATGACAGTGGAGCTGATGTGCTGACAACGTGGAAGGACAAGACGGCGCTCCATCTGCGGCATGCTGTCAAAACCGTGCACAGCCGCAAGACCATCACTCCGAAGGGGGTTGATGTACGGCGATTGCGTGGTGCCGTCGAGGTCGCGTCGAAGCATGGTTTGTGCTCGCAACGAAACACGCCGCGGTGGGCGAGTGCCCGCTTCGGTCCCGTTGCGGCATTCGGGGCGGAAGTGACCGGTTCATGACTTTGATGCGCCAGGGTGTGAGCTTCATCGTCGTCGGCGGTTGCCTGGTGATCGTCGACTGGGCGGTATTCGTGTTGCTCACGGCATCAGGCGTGGCGACCGTTCCGGCCAATGTGGCCAGTCGCGCCGTGGGTGCGCTGCTCGGGTTTTGCGCCAATGGATGGTTCACGTTCCGGGATACGCGGGCACCACGATTGGGCTTGCGCCGATTCGCGCGCTACGCCGTGATGTGGGTGGTCATGACGGGCGCCAGCTCGCTGCTGGTTGCCTTGGTGGCCGATCATTTGAGTTTGCAGGTCGCGTGGCTGGCCAAACCGGTGGTCGAGGGGTGTCTTGCGGTCGTGAGTTTTCTGCTGTCCCGCCACTGGGTGTATCGGTGAGCGTGTCGCCGCCGCGTCGCCGCGCACTGCCTCCGGTCGACCCGGCCGGCTGACTCAATGCCGCCGCGGTGGTTTGTGGCCGCTTTTCTTGTGGCGTTTGAATGATGGTTTCTTCGACTTCCGTGCTGATGCCGGTTTGGCAGGCGATCCTGTCGTGCCGTCATTCAATCGCATGCGCAGCGGGCGACCGCCGACACGTACCTTCTTGAGGTGCTGCAGCAGTTCCGGCGGCATGCCTTCGGGCAGGTCGATGAGGCTGTAATCATCGCGGATGCTGAGGCGGCCGATGTATTGGCTGTCGATACCCGCTTCGTTGGCGATGGCACCGATGATGTTGCCCGGTTTGACGCGGTGCGCGTGGCCGACGTCGAGGCGATAGGTGTCCTTGCCGGCTTCACCTTGATGCGGGCGTTCCGGGCGCGGCGGGCGTTGCTTGTCCCGGTGCCGTTTGCGCTCGCGCGGCGTATCGTTCCGGCGCTCGAATCCGGCGTGCTCGCGTGGTTCCGGCTTGGGATCGGAGGCGGACAGCAGCAGAGGCTTGTCGCCATGCGCCATGCGCGCCAATGCCGCGGCGATTTCGATGGCGGGAATGTCGTGTTCGTTCTCGAAACGTTCGATGAGCTGGCGGAACGGCGTCAAGTCGTCACCGGCTTCCAATGTCTGCTCGATGCGCTGCATGAAACGTTCGATGCGACGGTCGTTGACGACGCTTACCGTGGGCAGTTGCATGCCTTCGATGGGCTGGCGCGTGGCGCGTTCGATGGCACGCAGCATGCCGCGTTCGCGCGGCGTGACGAAAAGGATTGCCTGGCCCTCGCGTCCCGCGCGTCCGGTACGGCCGATGCGGTGCACGTACGATTCGGTGTCGTAGGGAATGTCGTAGTTGAGCACGTGACTGATGCGTTCCACATCCAGCCCGCGCGCAGCGACGTCGGTGGCGACAAGGATGTCGAGCTGGCCGTCACGCAGTTGCCGAATCAGGCGTTCGCGTTGTTGCTGGGCGACATCGCCATGAATGGCGGCAGCGGTAAAACCGCGCGCCTGAAGTTTTTGCGCCAGCGTTTCGGTGGACTGCTTGGTGCGTGCGAACACGAGCATGGCATCGAAAGGTTCGGCTTCCAGAATGCGCGTCAACGCATCCAGTTTGTGCAAGCCGCTGACGCGCCAGTAGCGTTGCCGGATACGTGCGGCGGTTGTGGTTTTGGCGGCAATCGACACTTCCACCGGGTTGCGCAGATGTTGTTGCGCAATGCGCCGGATGGGCTTGGGCATGGTGGCCGAAAACAGCGCCGTCTGACGCTTTTCGGGTGCTTCGGCGAGAATGGTTTCCACGGCTTCGGCAAAACCCATGCGCAACATTTCGTCGGCTTCGTCGAGCACCACGAAGCGCAGCGCGGACAAATCCAGCGTGCCCTTGCGCAGATGGTCGATGACGCGGCCCGGTGTGCCCACCACCACGTGTACGCCGCGCCGCAGACCGTGCAATTGCGGACCGTAACCGGTGCCGCCGTAAATCGGCAGCACGCGGAAGCCGTCGATATGCGCGGCATAGGTACCGAATGCTTCGGCCACCTGGATGGCCAATTCGCGCGTGGGCGCCAATACCAGCGCCTGCGGTTTGCCTGGTGCCGCGTCGATCATCGACAGGACCGGCAGCGCAAACGCGGCCGTCTTGCCGGTGCCGGTCTGTGCCTGGCCCAGTACGTCGCGGCCATCCAGCAGCGGCGGGATGGCGGCAGCCTGGATCGGCGATGGCGTTTCATAGCCGACATCGGCCAGCACGCGCTTCACGGCAGGGGCGAGCGCAAGCGCAGCGAAGTCCGGTGTGGCCGCACTTGAATCGGAAGAAGGGGGTGTCATGGGGAAGCCTCGGTCAGCGTCCGATGATTCGGCGCCTGATGGAACGGCATTTTACCATTGCGTGGTCTTGTCACGACGAGCGTTGCGGCCGGCGCGATCCGCGACGCCGCCTTTTGGCCGGTTGCGTGTGCATTTTGCCGTCATCCCGCGATTTTTTTGCTGATGGCCGACGCTGATGCGATTTGGGTTTGCCGCGCTTGCCGGGGCGCTGCCGTGGCTTCGGCGCATCCATCCGCAGTGGCTGGGCGGGTTCGAAACCGGCCACGGGCTCGATGACGATGTCCTGCTTGAGCAGACGCTGGATGTCGCGCAACAAGCCGGCTTCTTCCTGCGTCACCAGAGACACGGCCAGTCCGGTGGCGCCGGCGCGTCCGGTGCGACCGATGCGGTGCACGTAATCGGCGGCCACGTTGGGCAGGTCGTGGTTGATCACCAATGGCAGTTGCTCGATGTCCAGACCGCGTGCCGCAATGTCGGTGGCGACCAGAATGTTGACTTTGCCGCTCTTGAAGTCGGCCAGCGCCCGTGTACGCTGGTTCTGGCTCTTGTTTCCGTGGATGGCGGCCGTGCGCAAGCCGGCTTGCGACAAATAGCGGCACAACTTGTCCGAACCATGTTTGGTGCGGGCGAAGACCAGCGTCTGGCGGCGGCTGTCCTCGGCCAGCAGGTGCAACAACAGGTCGCGCTTGGCATCGGCATTCACCGGATGCACGCGATGCGTGACCGTGGCCACGACGGTGTTGGGCGGTGTGATGGCCACCTCGCGCGGTGTGCGCATGAATTGCGCCGCCAGCGCCTTGATGGCTGGCGCGAAGGTTGCCGAGAACAACAAGGTTTGGCGCTGCCGGGGCAGTGCGGCGAGGATTTTCCGCAGCGCCGGCAGAAACCCCATGTCGAGCATGCGGTCGGCTTCGTCCAGTATCAGTGTTTCAATACCCGACAGATCCACCGAGCGACGCTCCATGTGATCGATCAGACGTCCCGGGGTGGCGACCAGCACATCGGGATTGCGACGCAACTGTTGCAACTGGCCACCCATCTTGACGCCGCCGAAAATGACAGCGCTGTGCATGCCCAGGTATTTGCCGTACGCACGGAACGAGGTGTTGACCTGCGCGGCAAGTTCCCGCGTGGGGGTGAGTACCAGTGCGCGCGGGCGATTGCCGTGTTTCCGTGTCGTGCGCTGACCGGCGGGAAACAGGCGTTCCAGCACGGGCAGGGCGAAGCCGGCGGTTTTACCGGTGCCGGTCTGGGCGCTGGCCAGCAGATCGTGGCCTTCCAGTACCAGCGGGATGGCGGCAGCCTGGATGGGAGTGGGGTCGACATGACCCTGTTCGGAAAGCGCGCGCAACAACGCGGGCGCCAGCCCGAGAGATTCGAAGCTCATGGAATACTCCTGATGGCCCGTGTATCGGGCCGATGACTCGGAGCGTTCCCTTGAACCGCGCTCGGAGTGGGGATGGGGCGGATGCATGCCGGCGGCATGCGTTCCGGGTCTGTCCACGGGGTCGAGTGGCGCGGGCAGGGTCGGGCGAAGTGCCGTTGACCGTCGTGCTCGCCGGGAAATTCGACATGCCGCGTGACAAACGGAGGCCACCATACAGCGAAATGCCCGCACAAGCCATGATTTTTTCAAAACCGACGACTCACGAGGGTTGATGACGAAACCCGATCGCGCCGGTACCATGCGCGTTTTGCACACGTGGCACGTTACCCATGAAAGCGTCAAAAGATACGGTCATTACCCTGCATTACGATCTCACCAGCGAAGGCGAGGCGGTCGAAAGCTCGCGCGATCACGAGCCGTTGCAGGTGCTGCTGGGGCGCGGGCAGCTCATCGAAGGTCTGGAAGAAGCCATCGACGGTCACGATGCGGGCGACACGTTCGACGTCGAATTGACGCCCGAGCAGGCTTACGGCGAGCGGCGCGCCAATGCCGTCCAGCGCGTGCCCAAGAAGTACTTCATCAACGGCAAACGACTCAAGCCGGGCATGACCACGGTATTGACGTTGAAAGAGGGGGGCCAGCGCGCCGTCACCGTGCACAAGGTCGGCATGACGACCATCGACGTGGACACCAACCACCCGTTGGCCGGCAAGGCGCTTGCGTTCGCAGTCGAACTGGTGGATGTGCGCGAAGCGACGCCCGAAGAAATCGAGCACGGCCACGTGCACGGGCCGGATACACCGGCGCACTGAATACGGCCGCGCGACCGGCATGCGTGACGGCTATTCTTCCAGCACCCGCCGCGCGTAGGCGAAATGCCGGCTCCAATAGGGGTTGGTGATGTAATCGAGGCGCACCGTTCCGCCGCTGTTGGGCGCGTGCACGAAGCGGCCGTTGCCGACATAGATGGCGACGTGACTGATGCGGTGACCCGAGGTGCGGAAAAACAGGAGATCACCGCTGGCCAGTTTGTGCACGTTGCGAATCTTGGGCGCGTCCACTTTTGCCATGGCGTGCGAGGTGCGCGGCAAGCGCACGTCGGTCACCTTGGTGTAGATGTAATCAACCAGACCACTGCAATCGAATCCCGCGCTGGGCGTGTTGCCGCCCCATTGATACGGGGTGCCGACCAGGTTGATGGCATGGAACAGCACATTGTTGGCTTCGGCGGTGATGCGTGCGGGCAATCGGACCGTGTCATGGATCGGCGTGCCGGGGGCCGGCCGAGAAGTGTTGTGGTGCTTCGGCGCACTGGCGCAAGCGGCCAGCAACAGCATGGCGGACAAGGGTGCCAGCCAGCGCAAGCGGTGTGCAGTGTAATGCCCTGACACGAAATACCCTCAGCGCGGATCTGTGACAAGGTTATCAAATCAATGGGTTGGAGGGAAGTCTTGATGTATCGGGTCAGGGCAACTCGGGGCGGTTCGTCTGGCAGACTGCTTCGCGAGGTGCATCGGCCCAGACGCTGTGGCGGTCGCCATCGCGTGCACGGCGGGTCGTGGCGCGCGCCAGTGCGGCAAAACCGAACGCCAGCGCCAGCGCGCCCAGATCGATCCCGACCAGATCCGGATGTCCCGCCAGTGCGGCGGTCCAGGGCCACCAGCCGGTAGTGACGCCGTGCGCGACGGGAACGCAGGCAGTGACGACGGCCGCCAGCCACAACAGCTCGCGTGCGGCACGCGCGGGTGCACGCCACGTCGCCCACAACGCGCACAGCACCCAACTGGCAAAGCAGGCCACGTATTCGCCGCGTCCATCGGACCAGCCCGTCGCGGGCAGTACCTGCGCCGCCACGAAGGCGACCGACACGGCCACGCACAGACCGATGCAGACGCCCACCGTGGCGCGCGCCATGTTCACCTGCGCACGGCCTTGCTGCGGTTGCCGGCGCTTGCGCCGCGATTCGATCCACAGCAGATTGCCGGAGTAGAACAGGAACGCACCGCCCAGCCCCAGCAGAAAGTACAACCATGCGATCACGATGTTGCCGTAATCGCCGAAGTGCAGGGCATACAGCGCGGCCAGCGTGGCGTGGTTGGCGTCGCGCGCGCCCGGCAACTGGGTGGCGAGTACCTGGCCGCTGGCGGCATTCAAAGCCACCGCGCCCGCGCCCAGGCCATGCGGTGCGGTGCCGGTGATTTCGATGACCGCATTGGCATTGCCGGCATGCGCCAGTTTCAGGTAGGAGGGGCGAAACCCGGGCAGACCATGGTCGCGCGCCACCGCAATCGATTGTCGGTAAAGTGTTGCCAGCGGCAACGTGGATTGATCGGTGGCGGCAGGGGCGAGGACCGGCGCGGTGTTCATGGCCGCCCCGGAAGCGGCCATCAACCTGCCGTCGTAAACCAGCGGGCCAAGCACCATCATCAGCACCGCGAGCAGGCACAGTACGGCACCGGTGACCGCAAACATGATGTGGAAGGGCAGGCTCATGACGCCGATCGTGTTGTGCGCGTCCTGCCAGAACTGCTTGAGGTTGCGGCCGGGACGCAGCGCGAACAGGTTCTTGACCAGCTTGGGCAGATGGATCACCACGCCCGAAACCAGTGCCACCCCGTAGAGCAGGGCAATCAGGCCCATCAACCACGTCCCGACCGGTGGTGCGCCCAGCGCGTAATGAAGCTCGTTGACCAGTTCCGGCAGCGCCGCACCAGGACGGGTCGGGCTGCCTTGCGGATGGTCCAGGGTGGCGTACTGCCAGGTGCCGTGATCGTCCAGCCAGTAGGCGGACATCACTGCGTAGTCGCCGCCGGGAAAGGTCATGCCGACATGCTTGCGTGCGGCCGGATGCTGTTGCAACACCTCATCCAGCAGGTGTTGCGCATCGACCAGTGACGCCGGCGCCGTCACAGCCTCGGCGCTGCGCATCGACGCCCAGTGTTGCAGCGGTTGCTGGAATATCGTGATGGCTCCGGCATAGAAGGCCACGAACAGGGCAAATCCGGCCACCAGCCCGGCCCAGGTATGGACCCGGGTGAAAGTTCGCAATGTGGCGGATTTCAGTTTCATGCGTTTGCCCTCAGCGCACCCAGCCCGTCGATTGCAGACTCCACAACACGCCCATGCCGACCGCTGCCAGCAGGCTCAGCCACAGCCATGCGCGCTTGCCGGTGGCAAAACGAAAACCGGTGCAGATGACCGCGACCCAGACCGGGAAAAACGCCACCAGCCCTGGAACCAGCGTTCGGTGCCAGGAACCGGGGAGCAGCCAACAGACCAGACCCACCAGCGCCGCAGCGGCGAAAAAACCCGGCAGCGCCCCGGCAGTGGCACGCCCCCACATCAGTGCGGGTTCCCGTTGGACGTGTCGGGAACGTGCATCCAAACGGCTAGCCAGGGCATGACGACCATGGCCAGCATCCACGATGTCAGCATGGCGCACACGCCGACAACCGGGCCGAGTACCAGACACCAGATGCCCAGTGACAGCACCGCGAGCAACGCTCCGGTCAGCCGTGCGGCCGGCCGCCAGCGACGCCATCGCGTCCACCGGCAATGCGGGGACGCGACGTAGAACGCGACTGCCGAAACCGCCGCGATTGCCGCTCCCAGGGAGGATGTCATCAGTGCCATGTGCGGGTTCCTACCAGCGATAGCGGGCGCTGAACGTGATGTGGCGCGAATAGCCGTAATAGCACCACGTGCCGCTGTTGCAGGCGGAGATGTATTTCTTGTCGAACAGGTTGCCGGCATTGAGCTGCAGGCGCAACCGGTCGGTGCTGTAATGCACCACGGCGTCGACCAGCGTGTAGGCCGGCGTCTGCCACTGGTTGTAGGTGTCGCCGTAGTGCTTGCCCACGTAGCGCACGCCGCCGCCGAAGCCGAGACCGGCCAGCACTCCGGAAGTGATGGTGTAGTCGCCGCCCAGGGACGCCTGGTGTTCCGGCAGCAACGCGATTTGCTTGCCCAGCGCCGGGGTGTCGTTGGTGCGGGTCACCTCCGAATCGCTGTAGGTGTAACTGCCGTGCAGGGTGAAGTGCGGGCTGAGGTTCCAGCGCCCCTCCAGTTCCGCACCGCGCAGGCGGGTCTCGCCCTGTTGCACCTGGAACAGGGTGTGATCGGGGTCGATGGTGAGTGCGTTCTTCTGGGTGATCTGGTACAGCGCCAGGGTGATCAGCCCGTTGCCGCCCGCGGGCTGGTATTTCAGCCCCAGTTCGTACTGGTCGCCAGTGGTCGGTTTGAAGGCGTGGCCGGCAAAATCCCGGCCCACGGTGGGCTGGAACGAGTGCGACCACGACACGTACGGCGCCAACCCGTTGTCGAACAGGTAGTTGACGCCGACACGACCGGAAAACGCGCGATCGGTTTGCGCGGCGCTGGTGCCGTCGATGAGGTTGTCGGTGTCGGTGCGCACCCGATCCTGGCGGCCGCCGGCCGTGAACACCCAGTGGTCCAGGTTCATCTGGTCCTGCAGGTACACCCCCAGTTGCGACTGGATCTGCACGGTGTGGCTGGTGTAGGCGGGAGTGGTGATCGGGCTGCCGTATACCGGGTCGAAGATGTCCAGCGTTGGCGCGTTGAAATCGAATGCCGAGGCGTAGTCGTCGTGAGTGCGGCGATAGTCCAGCCCGGCCAGCAGGGTGTGTTGCACACGGCCGGTGTCGAAGTTGTACAGCAGATTGTTGTCGACGCCGAAGGTGCGCGTGTGGTTTTCGTTGGGAAACAGGTAGCGGATCAGCGTGCGCTTGTCGGGCATCAGGCCGAAGGCGCCCACACCGGCGCTGGGCTCGATGTCCACCTTGCCGTAGCGCAGGTTCTGGGTGAAGGTGATGCCGTTGGCAAAGTCGTGGCGAAACTGGTAGCCGGCCGACATGATGGTCTTGTCGTAGTCGTTCTTGCCCGGTTCGCCGGTAAAGCGGCTGGGTGGAATCTTGCCGTTGGGATTGGGCAGCAGCGTGCCTTCGGCGGGCAGAAAGCCGCCGCCGGATGCGGTCTCGGCCTTCTGCCAGCGGGTCAGCAAGGTCAACGAGGTGGCGTCGTCCGGTTGCCAGGTCAGCGCCGGTGCGAAGTAGTAACGGTCGTCCTTGATGTAATCGACCTGGGTGTTGCTGTTGCGCGCCAGTCCGGTCAGACGGTACAGCCACGTGCCGTCGTGATCGAGCGGGCCGCCGAAGTCGAACGCGGCTTCCTTGAGGTCGTAACTGCCGGCCTGCAGCATCACTTCGTGCAAGGGTTTTTGCGTCGGCCGCTTGCTGATCAGGTTGACCATGCCACCCGGCGGCATGGCGCCGTAGACCATCGACGACGGGCCCTTGAGCACCTCCAGGCGCTCCAGCCCGTAAGGCTCGATGCGGGTGATGCCGCTGCCCGACCCGTTGGCCAGGGCCAGGCCGTCCAGGTAGCGCGCCGGCGTGAAACCGCGCACCAGCAGCCAGTCGCTGCGCGAGTCATAGCCGTAGGCTGCGCCCTCGGTGCCGGCGATGTACCACATGGTCTGCGCGATGCCGTGGATGGCGCGGTGCTGCATCTGCTCGCTGGTGACCACGGACACCGACTGCGGGATCCGGATGATCGGCGTGGCGGTCTTGGTCACCGAGTCGCTCTTTTTCACGATCGGCGCGACGACCTGCACGGCCTCGAGCGTGGTGGTCGGCGGCTCCGGGGTCTGCGTGGATTGCGGATCGGTATGGTGGTCGAGGTCGGTCTGTGTCGCAAAGGCCGGCATCGACAGGAGCAGCAACAGGCCGGGCAGGGCAATGCGCCAGGCCACCGATTGTGCGGATCGGGTCGGGGCGGGGAGGCGGCGGGCTGGTGGAAAGAAACGTGCGAACATCGGGATCCTTGTGAATCGGCGGTGCAGCGCAAAACATGACGGTGGCGGGATCCTGGCCCGGAACCCTCCGGTGACGTCATGCACGCAAGGTGGACATGGGTCTCACGAATCCGGATGCCGGGCGCTTGACGCGACGCTTCATCATGAAGTGGCGGATGACTGCCGAATTCTCCGGGCGAATCGGCGCACGAGGAATCAGGCGGGGCACGCAAGACAATCAGACTGTGAGTCTATAATGAGAATGGTTCTCATTATAAGCAACATCCGCACCACATGACAATATCGTGTCCGGTCGTCGACAAGCGGGCGGGTGATGGTGCCAGAGGGCTGTCCGGGGTCATGTGCCCCGCGTAAACCGTACCGTTTCCATGTTTCCACATCGGCGTGGACGACATCGCGCCCGTCTCCATGCCGGGTCGTTACATGGTCCGGGTGGCAACGAGTGGGGCAATGCCGGTTGCGCGACGCGCCGGAAGCAGCACTGCCAGTTGGCCGAGCATCAGGAACATGGCTGTGCCGAGGGGAAGATACGCCAGTGGCAGGCGTGACAACGCGTAATGATGCATCAGCCATCCGCTGGTGACATAGGCGGCGATCATCCCCAACGCGGTTCCCGTCCCCACCACCAGCAGGTTCTCGATCTGGAAGGCACGGAAAATATCGCGGCGACGTGCACCCACGGCGCGCCGGATGCCGATCTGTTTCGTGCGCTGTCGCACCCAGTAGCCAGTCATCCCCATGATGCCCGCAAGGGTCACGATCAGGACGATGATCGTGACACCCAGGAACAGCCAGACGGCGGCCGTCGCCGGCGCCAACATGCGGGCACGCAGCGTGGTGAACGTTTCCACCATCGGGGTGGTGCCCGGAAGCCGTTCGCTGCCGAGTTCCCGCTGCAGGGTCGTGCGGATGGATTGGCGCAGGTACGGCGTGTCGGCATGGTCGCTGGTGCGCACGGCAAACCGGGGAACCGGCCACTGTGCCGGTGTACCGGGGAACAGCATGCTGTCGTCGAGATCGGTACGGTTGTCACCACCGATCTGGTTGCGCATCAGGTGGGCGACGATGCCGACCACGGTACGTTGGCTGGGGCCGGCCTGGACAATCTGTCCCAGAGCGGGCCGGTCGGGGAACAGACGATCGGCGAGTGCCCGGGAAATGATGGTGACGCCGGGCTGGTGAAAACCCATGCCACTGCCCAAGGTGGTGCGTTTCTCTGCTGCGGTGAAATCGCGTCCGGCCACCAGGCGCAAGTCCAGCGTCTGCAGCAGGTTGTCGCCCAGGTATATGGATGCGCTCACCGTGGTTTTCCCTTGTGGGCGCCGGATGTTGGCCAGCATTGTCCCGTGCCCGGTCATGGGAAGCGTGGCCGCGTAGCTCACCGCTTTCACGCCGGGCAGGTGACGCAAGGCGGCTTCTGTCGCATGCAAGCGTGCAGGTCCCCACGGTTTTCCGCGTGCATACAGTCCGGTAACGACCAGCAAGTGATTCGGGTCGCCGATGCCGTCGGGTGCCGTCAGGGGTGCCAGCTTCTGTTGCAACCCGGACAGCGCATTGCAGGCGATGGTGCAGGCCAGTGCCACTTGCACCACCACCAGCAACGGCATGGACGGGTGGCGAAACAACGGTTTCAGGATGTGTCGCATCATGACTCCTTGATCCGCAGTGCCGGCGGCTGGCAGGAGATGCGCCAGGCAGGCCACAGACCGACGACGGTACCGACGACAAGTGAAAGCATTACCAGGCCGGCAAACACGCCGGGGCTGAAGCGCGCGGCCGCCACATAAGCTGCCGGTTGCTGGTGCACGATCCACATGCCCAACAGGGTCAGCGGCCATGCGAGCAACCCGCCCGCAAGGCCCAGCAGCGCCGACTCCACCAGGTTCTGCGCGAACAATTGCCGTTTTGTGGCGCCAAGAGCCCGTCGTATGGCCGCATTCGACTGTCCCTGCAAAAAGCGCGCAGTCAGAAGACCGATCACGTTGGTCATGCACAACACGAGAAACGCCCCGGCCAACCAGGCATCCAGCGAAACGTCGTCGGGAACGATGCCATTGATGGCCATCCATGTGCGCGTACGGTAAAGCTGCGCGTGTAATGGATGGACAAAGCGTCCGGCGTCCTGCTGCGCTTCGGTGTAAGCGTTCAGGTAGTTTGTGTAGCGTTTCACGGCCTGCGGTGTTGGCAGGGCCACCCAGGTTTCCAGCCAGCGACAGTGTTCGACATCTACCGACCCGTACATCGTGTTGGCGGCACTGTTGTCGCATTTGCCGGAAACCGCGGGCCCCACACCGGCGGCCAGCGCAGCGCCTGCGGGGATGAATATCTGCAGCGGCAAGCCGAGCGGACCGCCGCTTGCCTGTTCCACCGTGCTGAACTGCATGCGTGGCTTCCAGGGGGCCGTGACGCCGACGACGCGAAACCGTTGGGTGCCCAGTCGAACGCTGCGTCCCACCGCATCGGCGGTACCGAACAAGTGCCGGGCCAGCGTCGCATCGATGATGACGACAGGCGCATGCGAATGCAGCTCCTGCGCCGTCCACGCTCGCCCCGCACGAAGCGGTATGCCCAATACCTGCAAGACCTGTCCGTAGGCCAGGACACCATGGACCCGGTCGCTGGTTTGATTGTCGGCGCGGCTCACGTACACGGTGGCGGCCGCCAGCGCCACCTGGGCGGATGCGCGCCGCGCATCGACCAGTGCTTTGGCATCACGCAGTTGGAGCCGGCTGTCCGGCCCTGCGGTGTTTTGGTGGGCACTTGCGTGGGTATTCAGCGCGACCACGTAAATGTGTGCGCTTGTACCCGGTATGGGATCTCCTTCGAATGCGGAAACGATCGTCAACGTGGTCATGCATGAAGCGATGCCGATCGCCAGAGTCAGCGCGATCAGGGCGGTGGCAGGCCATTGGGTTCGGCATCGTTGCCAGGCCAGATGCACGTAGTAGTGGAGCATGGGCGCTTTCCCCTTTTTTCGGGAACGTCACGAAGCCATTGCCGGCATCGCGCAAGCCATTGCGGTCGCTGCGACGCATTGGATTTTTGCGGTGGTGGCGATGATTCGAGGTTGGTGTGCCATCCATGTGTCACCCGACGTCGCCGCGACGGGTTCAGGGCCTTACCGATGTTTGCGACTGGATGTCACGGGCTTGCCGTCGACCACATCGAAGCGGAACTTGAACCACATGCTGAAGGGTTTCGGCGCCACGATGATCCGCGCGGGTGCATCGCTTCGAGGGATCCTGGTGGTGAATTTCATGGGTGAAAACCGCCATTGCGTGGCGGCATCGCGGACGGCTTGTTCGAAGGCCTGGCGGTGAGGGGACCGGCTGTCGTTGTGGCTGATGTAGACGGCAGTGACGCGACCGATCTTGTTCACCGACAACCGCGCCACGACGACCACCGGTGGCAAGTCGCGGGTCACCAGCGCCGGTGGATAGACCGGTTCGGGGTTGTGCCGCAGCGCCGGCCTGGTCCAGCTTTGGCCCGGCGTCAGTTTGTAGTGCTGCATGCCTTCGGGGTCGGCCATGCGTTCATGGTGTGCCCGCCCCGCATAACGGTGGTCGACGGGTTTTTGCATGGCGGTCGTGCAACCGGACATGACGATCGCAAGCGTGCATGACAGCACCACGAGTATCCGGTTGTTCAAGGGAGGTAAATGTCGACAGAACGTGTGATGACGGGGAGGATGTTTCATGTCGGCTCCAGAACCTTCCAATGTCGTCGACGGGAATCAGCTGGAGGTCCTGATCGTTTTTTCGCGTCGTGCGGCTTTTTCATGATCCAGACGAAACGTCACGTGCCGACGTACCCAGCCGGCGTGCGGCTTGCCGTTGGAGGTGGGCGGGGCGAGCGTCCAATGCATGGCGCCCCGGGCGGCGGCCTTGTCGAGTGAAGCGTAGCCGGACGACTTTTCGATTTTCGCTTCGGAAGGCTTGCCGTTGGCGTCGACATGTATGAGCAGAACCACGGTGCCCTCGTGCCGTTGTTGCATGGCTTTCTTCGGAAAATGGGGCCAGTGCTCCGTGTGCGCCGTGCTGTCGCCTGCCGGAGCGTTTTCGTCGAGACTGAAAGTGACCGGTACTTTCGCCCAGCCTTTGGCCGGTTTTCCGTTCACCATGCGTGGATGGAACCGCCAGTTCATGGCGGCGTCGATCGCCGCTTGATCCAGTGACCCGTAACCCGACGATTGCGCGACCTCGGTTTTCGACGGATGGCCATCGGGCTGAACCAGGATTTTCAGGACGACCGTGCCTTCTTGCTTGTTTTCAATGGCCTCTTTCGGATAGCGCGGCGGATACCTTTGCTTGAAAGCCATGTCCACCGACGGCTGATCGGCTTGCGGGCTCGTCGTGGACGTCGCCTGCCTGGTCGCGCCGGCGACGCCGGGCAACGCCGCCTGTGCCGCGAAGGCCGCTCCGGCCAGCAGCAGAACAAGCCCGACGTAGCCGACAGTCTGGCGCAGGCGGGAAATTCGGTATTGTTGAATCATGATCAGTCGTTCCTTGAGTTGCGGTTTGGACAGCCATGGATTCATGGCCGGCAGGGCCTCGGCAGTCGTGTTGCTGCCGATGAGGGTACGGGCGTAGCGGGCAATCGCGCTCGGCTCGCGGCGCAATACGGCGGCATCACAAGCCAGCTCCTGATCCAGGTGAAAACAGGACATGGCGAGCCAGGCGGGAGGAAAGAACCACAGTGCGGCCAGGACCAGTTCGGCCAGCAGCGACCACAGCGGATCGCCGCGACGCAGGTGGGCGAATTCGTGAGCCAATACCTGCGTGCGTGCCTCGGCATCGAAGCGATCGGTGAAATCGGCGGGCAACAACACATGGCAGGGAGTGCCGAAGAGCACGGCGGGGCCGGCCGGGTGCAAGCGCAGGCGTCGGACGTTTCGACGGGCCACGTCTGATGCGAGCGCTCGACGCATGCTCATGGTCAGCGGGCGTGACGTCCGCATGACGCGCAGATAACAAATTGCCAGGCGCAGCAACATCAGGCCGCAACCGCCAAGCCACAGGCAAAGCCATGGAGACACAGGCGCGGCTGCCGTCTGTGCGGGCGTGGTCGGCGCAACCCACAAAGCCGGCAACGTCGGCGGCGAGAACGCGCTCATCGGCGTGAGGATCATCGTCGGCAGCCACGGCACGATGGCCAGAAGACACGGCAGCGCCCACACGCAGAACGCGGGGCACGGTCCGGCAAGGCGACGCAAAGGGCGGCGCAACAACCAGGCCAGCAGCACGCCGACACAGGCCAGCACGACCGATTGGAACAACGAGTGCATCATGATTTGTCCCCGTGTTTGCGTTCAATGGCGTCCATCAGTTGACGCAGTTCGCGGATGTCCTTGTCGGAGAGTTTTTCATGCCGGCTGAAGTGCGCCAGCATCGGCGCCAGGCGACCATCGAACGCGCGGTCGAGCAGACTGCGGCTTTCCTCGGCTTGCCAGTCCTCGCGTCGCAACAACGGGCTGTACAGATAACGACGACCGTCGCGGCGCGCCTCGATGGCGTTTTTGCGCAGCAGACGGTTGAGCAGGGTCTTGATGGTTTTTTCCTGCCAGTCGGTTTGATCGGCCAGCGCCTGAATGATGGCGTCGGCGCTCAGAGGCGCGTTTTGCCACAGGACCTGCATGACGCGGCTTTCGGCTTCGCTGATGTTGGGCATGTCGATTACATTTGTAATTTGTGTGGTCAAGATTACACGTGTAATTGTTCGTGTCAAGCAGTGGTCGTCGAAGGAGGCGCCGGGGGCTGGGGGATCAAAGCCTTCGAGCGGGTGGTGAAATTGCCGATGCGACGCAGAGATCGGGGCCGCCGGTCACGCGCCGGAGCTGCCCACCAGCGTCAGCTTTGGACGCTCGTGGGCGACGGGCACGGGCTCGGGTGACATCGCATGTTCGAGTTCGACTTCGAAGCAATCGGCACGCAGGCGTGCGGCGTTGATCAGGCTTTCAGGCAGACTGTCCGCATCCAGCATCTGCTTGGCAAGTGCGCGCTGGTGGCCGTCGAAGCGTGGATCGCGTGCGGCTTCGTCGATGATGCAGGCCAGGACGCCGAGCCAGCTCGAATCGGGCGAGCGCAGCGCGAGCATGATTTCCGAACGAATGCCTGGTTTCATGGCCTGAGCCTTTGCGAACTACCGGAAAGGAAGCAGGAATGGTGCCAATACGGCGCGCGAGTTCACGGTTTGCAATGCACGGATCAATCGCTTAGGTTGCATTCATTGCCACGACCATCTGCCGCCGCGTATTGCACAGGCATTCGTGGCGGCCTGCATGCATGCGCGATCCACTTCGGGAGCGCCGTGAAGCCGCATCGCTACCGCATCCGCTTTCCCAGCGACAACCTGGCTCGCGTCGAGCAGGGGGCGGCCTGGTTCCACATTGTCGAAGACGGTCGCGAAGAGCGGATCGGGTTTCACGATTACGCGGCGATCTACGCGCATCCCGGTCTCTACGAACAGCTGTTCCACGATCGTCTGAAGTGCACATCGCCGCGCAAGCTGAGTGCGCTGCTGCGCGACGTGGCAAGCGGTGGCGGTGGTGATCCGACCCGGCTTCGGGTGCTGGATGTGGGCGCCGGCAATGGCATGGTCGGCGAGCTTCTGGTCGAGCAGGGCGTGGCGCGCGTCGTCGGGGTCGACATCATTCCCGAAGCCGGTGAAGCGTGCTGGCGCGACCGGCCGGGTGCCTACGACGATTATTACGTGGTGGATCTGACGCATCCGGAGCCGGAGATACAGGCGGATTTGCACGACTGGCGTTTTGATGCCATGACCATGGTCGCCGCACTGGGTTTCGGCGATATTCCGGTGCCGGCTTTTGCGGCGGCCTGGAACCTGATCGCCGAACACGGCTGGGTGGCCTTCAACATCAAGGAAAGCTTTCTCGACAGCACCGACACCAGCGGCTTCTCGCGCCTGATCAAACGCCTGATCCACAACGATTACCTCAAACTGCATCATTTGGAGCGTTATCGTCACCGTCTGTCCATCGAAGGCGAGCAGCTGCATTATTACGCCGTGATCGGACACAAACGTCGGCAAATCGACGATGCCTGCCTCGCGGACATCTGAGCCGGCGTTCGCGCTTGAAAACGCCACCCGTGCATGGGGCGACGTTCGTGCCGTGGACCGGGTCACGCTCGATTTCGCACGTGGTGAAACCGCGGTATTGATCGGCAGCAGCGGGTCGGGCAAATCGACCGTTCTGCGGTTGTTGATCGGACTGGAGTGGCCGGACGATGGCGTGGTCCGGCGTCATGGCAAGCCGCTGCAGCGAGGCGGGCTGCTCGCGTTGCGCAGGCAGGTGGGCTACGTGATTCAGGAGGGCGGTCTGTTTCCCCACTTGACCGTGTACGGCAATCTCGCGTTGTTGCCGCGCCACGTCGGCTGGACATCCGCGCGCATACGCGCACGTGCCGGGGAACTGGCGGCATTGACGCACCTTGACGAGGCACTGCTTGCACGCTTCCCGGCCGAATTGTCCGGTGGTCAGCGCCAGCGCGTGGCATTGATGCGTGCGTTGATGCCGGACCCGGACACATTGCTGCTGGATGAGCCGCTGGGGGCACTCGATCCGTTGGTGCGCCATGAACTGCAGGATGAGTTGCGAGACATTTTCCGACGGCTGGGCAAGACCGTCATTCTGGTGACGCACGACATGGCCGAAGCGGCATTTTTCAGTCGGCGGCTGATACTGATGCGTGCCGGTCGCGTGGTGCAGGATGGCAGTCTGGACGACTTCCGCGAGGCGCCGGCCGATGCTTTCGTGCAACGTTTTCTCGATGCGCATCGCGATTTGCCGGGGGCGCACTGATGATGCGTCTGTGGCTGTTCGGTCTGTGCCTGTTGTGGCCGCTGGCCGTGCAGTCGGCGGCCGAGTCTCCGCAAACGGTCGTGATCGGCTCCAAGAATTTCACCGAGTCGGTCGTGCTGGGCGCCATCGCCCGGCTCGAGGCGGACGGGGACGGTCTGGTCGCGCAACACAAGCGCAGCATGGGCGGCACGCGCATTTTATGGCGCGCGTTGCGCGAGGGCGATATCGACGTGTATGCCGAGTACACCGGAACCATCACCCACGAGCTGCTGCCGAACGTGTCGCCCGATGTCGGGGTCCGGGTGTTGCGGCAACACCTGAAAAAACTCGGTATCGGCATTACCGATCCACTCGGTTTCAACAACACTTACGCGCTGGGCATGCTGGCCGATCGCGCGCGCAGGGAACATATCGATCGCATTTCCGACCTGGCGGATCATCCGCGGCTGGATCTGGCGTTTTCCAACGAATTCATGCAGCGCGACGATGGCTGGCCGGGCTTGAAGAAGACGTACCGTCTGCCCCAGCACGCACGCGGCATGGATCACGCACTTGCCTATCGCGCGCTGGCATCGGGCGCCATCGATGTCACCGACCTGTACAGCACCGATGCCGAAATCGCCTATTACCACTTGCGCGTGCTCACCGACGACAAACACTATTTCCCGCGTTACGACGCGGTGTACCTGTATCGACTGGATCTGCAGAAACGTGCGCCGGCGTTCGTCGCCTCATTGAAAGGACTGGCCGGAACCATCAGCGCCAGGGACATGCGCGGCATGAACAAGGCCGTCAAGATTGATGGCGAAAGCGAAGCCGCGGCCGCGGCGGCTTTTCTCGGCGTCGAGCCGGTGCATGCCGACGCACGTTTCTGGACGTCGCTGTGGCATTACACGCTGCAGCACCTGGTGCTGGTGGGCATTTCGCTTTCGCTGGCACTGCTGCTGGCGGTGCCGCTGGGCATTCTTGCCGCGCGGTTGCAACGGCTGGGACAGCTGGTGCTGGGGTTGACGGGCATCCTGCAAACAGTGCCGTCACTGGCGATGTTCGTGTTCATGATCCCCATCTTCGGTATCGGTGCGGAACCGGCCATTGCGGCGCTGTTTCTATACAGTCTGCTGCCGATCGTGCGCAACACCCATGCCGGGCTCACCGGGATCGAGCCGTCGTTGCTGGAATCGGCCGCAGCGCTCGGCTTGCCGCATCGCGTGCGGCTGTGGCGCGTGGAATTGCCATTGGCGTTGCGCTCGATCCTGGCCGGTGTGAAGATTGCCGCGGTGATCAACGTCGGTACCGCCACGCTGGGCGCGTTGATCGGTGCCGGCGGGTACGGTCAGCCGATTCTCACCGGCATTCGTCTGGACGACATCGGTCTGATTCTCGAAGGCGCGATTCCGGCAGCCATCCTCGCCTTGCTGGTGCAGGGCGTGTTCGAGCTCATCGAGCGCGTGTTGACGCCACGTGGTTTGCGCTTGCGCGCCAGGGCTTAGAATAGGCGGATGAACACTCCCCATAGCGATGTGCTGATTCTCGGTGGTGGCGTCATCGGTCTGTCTTGCGCGCTGTATCTGCTCAAGGCGGGCGCCGACGTGCGCGTGCTGGAGCAGGGCACGGTCGGCGTCGGTGCTTCGCACGGCAACTGCGGCACGCTCACGCCCAGCCATTGCGAGCCGTTGTGCGCGCCGGGCATGGTTGGCAAGGCCATGCACTGGATGCTCAAGCGTGACGCGCCGTTATACGTCAATCCGTTTCCCGATCCCAAACGTCTGCGCTGGCTTCTGGGTTTTGCCAGGCATTGCAACTGGCGTGACTATGCTCATGCCACCGAAGCTCGTGCGGCCATTCTGCAACGCTCACGCGGTTTGATCGAGGAGTTGGTGCACAGTGAAAATCTCGCTTGCGAATTCGCTACCGACGGCGTGATGTTCGTTTATCGTGATCCGGCCGCACTGGACGCCGAACAGCGTCACGTCGATTACTTGCGCAATCTCGATATTCCGGTCGAGCCCAAGAGCGCTGCCGAAGTATTGGCGATGGAGCCGTCGCTGCGCGAGGACATCGTGGGCGGTATCCATCACCCCGGGGACGCGCGCATCCGGCCGGACTGCTACGTGTCCGAGCTGGCGCGCAGGGTGCGCGAGTCGGGCGGCATCATCGAAGAGAATACCCGCGTGGAGCGTTTTTCCACCGCGCAAGGCGCCATCCGCAACGTTCGCACCAAACGCCGGCATTTCAGTGCCGATCGCATCGTACTGGCACTGGGTGCCTGGTCGCCGCGCACCGCATCGAAGCTCGGGCTGCATGTCCCGATGCAGCCGGGCAAAGGCTATTCGATCACTTACTCGCGTCCCGAAAACTGTCCGCGCACGCCACTGGTGCTGCACGAGGCATCGGTATGCGTGACCAGCTGGGATTCGGGTTTTCGTCTTGGCAGCACGATGGAGTTTTCCGGCTACGACAAGCGCCTCAACAAGGCGCGACTGGCGGCGCTGGAGCGCGGCGCCGCGCAATACCTGCGCGATCCGGTCGGTCCCGAGGTGCAGGAGAAATGGTGGGGCTGGCGGCCCATGAGCGTGGATGAGATCCCCATCATCGGCCCCAGTACGCGCTGGTCCAACCTGATGTTGGCGACCGGCCACGGCATGATGGGCATGAGCATGTCCGCCGCCACTGGTGAGCTGGTCGCCGCTTTGTGCTATGGCCCGGCGCCGACGATTGATCCCACACCTTACGCGCCATCGCGTTTTCACTTGTAGGCCGGGTCCTGGTGCGCTCTGTGCGTGTAGCGGAAGGTTCGAAGCGGATTGGCATGTTTGCAACAATCGATGCGGAATCCGCGAATGCATCTGCCGCCGCGACCTGTATATTGCCTGCCCCTGACATCAATGGAAAAATTCCCATGCGCTTGTTGCTTGCCCTGCTGCTGCCCTGGTTGCAGTTTTTCACCATCGGCCGCCCTTTTGCCGGGATCATTTGCCTGATTCTGCAAATCACCATCATCGGTTGGGTGCCGGCGGCGATCTGGTCGGTGTATGCGCTCAGTCAATACCATACGGACCGCAAGATCGAGCGGGCACGCTTTCGCTGAGCGGATCGGGTTATGGTGACGTTCCCGACCCGTGGAGCTTCACCATGTCGCAAACCCATGATCTGATCATCCTCGGCGCAGGCTCAGGTGGCCTGGCCACGGCGTTTCGCGCCGCCGCCCATGGCGCCCGCGTGGCCCTGCTCGAACCGGGCGCGCTGGGCGGTACTTGTGTCAATGTCGGCTGCGTGCCCAAGAAGGCCATGTGGTATGCGGCGCAAATGGCTGAAGCACAGCAGCTGGCGCGCGACTACGGGTTCGATCTGACACCGGGCACGTTGAACTGGGAAACGTTCGTGACGCGTCGTCAGGCCTACATCGACGGGATCCACGAAAGTTACCGCCGACGTATCGAGAAGGCCGGCATCGAACGGATCGCGGCAAAGGGCCGGTTCGTGGCCGCACACGTGGTCGAAGCCGATGATCGCCGCTTGCAAGCTCCGCATGTGGTAATCGCCAATGGCGCGCGTTCGCGCAAGCTGGATCTGCAAGGTTTCGAGCTCGGTATCGATTCGGACGGCTTTTTCGACTTGACCGCCTGCCCGAAGCGGGCAGCGATCGTCGGTGGCGGTTACATCGCCGTGGAACTGGGCGGCGTGTTGAACGCCTTGGGGGCCGAGGTCGACATCATGGCGCGCCATCGTCTGTTGTCCGGCTTCGATGACGATCTGTCCCGTGCGCTGGGTGAATGGATGCGTTCGGACGGCATCGGCGTCCATTACCACTGCAATGTGCAGGGCGTGCGACGCAAGGATGACGGTTTGCATCTTGATTGCGACAGTGACACCGGCAGAGGCGCCTATGACGTCGTGCTTTGGGCAGTCGGTCGCGTGGCCAACAGCGAAGATCTCGGCCTGGAAACCGTGGGTGTGGATTGCGACGATGACGGTCATATCGTCGTCGATGCCTATCAGAATACCAGTGCGTCTGGTATCTACGCCGTCGGCGACGTGACGGCTCGCCCGGCGTTGACACCCGTTGCGGTTGCCGCCGGTCGGCATCTGGCTGATCGCTTGTTCGGTGGCGACGACGATGCGCGTCTGGATTACGACAACATCCCCAGCGTCGCATTTTCGCATCCGCCACTGGCGAGTGTCGGTCTGGACGAAGGCACGGCGCGCCAGCAGGCCGGTGACAGCGTGCGTTGTTACCGGACCGGTTTCACGCCGATGCAATTGGCGCTTTCCGAACGGCCGCGCAAGATGCAGATGAAGCTGGTGTGTGAAGGCCATGACGAAAAGGTGGTCGGCGTGCACATTCTCGGACCCGGCGCCGACGAGATGATCCAGGGGTTTGCTGTTGCCGTGAAAATGGGCGCGTGCAAGGCCGATTTCGACGCGACCGTGGCGGTGCATCCCACAGCCGCCGAAGAACTCGTGACGATGACCGGATGACTCGCGGGTCGGGTCACGCCCCGACCCGCGATTGATTACACTGGGTGCATGAACATCTTCACGCTCGAGCGCGGCACTGCGCCGCTTCTGATCAGCCTGCCGCATGACGGCAGCGCCATTCCCGACACCATTGCCGGGCGCATGCAGCCGCGTGCGCGCCAGTCGCCGGATACCGACTGGCATGTCGGCAGGTTGTACGCCTTCGCGCGGGACCTTGGCGCCAGCATTCTGCGCCCGCAGCACTCGCGCTACGTGGTCGATCTCAACCGTCCACCGGATGGGCATTCCTTGTATCCGGGCCGTGCCGGTACCGGCCTCGTGCCGGAGGTGATGTTCGATGAGCAGCCGATTTATCGTGAAGGCGAGGCCCCGACGACTGGTGAAATCGCCGCGCGCGTGGATACTTTCTGGCGCCCCTATCACGGCGCGCTGGTCGATGAGTTGGCGCGTCTGCGCACCGAGCACGGTCGGGTGGTGTTGTGGGAGGGGCACTCCATCCGCGCGCAAGTGCCCATGTTGTTCGACGGTCGCCTGCCCGATTTCAATCTCGGCACCGCGCAAGGCGCCAGCTGCCGCCCGGAATTGCGCGAGGCGCTGGACGCGGTACTGGACGCGCAGAGCGATTACACGCACATCGTCGATGGCCGCTTCAAGGGCGGTTACATCACGCGCCATTACGGTCAACCGGAAAACGGCGTGGACGCGGTGCAGCTGGAATTGGCGCAGGTCAACTACATGGACGAAGACAGCTTCGAATACCTGCCCGAACGCGCCGCGCCGGTACAGGCGCTGATCCGGCGTTTGCTCGAAGCCTGTCTTTTGGCGCGATGACGCTTGGGCCATGCTGGATGTCGCGGCCACCGGCCGCTCCCACAAGAGTGTCATGAACCCTCAGCCCCCTGGTGGGAGCGGCCGGTGGCCGCGACATCC
>CAZSOU010000002.1:56394-74566 GCA_964608595.1 uncultured Rhodanobacteraceae bacterium
CGGCCGGTGGCCGCGACATCCCCACAAGAGTGTCATGAACCCTCAGCCTCCCTGGTGGGAGCGGCCGGTGGCCGCGACAGCCGCACAACGCGGCTCAGTCCTTGTCGGCCATGACCGCCACGCATTTCAACTCGATGGCGATCGGCGTCGGCAACGCCGTGATGGCCAGCGTGGTGCGGCAGGCGTCGACGCCCTTGAAATATTCCGCGTAGAGCCGGTTGTAGGTGTCGAAATCGCGTTCCATGTCGGTCAGGAACACGGTGACGTCGACCAGATCCTCCCAGCGCGCGCCGGCCGCTTCGAGTACGGCGCGCACGTTGGCGAACACCTGCCGGCATTGCGCTTCGATGTCGTGCCCGACCAGCGTGCCGCGCGGGTTGTAGACGTTGCCGGGAACCTCGTCGGTGCCCGGCACGCGCGCGCCGACGCCGGAGAGAAACAGCAGATTGCCGACCCGCCGGGCGTGCGGGTAGGCACCCACCGGCGCGGGCGCGGTGTCGGTACGGATGGGAGTATCGGGATCGTGCATGGTTGTGTGCTCGTGATGCGTGGAAAGTCGCGTGATCATGGGTTGTCGCGTGTCCACCATGCCACACCGGTCTTCATGTAATCCTGCCTTCGAGGATGCGTCCGAGTACGGCCGGGTGCTGATGTGGTTGTGTGGTGATGGCATAAAAGCGTTCGCGCAGCAGGTCCGATTGGCCGACACGCACCAGTACGCCCGATTCCAGCTCGTCCTGCACCACCACCGCCGGCAGTACGGTCAGCCAGCCGCTGTCGCGGGCCACCAGGCGCAGCATGGTCATGTCGTCGATTTCGGCACGCAACTGGGGTTTGACGTTGGCCGAGGAACACAGGGAGTCGAACTCGGCACGCAAGGTGTGACGGGTGCCTGGCAGAGCAATCGGAAGGCCGTTCAGGTCTTCGGGAATGCGCAGCTTGCGCGTGCCCCAGACAGCAGTCTGACCGACCAGCGAAATCTCCTGGCTGCCCAGGAATTTGGTGTGCAAGGGGCGGTCCGGCGCCGAGGACACGGGCGAATTGGCCAGCACCATGTCGAGCTTGTGCCGCAGCAGACGTTGCACCAGCTCGTTCAGCATGCCCGATTCGATGGTCAGCACCACCGTCGGATCGCGCATCATCGGCCGGAACAGGTTTTCCTGATAGTTGCGGCTCATGGTGGACACGCCGCCGATGCGCACTCGGGTCATGCCTTCGTAATAGCCGTCCAGCCAGCCGAGCATTTCCTCGCCGAGGCCGAAGATGTTTTCCGCGTACCGGAAGACCTGCCGCCCGGTGGCGGTCAGCAGCAGGTGCCGGCCACGGCGTTCGAACAGGGCGTGGCCGAGGCGCCCCTCCAGGTGACGTATTTGCGAGGAAAGCGTTGACTGCGAAATATGCAGCGCGTGCGCGGCTTGGGTCAGGCGGCCTTCCGTGGCCACCCTCCAGAAGGCGAAAAGGTGACGGAAGTTGAGTTGCTGCAGATCCATTGTTCTATTTTTTAAAATTAAAACTCGTATTAAATATATTTTACACAAATGCCGTTTTCCCGGATCATGACGCCAGTTTTGCTCCGGGAGGACCATGTCCTTGTTGCTTTCCATCAACTATGTGGCCGCCCTGTTGCCGGCCTTGCTGATGCTCGGTGCCGCGTGGACGCCGCGATTCGTGCGCGCCTCGACCCTTTCGCGCTGGCGGGTTTTCAACCGTC
The DNA here is from genome assembly GCA_964608595.1 of uncultured Rhodanobacteraceae bacterium. Taxonomy (GTDB): domain Bacteria; phylum Pseudomonadota; class Gammaproteobacteria; order Xanthomonadales; family Rhodanobacteraceae; genus Oleiagrimonas. The sequence continues at coordinate 58,106 of CAZSOU010000002.1, forward strand.
TGGCGGTGGTGGCGCTGGTGCTTTCGGTGCTGTCGCTGGGTTTGGAGCTGGTGGTGGCCGGACGGCCGGGACGAGCGGTTTTCGATGGCGGACATTTCTGGCTGGCGCCCAATCTGTTCGGTTGCTGGGTGAGCCTGCTGGTGCAGTTTCTGGGTACGGTCATCGGCGTGTATTCGATGCGTCATCTGCGCGGCGAACCCCGGCAGGGGACCTACATCGCGGCTCTCGCGGCGGTGCTGGCCAGCGTGCATTTCCTGCTGCTGGCCAATCACTGGGTGACGCTGATCGGCGCCTGGATGGCGATCGGCTTCGGCATGCAGCGGTTGCTGACGTTCTACCCCGAGCGCGGCTTCGCGCAGCTGGCCGCGCACAAGAAGCGCATCGCCGACCGGCTCGCCGACCTGCTGCTGATCGTGGCGGCGGTGCTGGCGTGGCGCAGTGTCGACAGCGGTTCGCTGAGTGTGCTCATGCAGCACGTGGCGGCCGGCGCGCATTCGCCGGAATTGACCGCCAGTGCCGTGTTGCTGGCGCTGGCGGTGACCCTGCGCACGGCCCTGCTGCCGGTGCACGGCTGGCTGATCCAGGTGATGGAGGCACCGACCCCGGTGTCGGCTCTGCTGCATGCCGGCGTGGTCAACCTGGGCGGCTATGTGCTGGTGTTTTTCGCCCCGTTGCTGGACATCTCGAATGTTGCGCACTGGTGTCTGGTCGTGGTCGGGCTGGTCAGCGCGGTGCTGGGCGGCATTGTCATGATCACCCGCGTCAGCATGAAAGTGCATCTGGCCTGGTCGACGCTGGGCCAGATGGGGTTCATGCTGCTTGAATGCGGGCTGGGCCTGTACGAGCTGGCGGCGCTGCACCTCCTGGGGCATTCGCTGTACAAGGCGCATTCGTTTCTGGCCGCGTCCTCGGCGGTGCGCAACACGCGTATCCTGCGGTTTCAAGACGATGGCCACAACCGGCGCCTGAGCCTGCTGTGGGCGCCGCTGGTGGCTTATGTCGTGGTCTGGTGCGGACAGCACCTTCTGGCCGATCTCGCCTGGCCGTGGTGGTGGGGCGTGATCCTGGCGTTGGCCTGGGCGCCGTTGCTGTGGCAACCCAAGCGCCATCATTGGTGGCACGTGCTGACCGGCCTGGCGATGGTGGCCGGTTTCACGGTGGCGGCTTTCGTGATCGAGTATCTGCCGCTGGGCGCGGATTTTGCGCCGTTTTGGGCCGCCGGGCCGCTGGTGCTGGCCGGCATGGCCTTCATGTATGCGAGTTTCGTGGCCGTGCAGTGGTGGCCGCAGCGGTTCGTCGGCTTGCGCCAATGGATTTACGCGGGCTTTTATCTGGACGAGCTGTACACCGTGCTGGTGCTGCGTTTGTGGCCGCAGCACGAGGCGGGTTCTCCGGGCAGCCGTTTTCCCGTTTCTTCATCCATGGCGGCGAGGGACGAGTGACATGAGCATGAGCGAAGCAGTGAGGGACCGCGTCGAGAACGAGGTGAACCCCGCGGCGGTCCGCGCGGCCTGTGCGCAGGCGGTGCGAAGCATTGCGCCGAGCTGGCCGCTGGACAGCGCGGTGGCCATCAATCCGCACTGGTACCGAATCCACATGCCGGTGCGCGAGGTAGCGGCACGCTTGATTCTGCTGGGCGGGATCAGCGTGTTGCCGCAACAGGCGTATCTGCGCGAGTGCTGGAACCATGGCCGCATCACACGCGCCGATCTGGATGCCGCGCGCCGGCAGGCGGACATCTCGGATCTGCCGGAAGCCGGGGGCCTGGTCGCGGCGCTGTACGAGCCGCCGGTAACGGCCATGCCGTTGATCGTCGACGAACTGGACGACGGCGCGGGCGGTACGCGGCATCTGCCGTGGCGCGGCGAGATCATGTTCCAGCTCAGCCAGGTGTGCGCCGCGTATTTCGACAAGGACCAGTCGCACTGGCTGCCGCGCGCGCATCGGGGCCTGTACCGGTTCTGGATTGACACATTGCGGCATGAAAAAGGCTTGGGCATGGTTATGGGGTTGCCCGGGTTGCGCGATGCCTTGCACGGCCTGCCCGATTCCGCCGAGGAGGCCATGCACTGGGCACTGGCACGTTTGCCGCTTCCCGAGGCGGCGTTGGAGCCGTATTTCGAGTCGCTGTTGTTGTCGATCAACGGCTGGGCCTCGTGGTGCGCGTGGCTGAAATACCAGGCCGACGGACAAGGGCGGGCAGATCGGCACCTGGACGAGTTGCTGGCCATGCGTCTGGTGTGGGAGGCGTTGTTGCTGGATTGTCATCCGCGTCGTGCGAAATTGGCCGCGGCCCGCCTGCGCACGGTCTGGGCCGTATTTCCCGAGCGTCTGGCCACCGTCACACACCGTGCGCGCATGGACGAGGTGTGGCAGATGGCGCTGGAACAGGGCTTTCAGCGCGAGCTGGCAAACAAGCTGACGATGCCGGTCGCACGGCACGCCGAGGCGTCCCGTGCCGACGTGCAGATGGTGTTTTGCATCGACATTCGCAGCGAGCCCATGCGGCGCGCGCTGGAGTCGCTCGATGCTGGCATCGAGACCCGCGCCTTCGCCGGCTTTTTCGGTTTGCCGATGAGTTATCGCCCGCTGGGCGTGCAGGAAGGCCGGCCGCAACTCCCCGGCCTGGCGTTTCCGGAAGTGGAAGTGCAAGACCGGATCCTGGCATCGGGGGAAACCTCCACGGAGGAGGCGCCACAGCGCGAGCGGCGACTGGCTGCGCACGGACAATGGCAGAACACCACGCGCTGGCCCAACACCACGTTTTCCTACGTCGAGGCGGTCGGTTTCGGGTACCTGCAACGCCTGTGGCAGTGGCTGCGCCCCCCGACCCGGGCCCGTCGCAACGAGGATCACTACGGCATGTCGCGCGAGTGCCGGGCATTGGCGCGGCCGCGCCTGACCGGCGTGTCGCTGGACAAAAAGGTGGCGCTGGCGGCCGGAGCCTTGCGCATCATGGGTATCGACCGGCATCTGGCTTCGCTGGTGGTGCTCACTGGACATGCCAGTCAGAGCGTCAACAACGCGCATGCTTCGACGCTCGACTGCGGCGCCTGCGGCGGGCAGTCCGGCGAGGCCAACGTGCGCGCACTGGCGGCCTTGCTGAACGAGCCCGATGTGCGCGCGGCGCTGGCGCGTGACGAGGGCATTCATGTGCCGGAAAACACCTGGTTCATGCCGGCGCTGCACAACACTACGACCGATGAAATCGAGGGTTTCGAGCTGGACCTGTTGCCGGCTGCGCAGCAGACGCGCTGGCAGCGCCTGCAGCGGGATGTGGATACGGCTGGTGACCGCGTGCGCCGCGAACGCGCGCCAACTCTGTGGATGAGCGGCCAGGGCAGCCGCGCTGCCGTGCTCGAGCGGTTTCGCCGGCGTGCCAACGACGGCTCGGAAACCCGGCCGGAGTGGGGGCTGACCACCAATGCCGGCTTCATCATTGGCCCGCGCAGGCTGACGGCGCATGCCCCTTTTACGCGCTGCTATTTGCACGATTACGATGCGCAGGCCGACACGGATTTCTCGGTTCTGGAAAAACTGCTGCTGGGACCGTTGGTGGTGACGCACTGGCTGGGCTGGCAATACCACGCCTCCACCACCGACCCGCTGCACTACGGTGCCGGCAACAAGGTGCTGCACAACGTGATCGGCGGACGCATCGGCGTGTTCGAAGGCAACGGCGGCGACCTGCGCATCGGCATTCCGAAACAATCGTTGTTCGACGGCCGGGCCTGGCGCCACGAGCCGTTGCGCCAGACCACCGTGATCGCCGCCCCGCGCGATGCCATCGACGCGATCATCGCCCGTCACGAGGTATTGCAGCGGATCATCGACAACGGCTGGATGGTCGTGTGGCAATACGAGCAGGGCCGGCTCATGCGCCGCGCCGGTGGCGCATGGTTGCCGCTGGCGTCGTATACTGCATCTGGCTAACCCCAATACTGTTCATTTACGTAATATCGGTTGTGGCACGTGTTTTCGATGAAGCACAGCGCCACGATGGCGGACGTTGTACCCGCTCATCTTGCGCTTTACACCCCGTGGATTGGCATGCCCGCGGCTGCTCACGACGCGACCGTCGGCGATCTCGCGGAGCAGCGCGTCACGCCAACGAGCAAGCTGCTCAGGGGGGAATGGCCGCGGCTTGCGGGAGTTTGCGCTTGATGACGCGTACGGCATGAACGAAACTCAGTCGATCAGGGTCAAGGTGTTCCTGCCAAGCGGCCTTGAGCATGAGTTGGCGGACTGCAAAATGAGCCAACAGAAGGCCCCACAGTTCCTGCTGGACGAGCTCGGGTGTTTTGCTGCGCAGCACGGTGCTGTTGCCCCGCAGGTGGGTCTTGAACTCGTCAAAGACGCTTTCGGCCTCCCACCGTTCGTGATACAGCGCCGCCAGCTCCAGCGCGTCCGCTTGCTGCGGATCCAGTAGGTTGGTGAGCAGGCGATACCTGCCTTGGACCGGTTCCGCCAACCCTTCCAAGTCGTAGTCGATGACGCGCACGGTGTGCCCCTGTTCGCGCTTGCGATCCTGGCTGCTGTAGATCGTGCTCAGATACGATCCATCGGGAAGCCGCTTCTCGACAGGTAGTTTCAAGTTGGACTTGATCCGCCAAAGCAGCTTGGCACCGGTGGCTTCCGCCTTGCGCCACAACTTGAAGCTGTAGAAATTGCGATCGGCCAACGCCAGCATGTCCGGCTGCAACTTGTCCGGGAGAAGGCGTGCGGCCATGGCCTGTTCGCTTTCACGGAACGGCCCCATGGCCGCTGCCGTGATCGCGTGCGTGCCGCATTCGACCAATGCCAGCAAGCGCGTCTGCGGGAACGCACTCTGCCCACGGCTGGCGGCCGGATAACCGAAAACCGCCGCATTGCCCTGCTCGTCGGCAACGTCCATCGTGCTGCCGTCGAGCGCCATGACGCGCCAGCCTCGATACCATGCTCCCGGCGTATCGGCCGCGGCGATCGGCTGCAGCACCCGCTCGGCTAACTGGTGCATGGCCTCGGCGCCCAAGCGCGTGCGCGCCTGTGAAATGGCCGACTTGCTGGCACGCACACCGCCTTCGCCGCCGCCAAGCCACGGCAATCCTTCACACACCACACGCAGCACTTCTCCCAACGGCGCTTCGCGCCACAGCGCCAATGCCATGACGTAATACACCACCGCGGGTGCCGGTAACAACCGCTGGCGCCGACTCTCCCGGCCTGTCTGTTTCAACACTTCATCAATGAGGGCCCGTGGACACACGCTGGCCAGCACGCCGGTACTGATCAAATGCGCTATATCCACCTTCTGCGGTAACGTCTTGCGCGTACGTGCCATGCTTGCACCTCCGTCGTTGCGACGGAGGTGCATTGTGTCAGAGTTTTTACTATCTGAACAGTATTGAGGCTAAGACGGAACCGTTTTTGCGGATAGGGGTGCAAGTTCGTACAGGAAGCCTGGAAAACCTGTAGACACTCTGTTTCAGATCAAGCGGTTTTGATGTCCGCCTGCAACGGTGTCGAATCGCGACGTTGGCCACGCGATCGTGATCCCCCTGCCGGAGCGCATCTCATGCGCGACAGCCTGGACCCATGAACAGGCCTCGAGGCAGTCGGCCACATGGTGCGTTCTTGCAAGTTGTCCGAGGTGTCCAGCGCGGTGCAGACGGTCAGTACCGCCGCGAACAGCATCGCCGCTTCGAACAGTTCCTGGCCGTTGTCGTGCGCGAAATGCGAGATCAGACCCAAGCCGACGACCACCAGCACCGCGCGCGCCGACCCAGACCCGCGCCGTACAACACGCGCCGGTCGTCAGCGCCGTTTCGATGGCCTCGCGGAAGACGGTAACCAAGGCGCCGATCATGAGTTGGCCCCGCTTGTGGACTTGACCACGATGTGGTCGGGGACGCCGGGGTTGAAGTCATCGAAAAACTTGTACTTACCCGGTTTCTGCGGTCCGAGCCGAACATCCACCGTGGTGCCCGCCGGGGACGACCTTTCCCCGGCCAGGTCGTAGCTTTCAAACTGTCGAAGGCAGCGCGCGGGGGTTCTTGGCTTGGATCTTAGTGCGTCGGTTGGCCCGTACGGCGAGGGTGGTCGGGGCGAATGCATGATCGTGGATGACCACCTGACGGACCGGTGTAGTGTCGTCCGCCATGACGATACCCACGGGAGCCAACAGGACAAGCATCAGAAAAGTCGTGACGATGCACATCATGAACCCTGGATAGTTGAACTGACAACGGTAATGATTCTCATGTAGCTCCGAAAATGCCGCGCGGCTTTTCCATGCCTGCCGCGTCGATCGACCGCAGGGCAGCTCACCAGGCCACGCAGACGTTTTTCGGCTCGGTGAAAAAACGCAGTGCGTCAGTACCGCCCTCCCGGCCCATGCCCGAATGCTTGACGCCGCCAAACGGTGTGCGCAGGTCGCGCAGCATCCAGCAGTTGACCCACACGATACCGAACTCCAGCCGCGATGCGACGCGGTGCGCGCGCGCAGTGTTGCCGCTCCACAGCGAAGCGGCCAGTCCGTAGTCGGTGGCATTGGCGATGGCCACCGCCACATCCTCGCTTTCGAACGGGATCAAGGTCACCACCGGACCGAAGATCTCTTCGCGATTGGTGGCGCAGTCGGGAGCCAAGCCTTCGATGACGGTCGGTTCGATGAACCAGCCGTTGGCGCAGCGACCGTCCGGATGCAGGGTGCTGCCTCCGGTCAGCACCCTGCCGCCCTCGTCGCGGGCGCGCTGGATGCAGGCCATCACCTTGTCGAAGTGCGCCCGGGATACCAGTGCGCCGAGGTCACTGACAGGGTCGTCCGGATCACCCACCCGCAGTGCGCGCACGCGTTGCAGATAACGGATCTTGAAGTCTTCGTAGATGCTGCGCTCGACAAGCAGCCGCGAACCGCAAAGGCAGATTTCACCCTGGTTGGAAAACCCCGAGCGCACGATGGTATCCATGGCCGTATCGGAAAGATCGGCATCGGCAAACACCACGGTCGGATTCTTGCCACCCATCTCCAGCGACACTTTCTTGAAGCGTGGTGCGGCGGCTTCGGCAATGGCTTTGCCGGTGCGGGTGGAGCCGGTGAACGACACCGCCTTGATCATGGCGTGCTCGACGATGGCCTGCCCGACATCCGGGCCGGTGCCATGCACGATGTTCAGCACACCCGGCGGCAGGCCGGCCTCGATGGCAAGTTCGGACAGCATGAAAGCGGTCACCGGTGTCACTTCCGAGGGCTTGGCGACCACCGTGTTGCCGGTGGCCAGCGCCGGCGCGATTTTCCAGGTGAACAGATACAGCGGCAGATTCCACGGGCTGATGCAGCCGACCACACCCAGCGGTTGGCGCAGGGTGTAGTTGATCGCGCCCGATTCCATGGCGTGGGATTCGCTGTCCCAGGTCTGGATGGCGGCCGCGAAATGGCGCAAGTTGGCTACCGCACGCGGAATGTCCACCTTGCGCGCCAGCGCGCGCGGTTTGCCGTTGTCCCGCGATTCGGCGGCGACAAAATCGTCCATGCGCGATTCAAGCAGGCTGGCCAGCCGGTTGATGACTTGCGCACGCTCGCCGGCCGCCGTGGCAGCCCAGCCGGAAGCGGCGGCTTGTGCGGCTGTGGCGGCGGCATCGACATCGGCAGCGGTCGACGCCGGGCACCTGGCGAACACCTTGCCGGTGGCGGGTTCGAAGATGTCGAGGTAGCGACCATCAACCGGCGCGTGCAATTGCCCATTGACGAGGTTGGCGAGAACGAGTTCGGACATGCGTGCAAGCTTACCTTGCTTTATGCATCCAGGCTTGCTGTGGCAATCCGCCACCATATCGGTTTATGGCCTGCAAGCGGGAACACCTTGTGGGAGGGGCCGGGGGCCCGATGGAGATTTCATGAACCCGGAACCCATCGGGGCCACCGGCCCCGCCCACAGGGAAAAAGCAGGATTCGGTGCCGCGTGTGGCTTACGCCAATGCGCGGGTGCGGCCTCCGTCCACGGCAATGCTCACGCCATTGACGTAAGCTGCGGCCGGCGTGCACAGAAACGCGATCACGGCGGCTGTTTCCTCGGGTTCGCCGAAGCGCCCGGCCGGTACGGCGGCCAGCATGCCTGCGGCGACTTCATCTTCGGATTGACCGCTTTTCCCGGATTTGGCCTTGATCAACCCGTGCAAACGGCTGGTGCGCGTGTAACCCGGCAGCACGTTGTTGACGGTGATGCCGTCGGCGGCGAGCTCGCCGGACAAGGTCTTGGCCCAGCCGGCAACCGCGGCGCGTGTGGTGTTGGATACGCCGAGTCCGGCGATGGGTTCCTTGACGGAGGTGGAAATCACGTTCACCAGCCGGCCCCAACCGGCTTCGCGCATGCCGGGCAGCACGGCTTGCAGCAGTGTCTGACCGGCGACGAGATGCTGGCGCAGGGCGGCGAGATAATCATCCGGCATCGCCGCATGAGCGGGGCCCCCGGTCGGGCCGCCGGTGTTGTTGACGAGAATGTGGACGGGGTGCAGCGCGGCAAGTTTGCGCACGTCGGCATCGAGCCGCGTGGTGTCGCTCATGTCCACGGCGATGAAGTCGTGCGACTGTCCGCCCGTGGTCTGCGGCAGGGTGTTGGCGATCGCTTCCAGCTTGTCTGCCGAACGCGACAAGACGGTCACGTTGGCGCCCAGCGTGGCCAGTTCGATGGCGGCGGCGTGGCCGATGCCTCGGGATGCGCCGCAAACCAGCGCGTGTCGGCCGACAAGATCGAGCTGCATGGCAAGTCTCCGTGTCAGTGGGTCGTGATGCTCAAGGCCAGCGCACCAATCCAGCACGGCCAGGCCACCCACGGAGCATAACGCCAGCATTGGTGCCAGCGGGTCAATTCGTTGTCGTTGAACATTTCCGGAATGCGCGTGCGCAGCACGCGCTGCAGGCGTGCCCATGTGTGCAGGTGACGATGCCTCGGGCGATCGTTGGCCGACACGATGTCCCATTGTTGCGGATAGCGGTGACGCAGGATGCGCGCCACGTGATACTGCGCCACCAGATGCAGCACGAAACCGATCAGGCCGATGATCAGCAGGACGATATACAGAATGCCGATCATGGGGCGAGCGTCTTGGTGCGGTCTTTGCGAGGCGCCGCGGTGAACACCTTGCGCAACGTGTTCAACACGCCGTCGCCCTGATCAGGGTCCGGCTTGTGGCAGATGGCGTCATTCACGCTCTTGCGGAATTTGTCGGTGAGTTTGCCCACATACACTTCACCATTGGGGCCGTGCGGTATCTGGAAGCTGCCGCTGGCGGCCATTTGCACGGGTGAGGTGGTTGAAAATGCCGTCGGCGATTGTTCCCAGTAGGTGTTGCTTCGCAACTGATCGCCCGAGGTGTACACGACCAGATAGCGTGCCTGCGGGTTCTTGATGGTGAAGTGACCGAAAGCACCGCTGGTCGCCTGCGTCCAGCCCATGTATTCGCAAAGCTGGATGTCCTTGATGCGCAACGGGCTGAAACCGGCATCCAGTACCACCACGCTGGGCGCGAACAGATAACTGTGATGCAGCCACCGGCCGTTCAATTTGGATTTGAACAGCAACTCGTAGGGAAAGTCGATGTCGTCGGGCAGTTTGAATGCCAGAAACCAGCTTCGCGAGCCGCCGAAATCGGCGACCGGCAGTTCACGGTTGAAGTGGAAGCGTTTGGGGTGGTCGGGCAGCGTTGCGCTGAAATCGAATTGAGAAAAATTCGTGCAACAGACGTCGGCCACCGCCAACGCCTCCCGAGCCTGGTTCAGCGATGCGGTTTCCTCCGCACCGGGGTGGCCGCTTTTGAGCGGCGAGCTGCCGCAAGCAGCAAGCATCAATACGATGCCGACAAGGCCGAAACGAGGAAAGAGGCGAGTGAGCATGGCGGGGACAATGGGAGCGGGACGGATGATTTTCAAACCGGGCGGGCGCGTGCGCCCCGCCGGCAAGCCGTCCCTGGAGGGTCAGAATTCGGCGCTGCCGGCGACGCGCGGATAGGGGATGGCGTCGCGGATGTTGGCCAAACCGCACACATAGCACAGCAGTCTTTCAAAGCCAAGGCCGAAGCCGGCATGCGGCACCGTGCCGTAACGCCGCAAATCGCGGTACCAGCCGTAGCTCGCGGGGTCGATGTCGAATTGCCGCATGCGTTCGTCGAGCACGTCCAGACGCTCCTCGCGCTCGCTGCCGCCAATGATTTCACCGATACCGGGGGCCAGCACGTCCATGGCGCCGACGGTTTTGCCGTCATCGTTCATGCGCATGTAGAACGCCTTGATTTCGGCCGGGTAGTTCATGACCACGACCGGGCGTCCGACGTGTTCTTCGGCCAGATAGCGTTCATGCTCGGTTTGCAGGTCCACACCCCATGCCACGGGGTATTCGAACTTCTTGCCGGATTTTTGCAGGATGTCGATGGCATCGGTGTAGTCGATGCGTTCGAACGGCGCCCGGATGAACTTCTCCAACCGCTCGACAGCGGTCGGCTCCACGCGCTGGGCAAAAAATGCCATGTCGTCGGCGCGCTCGTCCAGCACGGCCTGGAAGACGGCTTTCAGGAAACGCTCGGCGCAGTCGGCATTGTCGGACAGGTCGGCGAAGGCGATTTCCGGCTCGCACATCCAGAATTCGGCCAGATGCCGCGCGGTATTGGAATTTTCGGCGCGAAACGTGGGGCCGAACGTGTACACCTTGCTCATGGCCAGGCAATACGCTTCGACGTTGAGCTGCCCGGACACGGTGAGAAAGGCCTCGCGGCCGAAAAAGTCCTTGCGAAAGTCGACCTTGCCGTCATCGGTGCGCGGCAGATTGGCCAGGTCCAGCGTCGACAGACGGAACATGTCGCCCGCGCCTTCGGCGTCGGAGGTGGTGATGACGGGGGTGTTGACCCAGAAAAAGCCCTCGTCGCCCAAGTGGCGGTGAATGGCCGTCATCAAGGTGTGACGCACGCGGGTGACCGCGCCAATGACGTTGGTGCGCGGGCGCAGGTGCGCCACTTCGCGCAGAAACTCCATGGAATGGCGTTTGGGCTGGATCGGGTAGGTTTCGGGGTCTTCGACCCCGCCGATCAACTCGATCTCCGTGGCCTGGATTTCGAAGCCCTGGCCCTTGCCCTGCGACGCCACGAGCTTGCCCGTGGCGACGACGGCGGCGCCGCTGGTGAGGTGTTTCACCACGCTCTCGTAATTGGCAAGATCCGCGCCGGCCACCACCTGGATGGAAGCGAAACAGGAGCCGTCGCTCACGTTCACGAACGAAAGCCCGGCCTTGGAATCGCGCCGGGTACGCACCCAGCCCTTGATCGTGACTTCGCTGTCGGCACGGTCGCCGGCAACGGCCTGCCGCACGCTGAGTAGAGTCGGGCTGACCAACGTCATGGATTGAAACTCCGAAAAAAAGCGCCGATATCATGGCGTGTGAAAAACAGACCGCAGGAGCGCATCTCATGCGCGATCGCCGTACGGCAGTGTCATCGCGCGCGAAATTGCATCCCGAACATGCAAGCCAGGCGACACGGTACGGGCGCCGCCCGTGCACAAGCCCGGCTGAACGGGAAATGATAACCGATGACGGCATTGGCCGAGCCGTCCGCACACGTACTATCATGAACTCATGAGCATTCAGATCACATCCGCCGCCCACCAGCGCATGCGCGAGTTTCTCGATCGCAGCCCCGCTGCTGCCGGTGTCCGCTTCGGCGTGCGCCGCACGGGATGCTCGGGTTTTGCCTACGTCGTCGAGTTGGCCGACGAAACGGCCGCGGCCGATACCACGGTCACGGTCGATGGCATTCCGCTGGTCGTCGACGCCAAAAGCCTGCCGATGGTCGATGGCACTGTCATCGATTTCCAGCGCCAGGGTCTCAATTCGGCGTTCGTGTTCCGCAACCCCAACGCCACGGGCGAATGCGGTTGCGGCGAGAGCTTTTCGGTGAGCTGATCCGGCGCCGGGCCCGAATTCCGGCCCATCAACAACTTGCGCCACTTTCGGCGCGGCAGCTATAATTCCGCTCTTGTCCGCATCAATGGCGGGCAGACCTTGCCTCACCGCGCGTTGCGGGAGGCTGCCATCCCCGGCGCGTCGCCAGGGGAGACACCCATGAGGAAACAACATGCGTCATTACGAAATCGTGTTTCTGGTCCACCCGGACCAGAGCGAGCAGGTGCCGGCCATGGTCGATCGCTACAAGGCGGTCATCGAAGGCGGCAACGGCAAGATCCATCGTCAGGAAGACTGGGGCCGCCGTCAGCTGGCCTATCCCATCAACAACATGGCCAAGGCCCACTACGTGCTCATGAACATCGAGTGCGATCAGGCCGTGCTGGACGAGTTGGAATCGGGCTTCCGTTTCAACGATGCCGTGCTGCGTCATCTGGTCATCAAGCGTCCCGGCGCCGACACCGAGCAGTCGCCGATCCTCAAGAGCAAGGAGAAGGACGACGCCAAGGCATCCGCGCGTCGACCGGAGCGTTCCGACGATTCGTCCGGCAACAAGGACGATGACAGCGACGACAACGACAACGACAACGACTGATCCAGGAGCACGCCATGTCCAAGTTTTTCCGCCGCCGCAAGTATTGCCGCTTCACGGCCGAAGGCGTGAAGGAGATCGATTACAAGGATCTCAACACCCTGCGCCAGTACATCACCGAAACCGGCAAGATCGTGCCCAGCCGCATCACCGGCACCAAGGCCCGTTACCAGCGTCAGTTGTCGACCGCCGTCAAGCGCGCGCGCTTCCTGGCACTGCTGCCGTACACCGACAATCACGACGTGTGATTGTTTGACGGGAGCCGGGAATCGGGGGCGGCTTGTCTTGCGACAACTGTTCGCCCGATTCCCGACCTTCCGTTCCCGAAAATCGGACAACCGTCCAGGCTGCGTCGGGCCGCGCCGGCGCTAACGAATCGAGAGCATTCCCATGGAACTCATCCTGTTGGAAAAAGTGATCAACCTCGGCAACCTTGGTGACAAGGTCAACGTCAAGCCGGGTTACGGTCGCAACTACCTGTTGCCGCAGGGCAAGGCCGCGCCGGCCACGCCCGCCAATCTGGCCGAATTTGAACAGCGTCGTGCCGAGTACGAAGCCAAGGCCAAGGATCTTCTGTCCGCCGCCGAAGCACGCAAAGCCAAGCTGGAAGGCGCCGAGGCGCGTATCAGTGTCAACGCCAGCCCCGAAGGCAAGTTGTACGGTTCGGTCGGCCCGCGCGAAATCGTCATCGCACTGGCCGAGATGGGTCACGAAGTCGAGAAGGGCGAAGTGATCCAGGGCGAAGGCCCGATCCACGTCACCGGCGAATACGACGTGCAGCTCGTGTTGCATGCCGACGTGTCCACGAACATCAAGGTGATCGTGGTTGGCGAGTGATTCGTCGAGTCGCTGAATCATCGGTTGAAAAAGGGCGCCCGCCGGCGCCCTTTTTCATGTTCGGGACAGGGGATTCCCGGAGCTCGGCATCGGCCGGCGCCGTCGCGCGCGAAGTGTGCGCCGACAGGGAAGGTATGGCTCCGTCGCCGCCACTCTCGCTTGTTATCCACCGATGTCCACAACTTTTCCACAGCGAACACACAGACTTGTTGTATCGGCATATGAGACGCCACTGCGTATGATGGGGACAGTTATCCGAGGGGTGATGCATGGCTGCCTATCCTGAACGTTCCGCTTCCGCGCCCGATGTCGAAACGCTGCGTCTTCCGCCGCATTCAATCAGTGCCGAACAATCCGTGCTCGGCGGACTGATGCTGTCGCCCGAGGCTTTCGACCGCGTGGCAGACCGTCTCGGTGAAGACGACTTCTACCGCAAGGATCACCGCATGATCTGGCGCGCCATCAACGAGTTGGCGGGCAAGGGCATGCCGTGCGACGCGGTCACCCTGGGTGACTGGTTCGAAACCAACGGCCTGGCCGAGATGGTCGGCGGTGCCAGTTACATCATCGAATTGGCCAACGCCACCCCCAGTGCCGCCAACATCGTCGCCTACGCCGATATCGTGCGCGAAAAATCCGTGCTTCGGCAGTTGATCGATGCGGGTACCGAAATCACCGAGGACGGTTATCAACCAGCGGGCCGCAAGGTGCAGGAAGTGCTCGAGGCGGCCGAGCAGAAGGTGTTCCACATTGCCGAAGCCGGCGCGCGTGGACGCAAGAATTCCGTGTCCATGCGCGATGCCGTGGCCGAAGCCTTCAAAATTCTGCACCATCGCTATGAAAACCGTGGTCAATTGACCGGTTTGCCGACGGGTTTCACCGATCTGGACGACATGACTGCCGGTCTGCAGCCGTCGGATCTGGTCATCGTCGCCGCGCGTCCGTCCATGGGCAAGACGGCCTTTTCGGTCAACATTGCCGAACACGCCGCCATCCGCAGCAAGAAAGCGGTGGCCATCTTTTCGATGGAAATGTCGTCCTCGCAGCTGGCCTTTCGGCTGATCTCGTCGATCGGGCGCATCCACCAGCAGCACCTGCGCACCGGTGATCTGGCCGAGGAGGACTGGCCACGCGTGACCTCGGCCATCACCATGCTGACCGAGGCCAGGATTTTCATCGACGACACGCCGGCGTTGTCGCCGGTGGAGCTGCGTTCGCGCGCCCGGCGCCTGCATCGCGAGCATGACGGCCTGGGGCTGATCGTGATCGACTACCTGCAGCTGATGGCCGTACCGGGCAGCAAGGAAAACCGCGCCACCGAAATTTCGGAAATTTCGCGCGGCTTGAAGGCCCTGGCCAAGGAACTGGATGTGCCGGTCATCGCGCTGTCGCAGCTCAACCGCTCGCTGGAACAACGCACCGACAAACGACCCATGATGAGCGATCTGCGCGAATCGGGCGCCATCGAACAGGATGCCGACGTCATCATGTTCATTTATCGCGACGAGTACTACAACTCGGAATCGCCCGACAAGGGTCTGGCGGAAATCATAGTCGGCAAGCAGCGCAACGGACCCACCGGTACCTGCAAACTGACGTTCCTGGGTCAGTTCACCAAGTTCGAAAACCATGCGCCGGAGGCGTATGCGGGGGCGTTCGAGTGACAGTGTGCGTGACTCGGGGCAGGGAAGCGGGGACTCGGGATCGATGCACGAGACAAATCCGCGCGGCGGGCGGCGCCCTCCGAAACGCGGCGCGCTGTCAGGATGCCTTTTGCCGTGCCGCATCATGGGGCGCATGCAGCGGGTGTTCCAGCAACAACAGGGGCGGCTCCCCCCGGTTTCGCCAACCATGAGCCGCCTGGCCACCGCGACCATCCACCTCGGCGCCTTGCGCCACAACCTTGCGCGTTTGCGCGAAAGAGCGGCGCCTGCGCGCGTGATGGCGGTGGTCAAGGCCGATGCCTATGGTCACGGACTGGAACGTGTGGCGCGCGCACTTGCCGATGCCGATGCCTTCGGTGTGGCGGCGATTGCCGACGGCCTGCGGCTGCGTGCGGCCGGGCATCGCCAGCGCATCGTGGTGTTGTCGGGGCCGGATGGTCCGGCCGATCTGGGTGAAATGCGCCGCTTGAATCTCGATGCCGTCATTCATCACCAAAGCCAACTCGACTGGCTGGCCGTCGACAAGGGCGAAACGCCGATCCGGGTGTGGCTGAAAGTCGACTCGGGCATGCATCGACTGGGCTTTGCGCCGGCGCGCGTGGCCGAAGTCCATGCGCGTTTGCAGGCGATGTCGACGGTTGCCAAACCCATCACGCTGATGACCCATTTCGCCGCATCCGACGAGTTCGACAACGCCGACACCGCGCACCAGATCGAGGTGTTCGACGCGGCCACGGCCGATATCCCGGGGCCGCGCAGCCTGAGCAACTCCGCGGCCGTGCTGGGCTGGCCGGCCGGGCGCGGCGATTGGGTGCGCAGCGGCGGTCTGCTGTACGGTTTGTCGGTGGTGGAGGGTAAAACCGGCGCGGATTTCGGCTTCCGACCGGTCATGACCCTTGCCACGCGGCTGGTCGCCGTCAATCGGATTGCCCAAGGCCAGCGTGTCGGTTACGGGTTCGCCTGGGATGCGCCGGAAGACATGCCGCTCGGCGTCGCCGCCATCGGCTACGGTGACGGCTATCCGCGCACCGTGGATCCGGACACGCCGGTGCGTGTCAACGGGAAACGCTGCCCGATCGCCGGTCGCGTATCGATGGATCTGGTCACCATCGACCTGCGCAACGCACCTGATGCACGCGTCGGCGATCCGGTCACGTTGTGGGGCGGTGATCTGCCGGTGGAAACCGTCGCCGAACACGCCGACACCATCAGCTACGAACTCACCTGCGGCATGACGCGCCGGGTGCTGTTCGTCGAGGACGAGTCCTGATCCGGAAGCCCTCAATCGCCATGGGCGCCGAACAGGCTTGCGCCCAGCCACGCACCCATGGCGGACAGCCCGGCCTTGCACCAGAAGGCGCTGCCATCGTCGTCCGATGAAGGCTTCCGGTTTTGCAGTACTTCGGCCAGTTCTTCCAGTGCGGGCGGGCAATCGATGCGC
>CAZSOU010000003.1:0-68662 GCA_964608595.1 uncultured Rhodanobacteraceae bacterium
GATGACGCCGGCGGAATTGCCGATGCCGGTAATCTTGAGTTTCATGGAATCCTCGACCGGTTGTTTGTTATAACGTGTGTTATACATCGTGACAAAGCGGATTGTCCACAGGTATCCGCCGCTGCCGTCTCGGCAATCGAGACAAGGCAGGGTTAAGCTTGTTGCAGTCTTTCAAGGGAACGTTCATGGCCAAGGCAAAAACCGCCTACGTTTGTACCGATTGCGGCGCTGAACACTCCAAGTGGCAGGGTTCGTGCATGGCTTGCGGTGCGTGGAACACGTTGTCCGAGTTCGTGGTGCAGCCGGCGGCCAAAGGCAGCGGGCCCGCACCGGGCGGCGCGCGCAACAGCGGATATGCCGGACAAGCCGGCAACGTGCCGGAAGTGACGGCGCTGGCCGGGGTCGCGGCACAAACCGAAACCCGTACCCTGACCGGCATCGGCGAACTGGACCGCGTGCTCGGCGGCGGTCTGGTGGATGGCTCGGTGGTGCTGATCGGCGGCGATCCGGGAATCGGCAAGTCCACGTTGCTGCTGCAGATGCTGGGTCACATCGGTGTGCATCTGCCGGGCGTGTATGTCACCGGCGAGGAATCGCTGGCGCAGGTCGCGTCACGGGGGCAGCGGCTGGGTCTGGATCTGGATCCGCTGAAGGCCTTGGCCGAAACCTGCATCGAGCGCATTCTGGTGCAGGCGCAGAAGGAAAAGCCGCGGGTGCTGATCATCGATTCCATCCAGACCATCTGGACCGAGTTGCTGACGTCTGCACCCGGCTCGGTATCGCAGGTGCGCGAGTCGGCCGCCAAGTTGACGCGTTTTGCCAAGGAAACCGGGACATCCGTGCTGCTGGTCGGCCACGTTACCAAGGAGGGCGGCATCGCCGGCCCGCGTGTGCTCGAACACATGGTGGATGCGGTGCTGTACTTCGAGGGCGAATCGGGCAGCCGCTTCCGCATTCTGCGGGCCATCAAGAATCGTTTCGGCGCCATCAACGAACTGGGTGTTTTCGCGATGGGCGACAAGGGGCTGCGTGAAGTACCCAATCCGTCGGCCATTTTCCTGTCCGCGCACTCCGCGCCGACGCCGGGCAGCGCCATCATGGTCACGCGCGAAGGCACGCGGCCGTTGATGGTGGAAGTGCAGGCGCTGGTTGATCAGTCGTCGCTGGGCAATCCGCGTCGCGTCGCGTTGGGCCTGGATCAGAACCGTCTGGCGATGTTGCTGGCCGTGCTGCATCGTCACGGCGGTGTGGCGGCTTACGACCAGGACGTGTTCGTCAATGTGGTCGGCGGCATTCGCGTGCACGAAACCGCCGCGGATTTGCCGGTGTTGCTGGCGGTGCGTTCGTCGCTGCGCGACCGGCCGTTGCCGGACAAGACCATCGCTTTCGGCGAAGTCGGCCTGTCCGGCGAGATCCGCCCGGTGCCCAATGGCGAAGAACGCCTCAAGGAAGCCGCACAGCACGGTTTTCGTCACGCCCTCGGCCCCACGCCCACTGCGCCCATCAAAAAGCGATTGGGCCACCTTTAAAGATTTGCGGTCGCGCGCCTGGACGCGCCGCTCGACGCCTGCGGTTGAGCGACCGGAATGCCGGGCTCCGTCTCGGCACCTCACCGCACGGACGACATGACGCCATGCGGACGGCCCGCGACAGGCTTCGTGCAGGACCGTCGACGCATCAGCCGAAGTGCTGCGGCCCCACGTCCGGCGATTGAGCGTCCTGCATGTAGTACGCGTGCAGGTATTTTTCGCCTTCGTCGCAGAATGCGGTGACCACGGTTTCGAGTTCCGGAAAGCGCTCGCGGATGCGCTTGGCGGCGACCAGGTGCGCGCCGGAACTGGGACCGCACAAGAGGCCGTGGCGGCGCGCCAGGTCGCGCATGCTGGTGATGGCATCTTCGTTGCTGACACTCAGAAAGTCGTTCACCTGGCCGGCATTGCGCCGGAAGATGCCGGGCACGAAGCCGTCGGAAATGCCTTCGATGTCGTGCATGGCCACCTCTCCGCACAAAAGCGTGCATGAATCGGACGGTTCCATGGCAAACAGGCGCACGTCCGGGTTGACCTTGCGAAACGCCTGGCCGACGCCGATCAACGTGCCACCGGTGCCCACGCCGAGAACCAACGCATCGGGTTTTCGCCCATCCGGAAGCTGGGCCAGAATTTCCGGGCCCAGGACTTCGCGGTTTTCTTCGATGTTCGCTTCGGATTCGAACTGGCTGGGACAGAACCAGCCGGGTTGTTGTCCCAGCTCGCGGGCGCGCTCGAGCGCCTGGTCGACATGGAAATTGCCGCACAACATCACTTCGGCGCCGAATGCACGCGAGATCGCGACACGTTCGCTGGAAAGTCCTTCGGGCATCACCACCACCATGCGATAACCCTTGACGGCGGCGACCAGCGACAGCGCGTTGCCGGTGTTGCCGCTGGTCGCTTCGACGATGGTGTCGCCGGGTTTGAGTTGACCATCGGCTTCGGCCTTTTCGATCATGTATTTGGCGATGCGAGCCTTGATCGAACCGGACGGATTGAGAAATTCGCATTTGGCGAAAACGCCCTCGATATCCAGCAACGGCGTGTCATGGATGGCATCGAGAATGTTGGTCGAAAGTGCGGTGTAACGTGTCGGCATGGTCAGGACTCGTCGTGTGCATGCTGCATGGTGTCGAGGGCCAGTGCCGAGTGGGCATAGGCCCCGCCGGCACGCATTTCCGCCGCGACCCAGATGGCTTCCATGATCTGTTCCTCGCTGGCGCCCAGATCCAGCGCTTCGGCGGTGTGGCCCTTGATGCAGTAGGGGCATTGCGTGGTGTGCGCCACGGCCACGGCGATCAGT
Organism: uncultured Rhodanobacteraceae bacterium; assembly: GCA_964608595.1. Classification (GTDB taxonomy): domain Bacteria; phylum Pseudomonadota; class Gammaproteobacteria; order Xanthomonadales; family Rhodanobacteraceae; genus Oleiagrimonas. The sequence goes on from CAZSOU010000003.1 coordinate 2,836, forward strand.
TGCTTGGTGACGTTCGGAAGGGCGCCGTCGGCAAACACGGCGGCGCTGAACTTCTTGAATGCCTGCAGCGGTTCGGGTGCGAGTTCGCGACGTTTCTTTGCCAGGTCCGCGGTGGATGGCGGATACATGGATGCGTCCATGGCGGCCTCCGTTCAAAGGGGTGGGCCATCAGCTTGCGCCTGCGTCGGTCGCGTTTCAATGACGCAGGTCAGCGCCGTTCACGCTGATACCGGCGTTCAGGCGGGGCGCTGCAGAATCACTTCCAGCACGAATTTGGAGCCGAAAAAGCCCAGTGCCAGCACCGCCATGCCGATCAACGTCAGATTGACGGCGCGCGTGCCGCGCCAGCCGTGTCGCCAGCGTCCCCAGAGCAGGGCGCCGAAGATGAGCCACGCGATCACGCTGAGCACGATGATGTGTGCCAGATGCTGGGCGAACATGTTGTGCACGAACAGCGCGCCCGAAAGCAGCGTCAGCGTCAGCAATGCAAAACCGGCGCCGATCAGGCGAAACAGCAGGGCTTCGGTTTGCGTCAGCGGCGGCAGCGCGCGCACCAGGCGAGTCGGTTGATGACTGCGCAGCGCGCGTTCCTGCAAGGCCAGCAGAATGGCCAGCACGGCGCAGATGGAAAGGACGCTGTAGGCCAGCAGGGCGATCGCGACGTGCAGCGAAATCTGCCAGTCCAGCGGGTGCGGCGTCGTCGCCGGTGCGATGAACACGTCCAGCGCCAGCAGCAGTGCGGCCAGCGGAAACACGATCACGCCGAGTCCCGCGACCGGACGCCACAGATTGACCAGCAGGGTCAATGCGGCAACGACGAACGCGACCAGGGACAACGCGGCGAAAAAATGCAGGTCGAGGCGACCCCCGTGCACACCGAACAGCACGCCGGCATGGGCCAGTGCCGCAAGGGTCGCCGCCGTCAGGCCCAGCCGATTCGGCTTGTGCGGACACCCCGTGATGGGCGCGGCCAGCAAAATGGCCGCGCCGATGTACAGCACGATGGCAATGATGGCGAAAATCGTGATCGGCATGGTCGTTCAAGTGTGGCACAGGAGCGAGGCAAACAGGAATGGTTCTCATCGGTTTGATCGTCGAGTCCGCGAAAATGTCGTTGTTGCAATAATTAGATAATTGTCTAATAATCTAGATGTCCATCGTGAAGCGGCCCTCCGCATGAAGCAGCAGGAAGTGTTCAAGGCCATGGCCGACCCGACCCGGCGCGCGATTCTCAAGCGTCTGCATGGCGGTTCGTTGACTGCCGGCGAGCTCGGCGCGGGTTTCGACATCACCTCGGCGTCGCTGTCGCATCACTTCGCCGTGCTCAAGCGGGCCGATCTGGTGCGCACCGAGCGTCGCGGCCAGCACATCGTGTATTCACTCAACAGCACCGTGTTCGAGGATCTCGCGCGGATGCTGATCGACTTTTTCCCGAATCCGGGAGGCGGAAAATGAAGTTTGCACGCAGCCTGACGGTGTCCGCCGTCTTTTTTCTGATCGCTGTCGGGGTTGCGGTGTGGCTGTATCCCCACTTGCCGGTCGAAGCGCCCAGCCACTGGAACATTCACGGCGAGGTGGATGGTTACCTGCCGCGATTCTGGATGGCGGCGATGTCACCCCTGGTGATTCTGGGGTTGGCCATCCTCATGGTGATGCTGCCGCTGATTTCGCCGCGCAAGTTCGAAATCAAGCCGTTTGCCCGCGTCTACACCGCTTTGATGCTGGTGATTCAGGGCTTCGCGCTGGTGATCGGCGCGGTCACGCTGGCCGCCGGCGCGGGTTATGCCGTACCCGTGCAGCTGATCATCCTGCTCGCGGTGGGCGCGCTGTTCATGGTGCTCGGAAATTACATGGGCAAGCTGCGCAAGAACTTCTTCATCGGCATTCGCACGCCATGGACGCTGGCCAGCGACGCAGTCTGGGAACGCACGCACCGGCTCGGTGGCTGGATGTTCATGCTGGGCGGAGTGGTCTTGATCGTGGGCGCGCTGGTCGGCGGCGTGGCGTGGCCGGTGATTGTCGCGGTCGTCATCACGGGGGTGGTTCCCTGCGTGTATTCGTTCGTCATTTACCGTCGCCTTGAGGTGCGTCACCTGTCGATGGGAGGAAAATCATGAAACGCAAGATCATCTGGACGGCCGGTTTGCTGGGCCTGTTGCTGGCCGTGTCGGCGTCGGCTCGACCCGCGGCCACTTGCAAGGCGCATGGCCAGGCGGCGCTGACCGCACTCACCCAGGGCCGTTTCGAGGATGTCCGGCAACAGCTGGCGCCGCAGACGGCCGATCACGTCTCCGTCGACATGCTGAAAGGTTTCTGGCAGCAGCGTGTCGCGCGGTTGGGCGATTTTCGGAAACTGGGGCCGCTGGAGGCACAATCGATCCAGGGCCATTCGGTGCTGGTGGCACCGCTGAGCTTCCGTCACGGCAAGTTGGCGGCATTGGTTGCATGCGATGCGCAAGATCGGCTCACGACGTTTCGGTTGATGCCGGCCTCGGCATTGCCCGCGACCGAGTCATCGACGGCTTCGCCATCGTCCGCGACGGCTGCGGACCAGGTGGCCGGCGTGGTTTCGCGCAAGGTGGATGTCCCGTCCCGGTTCGGCCCGTTGCCGGGCATGTTGACCCTGCCTGACGGCGACGGTCCGTTTCCCGCCGTGGTGTTGGCCGCCGGCTCGGGTCCCGGTGACATGGATGAAACCATCGGCCCCAACAAGCCGTTCCGTGATCTGGCCATCGGTCTGGCGCGCGCAGGTGTCGCCACGCTGCGGTTCGACAAGCGCGGGCATGTGTATCCGGAAAAAATGGCGGGTCGTCCGATCACCATCGATGACGAGGAAACCGACGACGTGTTGTCGGCGTTGAAGGTGCTGGCCGCGCGCAAGCACGTCGGTGCCGGGCGGCTGTTCGTGATTGGTCTCAGCGAGGGCGCGATGCTGGCGCCGCGCATTGCACAAAAATCGAAAGACCTCGCCGGTATCGTCATGATGGCGGCCCCCGCTCGTCCGATGCTGACCGTTGTGGCCGATCAGATCCGCGCACGTGGTGCTGCTGCAAACGTGGACGTGAGCGACCGGGAACAAGCCATCGCGCACGAACGCAAACTGCTGGCTGCGGCCGGTACGGCGCATCCACCCGAAGGCACGTTCATGCATGCTCCGCAAAGCTGGTGGTGGAGCATGAGCCAGTACGATGCCGTGGCCACCGCGCGCAACCTGACGTTGCCCGTGTTGATCCTGCAGGGCGGCAACGATATCCAGGTGTCGCCGACGAAGGATTTCGCCGTCTGGAAAAAAGCGCTGGATGGCAAGGCGAATGTCACGTTTCATCTGTATCCACGGCTGACGCATATTTTCATGACGGGCAAAGGCACGCTGGCCGATTACAAAACCGCCGGTCACGTCGACCAGACGGTCATCGACGACATCGCGACATGGATCAAGGCACAGTCCCGCAAGTGAGCCCGCGCTGTGCATGGTGGGCACGTCCGTTATAATGAGGCGTTTGATCGCCACGACCCGAAACCGCCATGTTCGATTCCCTGAGCCAACGTCTTTCCGGCACCGTCAACCGCTTGCGCGGTCGCGGTCGCCTGACCGAGGAAAATATTCGCGAATCGCTGCGTGAAGTGCGCATAGCATTGCTCGAGGCGGACGTCGCGTTGCCGGTGGTGCAAGAATTGATCCAGCGCATCAAGGCACGCGCCGTGGGCCAGGAGGTGCTCAAGAGCCTCACCCCGGGGCAGGCACTGGTCAAGGTGGTCAGTGATGAATTGACCGCCGTGATGGGTGCATCCAACGTGGCGTTGAACCTTGCCGTGAAGGCGCCGGCGGTGGTCTTGATGGCGGGCCTGCAGGGTGCCGGCAAGACCACGACCGTGGCCAAGTTGGCGCGATTCCTCAAGGAGCGCGAAAAGAAAAGGGTCATGGTGGTGAGCTGCGACGTTTATCGTCCGGCCGCCATCGATCAGCTGGAAACGCTCGCCGGGCAGGTGGGCGTGGACTTTTTCCCGTCCCGAACCGGTACCGACCCGGTGGATATCGCCACCGACGCGGTTGCCGCGGCGCGCCGCGACATGGCTGACGTGCTGATCGTCGACACGGCGGGTCGTCTGCATGTCGACGAAGCCATGATGACCGAGATCAAGGCGCTCAACGAGGCGCTCGATCCGGCGGAAACCCTGTTCACCGTTGACTCGATGACCGGCCAGGACGCGGCCAATACGGCCAAGGCTTTTGCCGATGCGTTGCCGCTCACCGGCGTGGTGCTGACCAAGACCGACGGTGATGCCCGGGGCGGCGCGGCACTTTCGGTGCGTTACATCACCGGCAAGCCGATCAAGTTTCTCGGCGCGGGTGAAAAAACCGACGCGCTGGAGCCGTTCTACCCCGATCGTGTGGCGCAGCGCATTCTGGGCATGGGCGACGTGCTCAGCCTGGTCGAGGAAGTCGAGCGCAAGGTCGATCAGGAAAAAGCGCAAAAACTGGCCAAGAAAGTCGTCAAGGGCAAGCGCTTCGACTTGAACGACATGCGCGATCAGCTCGAGCAGATGACCAAGATGGGCGGACTGGCCGGCTTGATGGACAAGTTGCCGGGCGTGTCCGGCCTGCCCGAATCGGTCAAGTCGAAAGTCAACGACAAGGAAATCGGCCACATGGTGGCCATCATCAATTCGATGACCAAAAAAGAGCGTCGCCATCCGGACCTGCTGAACGGTTCGCGTCGTGCCCGTGTCGCGCGCGGTTCCGGCACGCAGCCGGCCGACGTCAATCGTCTGCTGAAGCAATACAAGCAAATGTCCAAGATGATGAAAAAAATGGGCAAGGGCGGCAGCAAGGGCCTGATGCGCCAGATGCGTGGCGCCATGAAAGGAATGGGCGGCATGGGAGGCATGCCCCCCATGCGTTGACGGCAGTGCCGGTTACCCCTTCCTTTTTGCGGGAAATCCGTTAAAATGCCCCGTTCCCTTCGCATGCAATGCATGCCGTGACCGCCTTCGCGGTACATCGGAGTTCAAAGATATGGTTCGTATTCGTCTGGCTCGTGGCGGCGCCAAGGGCCGTCCGTTCTATCACATCGTGGTCGCCGACCAGCGCAGCCGTCGCGACGGTCGCAACATCGAGCGCCTGGGTTATTTCAACCCGGTGGCCTCCGGTTCCGACAAGCGCCTGGTGCTGGACGTGGAAAAGGTCAACGCCTGGGTCGCCAAGGGCGCCCAGATGAGCGACAAGGTCCGCGCCCTGGTCAAGGAAGCCGGCAAGCAGCCGGCCGTCGCGTCCGAGGAAAAGGCGGCCTGAGCATGACCGAACCCGGTCGGCGCGTCCCGGTGGGGCGCATCGTCGGGGTTTTCGGTGTGCGTGGCGAGGTCAAGCTGGAATCCTGGACCGAGCCGCGCGAACGCATCTTCGACTACCAGCCCTGGCAGCTTGCATCAGCGCCGGGCGAAATGGACACGGTGGACGAAGTGCGCGGCAGGAAGCAGGGCAAGGGCCTGGTGGCCTCGCTGCCGGGAGTGGATGACCGGGACCGGGCCGCGGCACTGGTCGGTACCGACATCCTGGTCGACCGCGACCAGCTTCCGCCACCGGGTGAGGGTGCGTACTACTGGGCCGATCTGGAAAGCCTGGAAGTGGTCACCGTCGAGGGCGTGCCGCTGGGCCGGGTCAGCCATCTGGTCGCCACCGGTGCCAACGACGTGCTCGTGGTACGTGGCGGCAAAAAGGAGCATCTGCTGCCGTTCGTGATGGAGCGATACGTCAGGGAAGTGGACATGGAGGCCGGGCGCATCGTCGTCGACTGGGACCCGGACTTCTGATTTACGGCGGCCGCGGTCGCCAGCGACAGAGAGGGAACCATGCGCATCGACGTCGTTACGCTGTTTCCCGAATTCATCGCCCGCTGCGCCGATGTCGGCGTGGTGGGCAGGGCGCGGCAGCGTGGTCTGCTCCAGGTGGAAACCTGGAACCCGCGTGATTTCGCCCGCGACAATTACCGTACCGTGGATGCGCGCCCGTTTGGCGGCGGCCCCGGCATGGTGATGATGATCGAGCCGTTGCGCGCCACGCTGGCCGCTGCACGGCAGGCGTCGGAGGAGCCGGCGCATGTGGTCTACCTCAGCCCGCAGGGAGCCAGGCTGACGCAGGACAGAACCAGGAAGCTGGCAGCGATGCCGCGCCTGACCCTGCTCTGCGGAAGGTACGAGGGAGTGGACGAGCGCCTGCTGGCGCACGAAGTCGACGAGGAACTTTCCATCGGCGATTACGTGTTGTCCGGTGGGGAGCTGGCTGCGGCAGTCGTCATCGATGCCGTGGGCCGCTTGCAGGACGGTGCGTTGAACGACGCACAGTCGGCCGAGCAGGATTCGTTTGAAGGCGGCCTGCTGGACTGTCCCCATTACACGCGTCCCGTCGAGGACGTGCTGGGAACAGTGCCGCAGGTATTGCAATCGGGCGACCACGCGGCGATTCGCCGTTGGCGCCGGAAGCAGTCGCTGGGGCGGACCTGGCTCCGGCGACCCGACCTGCTGGCGCAATGCGTGCTGGATGACGAGTCTCGCGCATTGCTGGATGAATTTCGCCGCGAGTACTTCGCGGCCCGACGAACTTGAGGCCATACCGGGCCCCAAAAACTGGAAAAATTGGTGGTGTGCCATGAACAAGATCATTGAACAGTTCGAGACCGAGCAGATGACCCGCCAGCTGCCGGACTTCGGCCCGGGCGACACGGTTGTGGTCAACGTGAAGGTGAAGGAAGGCAATCGCGAGCGCGTCCAGGCGTTCGAGGGTGTCGTCATCGCCAAGCGCAACCGCGGTCTGCATTCGGCTTTCACCGTGCGCAAGATTTCGCACGGCACCGGCGTGGAGCGCGTGTTCCAGTCGCACAGCTCGCAGATCGACTCGGTGTCGGTCAAGCGCAAGGGCAAGGTGCGCGGCGCCAAGTTGTATTACTTGCGTGGTCTGGAAGGCAAGGCTGCCCGCATCAAGGAAGACATTGCCGCCGCCGCTGAAGCCAAGGCTGCCAAGAAAGCGGCCGCCAAGGCCGAGTCGAAGAAAGCACCCAAGGCGAAGGCCGAAGAAGCTCCGGCTGCCGACGCCGCCGAGTAAGCCTCTGCTGCAGGTTTGATCAAACGCCGCGCAGGTTGTCCTGCGCGGCGTTCGTGTGCACGTCATTTACTGGCTGACGGATGCTCTTGACGCCCTTCGACGGATGGTTTCGTGTATGGCGGGTCGCTCGTGGTCGGGTGATTCCGCACACTGTGCCAGCACACCCTGCCCGATTGAGCAGGCCGCACTTGGCGGTTTTCGACCGGTGGGTCTCGAAGTCGCTTTGACGTTGGCGCGCATGCTTCACCGGAAGCCGTTCGTTCTTGTTCCCGACTGCGGGTGACGCCGCGTATCGAACCATGGACGGCGCAGAGTCACCGAGTCAATCGGTGCCGTACATGAGGATGTTTCGTGCCGACACGCGGCAGGCGGTGAGGTGTGAAGGCCAGAAGCCTGGCTTCGCCGTTCAGCAGCCAAACGGTCAATCGTCGATGGCGGATGCGCCATAACCACCCGCAACCCCCTTGCTGGCATATGCCACCGCATCATGCGGATGCAGGCTTTCCTCGTGGCTCACGCGCACGGCGAAGTCGGCGATCGTGTCATCTTTGCGCAAGGCGGTCTGGATGCGCCGGGCGGCGTCCTCGCAGAACAGCAGATTGCCGCCATTGGCCAGAGCGAATGCTTGTTCGTCTTCGCGTTTGACCGCCGTTTGCACGGGCGTTCCCAGTGCCGACTCCACGCGATCGATGAGCGCTGTCGGATCGAAACCGAACGACGGTTCGGGACGGATGCGCAGGGTGGCAATGCTGCGTTGCGCGTGCGGGGTGGCGAGGATGCCTTGTTCGCTGCCCAGCCACGACAGGATCGTCTCGCGATCAAGCTTGGCGCCGGGGCCGAAATCCTGTGCGAACTGTTGCTGGATCAATTGCCGCGACAGCGCCGCCGATGCCGGACAGGTCGACGAATAAATCACGTCGGTGGACAGTTCGACCTGGAAATCCCGATCGTCCATTTGTGCCTCGATGCGAATCGGATAGGCCCGCCAGCCGTTGTTGCCGCTTTTGAGCGCGGGACGGCGTACCAGTTGCTCATAGCGGATGCGGATGCGCGCCTGGCCGGAAAGATCCGCGTGCGAGGCCAGAAAATCACGCAACAACGTACGCAACAGGCACGGCGTCAGTGTTTCGTTGGCCAGTGCCTTCTCCACCATCAGATACAGACGCGACATGTGAATGCCGCGGGCATCAGCGCGTTCGAGACTGACATGCGCATCCACGCGCGCGCTGGCGCGCTGCGGGGCATTGCCCTGGCTCGCCACTTGAACGGGCACCTGGATGTTGTTCATGCCTACCCAATCCAGCGTACCGTCGAGATGCGGTTGCGCCTGATGGGCCACGTCGGGGAGGTCACGGGCGGTGTTGGAATCAGCGGCCATGGCTATACGAGTGCGGGGAGATTCCGCTTACATGGGGTCTGGCGACAGTTTAATCAACTTGTGCACCACGTGCGGCTCGGGCGGCAGCCCAGGCCATGCGCAGGGTGCTCATTCCGGTCTGGTGTTTTTGCTCGTGGCGCAGGCGTGCCAGGGGGTGGTCGTTGCGCACGGCACGGCGCAACCATCGCTGACCGAGGCGGGCATCGAGGCCGCGAAACAGACTCACGGGGCCGGACAGTCGCCATGCGGAACGCCATTCGCGCAGGATATCCTGCAGGTGTTCGGCCATTGCCGCGCGTCGTTGGGGGCTGTCCTTGGCCAGTGTGTTGCGATCCAGATCGTGACGCGCGAGGCGATCCATGGGCAGCGGCAAGCGCTCGACAGAGACGTTTTCCTCGACCACGCTGATGGCCTGCAGCAGATAGTCCAGGCTTGCAAAACGCCCGGCGCGCGTCGGGTCGCCATCGGCGCCGAACGTGATCCGGGTTTCAAGCGCCGCGATCGCCCCGTGGAATGCCTGAGTGCGTTCGAGCTGGGTGGCGAAATCCGGCGCTGTCGACTGATCCTGGCGAACCAGCCCGGCGCTCACCGGCGCCAGCCACAAAGCCGGATCGATGGCGCGGATATCGTCATCGGCGAACAGCGCCTTGATCAGTGGATGGCGCCCGCCGCTGACGGTGGCGCCGGCCAACTCTTCGCCCCACCAGTTGAGTTTGGCGGCCGCCACCTGCGGATCGCTGATGCCGTAGGTGGCGGTGATGAGCTCGTGCTCAAGCGCGCCGAAGATCAGCAACGCATCGCGCCGGGGAGCGGGCAGAAAGGGCTGTGCCTGATGACGCGCGGGGCGTGCAGCCAGCCATTTGTCGATGTAACCGTGAAGCGTGGGATCGGTCATGCCGGGAGATCGAGTCGGAGCAGGGCAGTCAGTTGATCGGGGTGGTCGACGACCTTGTCGGCTCCCCAGTCGTGAGGGTCGCCGCCGTCGAGATAACCCCAGGCGACCGCGACGGTGTACAGTCCCGCGTCGCGGCCAGCCTGGATGTCACGCTGGTCATCGCCCACGAAAACGGTTTGCGCGGGCTTGATGCAGGCTTCGAGGCAAGCGTGCAACACCGGCGCGGGGTCGGGTTTGCGTTGCGCCAGGGTGTCACCGGCCACCACGCTGGCTGCGCGTTGCCACAGCCCCATCTGCTCCAGCAGCGGCCGGGCGAGATACCCGGCCTTGTTGGTGACGATGCCCCAGGGAAGCCCGGCGGCTTCCAGCGCTTCGAGCAAGGGGTCGATACCATCGAAAGCGTGCGTCATGTCGCCCATGACCGCGGCGTAGAGCTCGATGAAGCGCGGCATGCGCGCCTCGAGTGTTTCCGCATCGATATCCGGCCATGCCGTTTTCAGCACCGCCGTGGCGCCACGCGAGACCACATCGCGGATTGCATCGTAGGGGGCAATGGTGATGCCGGATTCGGCCGCCAGTGCTTCCAGTGCGGCATACAGGCCGGGTGCGCTGTCGAGCAGCGTGCCGTCCAGGTCGAACAGTACGCCGGAAATCGGTCGGGGCAGGGGTTTCATGCCGGTTTGTGTGCGCTCATGAGGTAGTTGACGGCGGCGTTTCTGCTCAGCCGGGCCTTGCGCGTGAGCGGGTTGTAGGCCATGCCGCTGACGTCGGTCAGATCCAGTCCGTTGTGACGCAGCAGTCGCGCCAGTTCGGACGGTTTGATGAATTGGCGGTAGTGGTGGGTGCCGCGCGGCAGCAGCCGCGCCACGTATTCGGCGCCGATGATGGCCGCGCCGAATGCCGCCGGCGTGCGGTTGAGCGTGGACATGAAAAGCTGGCCGTCGGGTTCCAGCATCGTCGCGAGGTCGGCCACCAATTCGGCCGGATCGGGCACGTGTTCGATCAGTTCCATGCAGCACACGGCATCGAAGGAGGCGGGCTCGGCCGCCGCAAGATCGGCGGACGATTGCACGCGATAATCCACATCCAGCTCCGATTCGTGCAGATGCAGTTGCGCCACGTCGATCACGGCTTCGCCCATGTCGATGCCGACAACGTGGGCGCCGGCACGGGCCAGCGCCTCGCTCAGCAGGCCGCCGCCGCAACCCACGTCGGCCACGCGCGCGCCGGCAAGCGGCACTCGCGCGGCCACGTAGGCGGCACGCACCGGATTGAGATCATGCAGCGGGCGTGATTCGCCGTCCGGATCCCACCAGCGTGAAGCCAGTTCTTCGAAGCGGGCGATTTCGCGGGGGCTGACGTTGGCGTGGGTTGCGTCGTTCATGCGGACATTATCGCGCGTTCCATTCGCGCACGTGGATGGTGGAAGCGCGGGTCTTGTGCAGAGGGTCGGCAAAAGCCGTCGCCTCGGCGGCGGGCATGTCTTCGGCAAGCAGCAGATAGGCACCGCCGCTGGCGTCGGCAAACGGGCCGGCCATTTCCAGGCATTCGCGTTTGCGCAAATCCTCGAGAAAAGCGGCATGGGCGGGGATGAGGCCGGCATCGAACCCCGGATTGCGCATGACGGTGACGAGGAAGCGTTTCATGCACGTTCCAGTGCGCTGATGCGTTCGCGCCAGGAGGCGGCTTTGGCTTTCAATGCGTCGACGTCCATGTGCGTCAGTTTGCGGTCGGCCAGGAGGCGTTTGCCGGCAATCCAGGTATCACTGACCAAGTGGCGTCCGCCGGCGTACACCAGTTGCGACACCACGTCGTAAAGCGGCGCGGTTTCCAGTCCGGTCATGCGCACGGCAGCAAGATCGGCTTGTTTGCCCGGTTCGATGGAACCGATCCGCGCATCCAGCCCCATGGCACGTGCCCCGCCCAGCGTTGCCGCGCGCAAAGCGGTCGTGGCGCTGAACGCATCGGCGCGCCCGGCCATGGCCTTGGCCAGCAAGGCGGCGGTGCGCACTTCGCCGAACATGTCCAGATCGTTGTTGGAGGCGCAGCCGTCGGTACCGATGGCGAGGTTGACGCCGGCCTGGTGGAATTTCTCCACGGGGCAGAAACCCGAGGCCAGTTTGAGGTTGGATTCGGGGCAGTGCACCACCGAGACGCCGTTTTCGGCGCAGGTGGCTATGTCCGCGTCACTGGCGGCCGTCATGTGCACGGCGACCAGGTGATCATTGACCAGGCCCAGCTTCTGCAGGCGCTGCATGGGCTTGAGTCCGTGATCGCGCTGGCTGTCGCTGACTTCCTGCACGGTTTCCAGCAAGTGCAGGTGCACCGGCAGATCGAGTTGGTCGGAAAGGACGCGGATGCGCTCGAAACTCTCGTCCGAAACGGTGTAGGGCGCATGCGGCACGAATGATGTGGTCAACAGCGCTTCGCCGCGCAAGTCGTCATGCACGGCCAGTGCACGCTCGAAATATTCGTCCTGCGTTCGGGCCCACGGGCTGGCGAATTCGATGACCGGCAGACCGATACAGGCGCGGAAACCCAGACGCTTGTAGGTGGCGGCGATGGTGTCGGGGAAGAAATAGTTTTCGTTGGCGCAGGTGGTGCCGCCGCGCAGCATTTCCGCGACGGCGAGTTCGGTGCCGTCGCGGATGAACTCCGGACCCATCACGGCGGCTTCGATCGGCCAGATGTGCTCCTTGAGCCATGTCATCAGCGGCAGATCGTCGGCGACGCCGCGCATCAAGGTCATCGGGTTGTGCGTGTGCGCGTTGACCAGCCCGGGGATCAACGCGTGCTCGGTCAGGGCGATCGTTTCGGCAGGTGCGCAAGTATCGCGAGCGTCATCGATCGGCAGCACGGCAACGATGCTGTCGTCCCTGATGGCGACGGCGTGATGTTCCAGCACGACGGCATCGGGCTCCACCGGGATGACCCAGCGCGCTTCGATGAGTTGGTCAACGGGTTGCCGTGATGCCATCGATGTTCACCGTCGTTTGTCGGGAAGGCTGGGCCGAGGCCCATCATGCGGGATGTTTATTTCACGCGGCCGACGTACTCGCCGCTGCGCGTATCGACCTTGATCACCTCGTCCTGCGGCACGAACAGCGGGACACGCACCGTCGCACCGGTTTCCAGTTTGGCCGGCTTGCCGCCGCCACCGGAGGTGTCGCCGCGCACGCCCGGGTCGGTCTCGACGATCTGCAGTTCCACGAAGTTGGGCGGCTGGACGGCGATCGGCGCACCATTGAACAGGGTCACCACGCATTCTTCTTCGCCCTTGAGCCACTGCGCGGCGTCGCCCATGGCGTTCTTGTCGGCCTGATGCTGCTCGAATGTGTTGGGGTCCATGAAGTGCCAGAACTCGCCGTCGCTGTACAGATACTGCATGTCGGTTTCGAGCACGTCGGCGCCTTCGAACGACTCGCTGGATTTCAGCGTCTTTTCGGTCGTGCGTCCGTTCAGCAGGTTGCGGATCTTGATGCGGGTGAAGGCCTGGCCCTTGCCGGGCTTGATGAAATCGGCATCAACGATGCTGTAGGGGTCGCCGTCGACGAGGATCTTGACGCCGGGTTTGACGTCGTTCAGTCCATAGCTTGCCATGCGGATACTCCGGAACGAAAAGCCGCACGGAACGCGGCTACAATGAGGGTTTTACCGGCGTATGCCACCGGCTTCGGAATTGCCCATGATAACTGCAACCTCCGCATCCGCGCAGCCTGCCGATTGGCGTCGGCTGTGGCGCGAGTCCGTCACCGATGCCCACCAGTTGCTGGCCATGCTGGGGCTTGCGAAGCTGGCCGACAGGCTGCCGGCGGACGATGCCGGCTTTGCGTTGCGCGTGCCGCGCGGTTTCGTCGCTCGCATGCGCCACGGCGATGCCGAGGACCCGCTGCTGCTGCAGGTGTTGCCGCAACTGGCCGAAACCGAGGTTACACCCGGTTTCACTCTGGATGCCGTCGGCGACATGGATGCCCGTGGCGGGCAAGGCGTGCTGCACAAATATCACGGCCGTGCGTTGTTGATCGCCAGTGGCGCGTGTGCTGTCAATTGCCGCTACTGCTTTCGGCGTCACTTTCCCTACGGTGAAGAAATCGCGGCTGCGGCACGCTGGCGCGAGGCACTGGATTATTTGCGAACGCATGGCGATGTGCGCGAGCTGATTCTTTCGGGCGGCGATCCGTTATCGCTTTCGACCGCCAAACTGGAAGAGTTGTCGCAGGGCATGGCGGGTATCACGCATTTGCAACGTTTGCGCATTCACACGCGTCTGCCGGTGGTATTGCCCGAGCGCGTGGACGCGGCGCTGTGCGCGTGGCTCGATGCTTTGCCGCAACAGAAAGTCGTGGTGATCCACGCCAACCACGCCAACGAGCTGGACGCCTCGGTGGCCGATGCCTGTACGCGTCTGCGCGACGTGGGGGTCGCATTGTTCAACCAGTCGGTGCTGTTGCGCGGCGTCAACGACAGCGCCAATGCGCTGACCGATTTGTCCGAACGATTGTTCGCCTGCGGCGTGGTGCCGTATTACGTCCATCAGCTTGACCGTGTGCAGGGCGCGGCACATTTCGAGGTGGATGACGCACGGGCCGTGGAGCTGGTGGCCGAGGTGCGCGAGCGTTTGCCGGGCTACCTGGTGCCTCGCCTGGTGCGCGAGGTGGCGGGCGAGGGCAGCAAGCGACCGCTGTGACGTGATGTGGCCCGGGTGGCGGTGATGGCGAGGGCACCGGGCGTTGTCGCGACGGCGGGCGTGCATTCAATCCGGGCTCCGGTTAGCGTGAATCAGTCGACAGCCCATGCAAGCGCGCTGGCAAAGCCGCGTTGGATAAGGTAAAACCGGGGAAAGCTGCCCCCTCGCTTTTCTCTCTCGAGGCAGCCTGCAACGCCGGATACGCGCATGAAGCAAAACAACGTCATCAAGGTTCTGTTCGTCGAAGATGCCGTCGAGGATGCCGAACAGGTCATCAGCGTGCTGCGCAATCACGGCGTGGCGGTGCGCCCCGGTCGCGCCACGAACAAAGATGAATTGACCGCTGCGTGCAACGCAACGGTGCCGGATGTCGTGCTGGTCAATCCCGACGCCCGAGCGCTTGACGTCGCCGCGGTGGTGCGGCAGATGGAAAACACCGGCAAGGATTTCGCACTGATCGCCTTGTTGGCACGCATGGACGACGATATCGTCGCGGACATGTTCGAGCAGGGTGCGCACGGGCTGGCGTTGCGGGGACGCCCCGCGCAGCTGGTGCAGGTGGTGCGGCGCGAGTTCGATGCGCTGGGCATGCGCCGTTCGGTGCGTCGGCTCAAAAACGCCTTGCGCGAATCCGAACGCCGTTGCGATGCACTGCTGGCTTCTTCGCGGGATCCGATCGCCTACGTGCATGAAGGCATGCACGTACGCGCCAACCAGGCGTATCTCGATATTTTCGGCTACGAAAGCTTCGACGATGTCGAAGGCCTGACCCTTCTCGACATGGTGGCGCCCGAACAGGCTGGCGAATTCAAGGCCTTGCTGAAGGGTCTGGCCAAGGGTGAAAAGCCCCCCGAACAACTTCAACTCAAGGCGGTGCGCGCCGATGGCGAGGTTTTCGACGCCAGCATGGCGTTTTCGCAGGCCACGTTCGAAGGCGAGGCGTGTCTGCAGATCGTGTTCCAGCGACAGGAAGCGGACGAGGCGCTCAAGGAACAATTGCTGCGCGATCCGGCAACGGGGCTGTTTCATCGCACCCACATGCTCAAGTTGATCGATGACGCGGTCAGCGCGGCGTCTGACGGTGCCGGCGGTCAGGCATTGTTGCTGGTCGAACCGGACAACTGGAAAGCGATCATCGGCAACATCGGCATGGCCAACACCGACAACCTCATGGCCACCATCGCCGAGCGTATCAGCGAAAATCTCGGCGAACGCGCCGTGGCGGGGCGCCTGGGCGAACGCACCATCGGTCTTTTGCTCGATCATCACGACGACGCGCAGGTGCGCGAACGCGTCAAGGCGTTGCACGATCTGGCGGCTGATGGCGTGTTCGAGGCGGGCACCCATTCCATTTCGTTGACCTTCGGCATCGGCGGCAGCCTCCTGGGCGAACGCAATGCCAACACCCAGGTCTTGCTGGAACAGGCTGACGAGGCGCTGCGCAGTGCACAGAATCGTGGCGTCGGCGCCAGCCAGATTCATGATCCGGCCGCACGCGACAAGGCCGAGGCCGAACGCGAGCGTCAGTGGCTTGAGCTGGTGCAGCGCGCGCTTGAAGATGACGGTTTCGTGCTCTACCAGCAGCAGGTGATCAGTCTGCAGGATGCCGAGGGTGATTTCGCCGAAGTCCTG
The DNA here is from genome assembly GCA_964608595.1 of uncultured Rhodanobacteraceae bacterium. Lineage (GTDB taxonomy): Bacteria > Pseudomonadota > Gammaproteobacteria > Xanthomonadales > Rhodanobacteraceae > Oleiagrimonas. The sequence goes on from CAZSOU010000003.1 coordinate 18,527, forward strand.
CTGCGCATGGAAGGTCCCAATGGCGAAGTATCGCCCGGTTATTTTCTGCCGGTAGCCGAGCGTCACGGCCTGATGGCCGCTGTCGATCGCTGGGTCATCAGCCACGTCATCACCATGCTTTCCGAGCGCCAGGCCGAGGCCGAGCCGCTGACCATGTTCGTCAAGCTGACAGCGCAATCGCTGGCCGATCCGACCTTCGTGGTGTGGCTCAAGGAGCAATTGCAGGCGCGTGCGTTGAGGCCGGGTGCGCTGGTGCTGGAAATGCCCGAAAGCAAAGTGTTGACCAGTCTGAAGCCGGCGCACGATTTCGTTGCCGCGCTCAAGCCGCTGGGTGTGGCGTTTGCACTGGAGCAATTCGGGTCCGGGCTCAATTCATTCCAGACCTTGCGCCATGTCGACGCCGACTACCTCAAGATCGACCGCAGTTTCATGGGCAATCTTCCGGAGCACGACGAGAACCGTGCCAAAGTGGCCGACATCTGCGAAAAGGCGCGCGAGATGAACAAGCTGACGGTGGCCGAGTGGGTGGAAGACGCGGCCAGCACGTCCCTGTTGTTCGCCTGCGGTGTCGATTTCGTGCAAGGCAATTTCCTGCGCGAGCCCGAGAAAGTGCTTGAAAACACGGCCGCTTGAGCCGAACCGTCCAATGCCCGGATAATGGCGGCTTTCCGTCACGGGATTCGTTGTGTACGTTCAGGCACCCGATCGCAAGGCGATCACCGTCCCCGCCTTGCGGCGCATGAAGGCCGAAGGCCGCAAAATCGTCATGCTCACCGCTTATGACGCCAGCTTCGCAGCGCAGTTGGAAATGGCCGGTGTGGATGTCGCCCTGGTCGGTGACTCGCTGGGCAATGTGGTGCAGGGGCAGGTCAGCACGCTCCCGGTCACGGTTGACGACGTCGTGTATCACTGCCGGAGCGTTGCGCGGGGTTTGTCGACTACGTTGCTGGTGGCCGATCTGCCTTTCATGAGCGACCGCGATGTGCCGCACGCCCTCGATGCAGCGGCGCGACTGGTCGGTGAAGGCGGTGCGGCCATGGTCAAGGCGGAGGGTGCAGGACATGTCTGCGATGTGATCGCCGCGTTGACCGAACGCAATATTCCGGTGTGCGCGCATCTGGGTTTGACACCGCAATCGGTGCATCGCCTGGGGGGATACCGGGTGCAGGGTCGCGAGCAGGCCGTCGCGGATCAACTGCTGGCCGATGCGCGCGCCGTGGCCGATGCCGGCGCCGGCATGCTGGTACTCGAATGCGTGCCGTCCGGACTCGCTGCGCGGATTGCCGATGCGCTTGTCATCCCCGTCATCGGTATCGGTGCCGGCGCCGGTTGTGACGGCCAGGTGTTGGTTGTCTATGACATGCTGGGCATCACGCCCGGCAAGACACCCAAATTCAGCAAGGACTATCTCGCCGGGCGCGGTTCCGTGGCGGAAGCCATCACCGCTTATGCCAGGGATGTGCGCGAGGGCCGGTTTCCGGATGCCGACCATGCGTTCGAATAAGGTCTCATGGAAGCTCCGAGAGGAGCCGCGATGCTCATGAACAGGTCAAACGACGGGCTTGTCTCGTCTGTCCACCCTCCGGCGCTGCCCCGTTTCGACGGGCGGCCAGCTCGCTGCCGTCGATGCGCCTTGTCTTGCGAGCAGACGGGGCAAGTGATGGTTGCGCCGGTTCCAGGCAGAGTTTTTTTATGCAAACAGTGACCGATGCCGCCCGTCTTCGTGCCGTCATTCGCACGTGGCGCGAGCAGGGCCGCACCATCAGCCTGGTGCCGACCATGGGCAATTTGCATGATGGCCATCTGGCTCTGCTGAAACTTGCACGATCACGATGCGAGCGCGTTGTCGCCAGCGTTTTCGTCAATCCCACGCAGTTCGGTCCGGACGAGGATTTCGAGCGTTATCCGCGTACCATGGCAGAGGATCGCGCCGCACTGGCAGACAACGATTGCGATCTGCTGTTCGCTCCGTCGGTCGAGGCCATGTATCCGTTTGGTCCCGAGAAGTCGGTACGCGTACATGTGCCGGTCATCACCGACGTGCTGGAGGGTGCGCATCGGCCCGGCCATTTCGATGGAGTGACAACCGTCGTATCCAAGCTTTTTCATCTGGTGCAGCCGGATGTCGCCGTGTTCGGACAAAAGGATTACCAGCAACTGCGCGTCATCGAACGCATGGTGACCGATTTGTCGTTGCCGGTCAGTGTGGTGGGGGCGCCGATCCGGCGCGAACCCGACGGTCTGGCGTTGAGCTCGCGCAACCAGTATTTGTCGGCGGCCGAGCGCCGCCGTGCACCGCAGCTTTACGCCACTCTGCGGCAGATGCGCGAGTTGCGTCTGCAGGGGCATGCCTGCCATGCCATCGAGCAGGCCGCGACAGCGCGCTTGAATCGAGCCGGCTTCGATCCCGATTACGTGGTCATTCGCCGCGTGGCGGATCTTGCCGAGCCGGTCGACGGTTCAGCCGAGGACGTGGTCGCATTGGCCGCCGCACGCCTTGGCGGCACACGCCTGATCGACAATCTGCCATTCCAGTGACCCGCCCGGATACCGAGCCCCGACTCGGCACACTCCGGATCGCGACATCCGCGGACAAGGGTGTTGCTGAACGGGATCCCGTCACAGCCGGCGTCGGCTCAGGGTGTGTCGATAAAATAAGCGCCGTGCACACTTCATTCGTACTCCCCGGCGATTCCCGATGTCTCAACCTCTGATCCTCCTGCACGGCCTGTGGATGCGCGGCATCACGCTGACGGTATTGCAACGTCGTCTGGAGAGCGTGGATTACCGGGTGGAAACACTGGACTACCTGAGTCTCGCCACGCCGGCCGAAGACACCATCGAAGCGCTGCGCGAACGCATGCGTGCGCATCCCGACGGCGTGCACGTGGTGGGTCACAGCCTGGGCGGATTGCTGGCATTGCTGGCGTGTCGCAAGGATGACAGCCTCCCGCCCGGTCGCATCGTGTGCATGGCTTCACCATTGACCGGCAGCGCCATCGCGCGTCAACTGGCTGAACATCGCGTGTCGTGGCTGCTGGGCCAGAATCATGCCATCCTCGAGCAGGGTCTGGATGCTTGGACCGACGCGCGCGAAGTCGGCATGGTGGCCGGCAACACCAGCGTCGGGTTGGGCACCATGGTGGGGCGTCTGGAAGGGGAAAGTGACGGCACCGTGGGGCTGGCGGAAACCCGTTTGCCGGGCTTGACCGATCATTGCGTGGTCGAAACCAGTCATACGGGGATGCTGCTTTCGCGCGACGCCGCCTCGCAAGTGGTGGCGTTTTTGCGTCATGGCCGGTTTCGACGGTCGAACACGTCGGCGACGTAGGCTCGTGCCGGATGGGCGACTTCGCGCACACGCTGTCGTAAAATCGGAGGCAACCATTCATCTGCAGCAGGACAAGCCATGGGTCGTGGTCCTACCGTCGCCGGCCGCAAGAGCGCCGAAGATGCCAAGCGCGGCAAGATTTTCACCAAACTGATTCGCGAAATCACTGTCGCCACGCGCCAGGGGGTGCCTGATCCGGACAACAACGGGCGCCTGCGTTCGGCCGTGGACAAGGCGCTGGCCGCCAACATGCCCAAGGACACCATCGACCGCGCCATCAAACGTGGCTCGGGCGCCGATGGCGGCGCCGACATGCAGGAGCTGCGTTATGAGGGTTATGGTCCGGCCGGTGTGGCCCTGATCATCGAATGCTTTACCGACAACCCCAACCGCAGCGTGGCCGACGTGCGCCACCTGCTCGATCGTCACGGCGGCAATCTGGGTACCAGCGGCTCGGTGGCCTTCCAGTTCCAGCGGCTGGGCGAGTTGACCTTCGAAACGCACGGTGATGAAGCCGCCGAAGAAAAGGTGCTGGAAGCGGCCCTGGAAGCGGGTGCCGACGATGTGGTCAACGAAAACGGCGAAAGCGTGGTGCTGTGCGCGCCGGAAAATTTCGAGTCGGTGCAGCAGACGATTCACGATGCCGGTCTGGAGTCGCTTCATGGCGGTGTCGGCATGCGCCCGGACAACCGTATCGAAGTTGCCGACGACGAAGCCCGCGAAACCCTGCTCGATCTTCTGGACAAACTGAATGAGCTGGATGACGTGAGCGAGGTGTACCACAACGCCTTGTTGCCGGAATGAGGCCGGGACGCGGTTTGACACCGGGCACTGCGGCTTCGCAACGGCTGTGGTGCGTGGGCGACCTGCAGGTTGGTTCATGAGCGTCGCAGCGTCCTCCGGGCCCCGGGTCCCGAGTTCCGGGTCTTGCGGCGCACGAATCCTCGGCATCGACCCCGGCAGCCGCCACACCGGGGTCGGCGTCATCGACGTTGATGCGCGCGGCAAGCTCACCCACGTTTTTCACGCCGCCTTGACGGTCGGCAACGAAGCCACGTTTCCATTGCGGCTGAAGCGCATTTTTGACGAGGTGTGTGCCATCATCGACACCCACCAGCCGAGCGAATGCGGTATCGAGCGTGTTTTCATGGCGCGCAATGCCGACTCGGCGCTGAAACTGGGGCAGGCGCGCGGCGCTGCCATTTGCGCTGCCGTCAGCCGGGGAGTCGAGGTGCACGAATACGCGGCAACCGAAGTAAAGCAGTCAGTGGTCGGCGGCGGCCGTGCCGACAAGACGCAGGTACAACACATGGTCGGCATTCTGCTGGGGCTGTCCGGACCGCTGCAGGCAGATGCCGCCGATGCACTGGGCATCGCCATCACGCATGCACACATGCGCATGGGCACGGCGCGACTCGGCTTGTTGCCCAAACGCTCATCCTGGAGACGTCACCGATGATTGGTCGATTGCGTGGCACCTTGTTGTCCCGGCAGCCACCATGGTTGCTGGTGGAAGTCGGCGGCGTGGGCTACGAGCTCGAAGTGCCCATGTCCACGATTTACGATCTGCCAGCGACGGGGGCCGAGATCGTGTTGCTGACGCATCACGTGGTTCGCGACGACTCCATGGTCTTGTACGGCTTCGGCAGCGAGTCCGAGCGCCAGTTGTTTCGGCAGCTGCTGAAAGTCAGCGGTATCGGTGCCAAGATCGCCTTGGCGGTGTTGTCGGGAGCCTCCGCCGACGAATTTTCACGCCTGGTGCATGCCGGTGACATCCAGGCATTGACGCGTATCCCCGGCATCGGCAAGAAAACCGCCGAGCGCATCGTGGTCGAATTGCGTGATCGCATCGAAGCACCGGGAGCCGTTCCCGCCAGCGGACTGAAAGCCGGCAGTGCGGCGCCGCGTGATGCTCGCGGCGAAGCGGAAGTGGCGCTGCAGCAATTGGGTTACAAGCCCGCCGAAGCCGCACGCCTCACGGGCAAGGCCGCCGCCGATGGCGACGACGCCGAAACCATCATTCGCAAGTCCCTGCGCGTTGCTCTGGGCGGCTGAGCCGGATATCGGGAGTATTTCATGCGTGACGATTCGGCGCCCGCACCGGCGCCCGACAACGAACAAGCCGCTCACGGCAGTCGCCGTGCGTTGGCTCTGGGCGCCATCGGCGTGGTGTTCGGTGATCTGGGCACCAGTCCGCTTTACACGTTGAAAGAAGCCTTCGGTGGCCTGCACGCCATGGAAGTGACCGAAGTCAACGTCCTTGGCGTGATTTCCCTGCTGACCTGGACGTTGGTGATGGTGGTGGCGGTCAAGTACGTCAGCTTCATCATGCGCGCCGACAACCGCGGGGAGGGCGGCATCATGGCGATGATGGCGCTGGCCCAACGCAGCGCGCGCAATTCGCCGCGTCTGCGGCGTTTCGTGGTGCTGGCCGCCGTGTTGGGTGCCGCACTTTTCTATGGCGACGGCGTGATCACGCCGTCGATCACCGTGCTGTCGTCCATCGAAGGCCTGGAAGTGGCGACTACCGGGCTGGATCATTACGTGGTGCCGTTGTCGGTGATCGTTTTGGTGGCGCTGTTCTGGGTGCAAAAACACGGTACCGGCAAGGTCGGCAAGGTTTTCGGTCCGATCATGACGCTCTGGTTCGTGTCCCTGGGCCTGATCGGCGTGTGGGGCATCATCCAGCACCCGACGGTGTTGCGGGCGCTCAATCCGTGGTTTGCGGTGGAGTTCTTCGTGCAGCATCACTGGGGCGGCTTCGTGGTGCTGGGCGCCGTGGTGTTGTGTGTGACCGGCGCCGAGGCGCTTTATACCGACATGGGGCATTTCGGCCGCTCGCCGATTCGCATCGGCTGGTTCGCTTTCGTCATGCCCGGTTTGTTGCTCAATTATTTCGGTCAGGCCGCGAACTTGCTGGCCGATCCCAAGGCGGCCGTCAATCCGTTCTATCACGCGGTTCCCGACTGGGCGCTTTATCCGATGATCGTTCTGGCCACGATGGCGGCCGTGATCGCATCGCAAGCGGTGATTTCCGGCGCGTTTTCGATCACCCGGCAGGCCATCCAGCTCGGTTTTCTGCCGCGCATGCAGATCGTGCATACCTCGCCCGATGCCATCGGCCAGATTTTTCTGCCCTGGATCAACCGCATGCTGCTGGTGGCCGTGGTACTGGTGGTGATCGGCTTCGGGTCGTCCAATGCTCTGGCCGGTGCCTACGGCATCGCCGTGACCGGCACGATGGCGATCGACACCATGCTGTTTCTGGTGGTGGCGCGTTTGATGTGGAAATGGAGCGTCTGGCGCGTGGCCATTGCCGGTATCGTCTTTTTGACCATCGACTTGAGTTTCTTCGGCGCCAATACCCTGAAGGTTCCCGATGGCGGCTGGTTGCCGTTGCTGCTTGGTGGCGCCGTTTTCACCGTGCTGGTCACCTGGCGTCGCGGTCGCGAATTGTTGATGCGCGGCATCATGCATTCCGACGGTCTGTCGCTGGAGGCGTTCATCGCCAGCATCAGTGAACACCCGCCGCACCGGGTGCCGGGAACGGCCGTGTTTTTCACCGCCAACCAGAAAACCGTACCGCATGCCTTGCTGCACAACCTCAAGCACAACAAGGTGCTGCACGAGCGCAACGTGATGCTCACGGTCGACACGCTGGAAACGCCCATCGCCGATGCCGACGAGCGTATTGAAATCACCGAGCTGAAAAGCGAGTTCTATCTGGTGAAGTTGCGTTTCGGTTTTGCCGAAGACCCGAATGTGCCGCTGGCGTTGTCGCACTGTGCACGCCAGGGTCTGACGTTCGACATGATGGACACGACGTTTTTCCTGTCGCGCGAAACCGTGGTCGCGACCGAACGTCCGGGCATGGCGCTGTGGCGCGACAAGCTGTTCGCGTTCATGACGCGCAATGCGTTGCCGGCCACGGCCTTTTTCCAGATACCCGGCAATCGACTGATCGAGCTGGGCGCGCAGGTGGAGATCTGAAGGCTCGCGGTTCGGTCGGCGTATTGGCGTGTTTCGCGCACTCGTTCGTGACGGCATAATGGGCACATGACCGAACCGCGCGTAATCGCTCCCGCCGCCACTGCCGACGAAGAAGCGTTGGAGGCTTCCATCCGCCCGCAAAAGCTGGACGAGTATCTTGGTCAGCAAGCGGTGCGCGAGCAGTTGGCGATCTACATCGAAGCGGCGCGGCGGCGCAGCAGTGCGCTGGACCATGTGTTGATTTTCGGCCCCCCGGGGCTGGGCAAGACCACGCTTTCGCACGTGATCGCCAATGAACTTGGCGTCAGCCTGCGCACCACCTCCGGTCCGGTGCTGGAACGGGCGGGTGATCTGGCGGCGCTGTTGACCAACCTCGAACCCAACGACGTGTTGTTCGTGGACGAAATTCATCGTCTGTCGCCGGTGGTCGAAGAAGTGCTGTATCCGGCGATGGAGGACTTCCAGATCGACATCATGATCGGGGAGGGTCCGGCGGCACGCTCGATCAAGCTGGATTTGCCGCCGTTCACCCTGATCGGTGCCACCACGCGTGCCGGCCTTTTGACGGGCCCGTTGCGCGATCGCTTCGGCATCATCCAGCGCCTGGCTTTCTACAGCCCGGCAGAACTGTCCGCCATCGTGCGGCGTTCGGCGCGCATTCTCGGCATCGCGTGTGATGCCGAAGGTGCGGCGGAAATCGCACGCCGCGCCCGCGGCACGCCACGCATTGCCAACCGGCTGTTGCGCCGCGTGCGCGATTATGCCGAAGTCAAAAGCAGCGGCAACATCGACCGTGAAGCGGCCTGCGCGGCCATGGACATGCTCAAGGTGGACAGCGAAGGGTTCGACGAACTGGATCGACGCCTGCTCGGCATCATCATCGAACATTTCGACGGCGGCCCGGTGGGGGTCGACTCGCTTGCCGCCGCGCTCAGCGAAGATCGCGGCACGCTCGAGGACGTGGTCGAGCCGTATCTGATCCAGCAGGGCTTTCTTCTGCGCACCGCGCGGGGCCGCATGGCCAGTGCGCGCGCCTGGCGCCACCTCGGCTTGAACCCGCCGCCCAGACAGCCGCAACCATCGGACATGTTCGCTGCCGACGACGCCGAAACCGAGTGAGTGCGGCCCTGCGGCCTGCGCTCAGGACGAACGGACGCTGATCAGCATCCATGGTGCGGGTGACCATCATGCACGGTCTGGGTTAGTCTTTGCGAATATTTTTTTGCGGGCATGCCAATGCAGTCACCCCACAATGCCGATGACGATTTCACCTGGCGCCTGCGCGTCTACTGGGAGGACACTGATGCCGGTGGTGTGGTGTATCACGCCGGTTATTTGCGCTTCATGGAACGCGCGCGTTCCGAATGGCTGCGTGCGCGTGGGGTGGATCAATTGGCGCTGCGTGAATCCACGGGTCTGGGCTTCGTGGTGCGCGACATGCAGATCGACTTTCTGACCCCGGCGCGCCTGGACGATGAACTGGTGGTGTCGGTCGATGTCGAAACTGTGCGTCGTGCAAGCCTGACATTCATGCAAAATGTGCGACGCTATGGCGATTGCACCGATTTGGCGCGTGCTCGCGTGCGCGTGGCCTGTGTCGACATCGACCGCATGCGCCCGGCCCCTGTCCCCGACAACCTCATGGCAAGGATTTCCTGACTGATGAACGGCCATCTGAATATTCTCGAGCTGGTGCTTCATGCCAGTATCCCCGTCAAGCTGGTACTGCTGCTGTTGCTGGCTTTCTCGTTTTTGTCGTGGGTGATCATCATCCGCAAATTCGGCTTGTTGCGGCAGGAGATGGAAGCGGCCGACACGTTCGAAGAGCGGTTCTGGTCCGGTGGCGATCTGGCCGGTCTGTTTCGCGAAATCAACAGCCGCGACGATGACGCGCGGGGTCTAGAGACGGTGTTTGCTTCGGGTTTCCGCGAGTTTGCGCGGCAACGCCAACGCCGGGGTGGGGACACGCAGCACGTGCTTGATGCCAGTGAGCGCGCCATGCGCGTGTCGGCAACGCGCGAAATCGAGCGCCTGGAACAGAATCTGGAATTTCTTGCCAACGTCGGCTCGATCAGTCCGTATATCGGTCTTTTCGGTACCGTATGGGGCATCATGGCGGCATTTCAGGGCCTGGGCGCCGTCAAGGAAGCCACGATCGCCATGGTCGCACCGGGTATTTCCGAGGCGCTGGTCGCGACTGCCATGGGTCTTTTTGCTGCCATTCCGGCGGTGTGGGCCTACAACCGTTATGCCACCAAGGTGGATCGCATCGCCACGCGCTCGGACAACTTCCAGGAAGAATTTTCGTCCATCCTGCAGCGTCAGCTCAACGCCGACGACAACGATTGACGGAGGCAGGTCATGCGCACATCGACCCGACCCAGACGTCGCCAACGTCGCCTCACGGCCGAGATCAACGTCGTGCCGTATATCGACGTGATGTTGGTGCTGTTGATCATTTTCATGGTGACCGCGCCGTTGCTGCACCTGGGCGTGGATATCCAGTTGCCGCAGGCCACGGCCAAATCGCTGCAGAACGACAACGAGCCGGTGCTGGTCAGCATCGACAAGGACGGCCAGTTGTACCTCACCCTGGGCAACGAGCCGCGCGAAGAGATTGATGCCGATGAGCTGGTGCGCAAGGTACACGCATTCGTCGACGTCAACCCCAAGGTATCGGTGCTGGTCGGCGGCGACAAACGCGTGGACTACGGGCGCATCTATCAGGCCATGGTGTTGCTGCAGCAGGCCGGCGTGCCACATGTGGGCCTGATGAGTCAGCCGGACACCGCGTCGGGTGCGCAAAATGATGGATCAAAGTAGGCGCACGCCACGGGCGGTTTTGTGGTCGGCATTGCTGCACATCGGGTTGGCGGCATTCCTGCTGCTGACCACGCTTTCGTGCACCACCTGGGAGCATGTGTTCTCGGTGCTGCCGGTGCCCGAATCGTGGAATCCGGTGACTTGCCAACGGCCGGTGTCACTCAAGGGGCCGGTGATCGACGCGACACTGGTGGGTGTGACCGGCGCGCCGTTGCCGCCGCCGCCCGATATCAAGACCGAAACCGAAAAACCGTCCATCCCGCCCCCGAAACCGTCCAAACCGAAGGTCGAGCAGGAAAAGCCCGACGTGCCGAAACTCAAGACCTTGCCGGCGCCGCCCAAGCGGCCGGATACCAAGAACCAGCAGAAAGTGGTGGAAAAGGCCAAGGAGAAGGCGGAAAAGGCCAAACGGGCGCAGGAGGAAAAGCAGAAGCAGCAAAAAATGGCCGAACTGGAAGCCAGAAAACAGCGCGAAAAGCTGGAAGACATTTTCAAGCAACTGGATGAGGCCAAAAAAAGCAGCAAGCACGCCGACAAGCAAAGCAAGCTTGAAAAACAGAAGCTTGCGCAGTTGAAAGACCTCGCAAAAGCCAAGAAAAAAGCCGAACCGCAACCGGCCGGAGTCAAACAGGCCGACAAGGCGCGCAGTGGCAGCAACGGCACGTCCAATGACGCGTACAAGGCTGCCATTCAGAACGCGGTCACCCAAGCGTGGTTGCGTCCGGATAATATTCCAGAAGGTGCTGTCTGTCCGATTCATATTGATCAGATACCCGGCGGACAGGTTATCAGCGTGGTTATCGACCCGAGTTGTCCGTTTGATGCGGCGGCACGGCGCTCGGTAAAGAATGCGGTGCTTCGGGCCCAGCCCCTGCCTTACAAGGGGTTTGAAAAGTCGTTTCAGAGCGACATCACCCTCAACTTCAAGGTCAATAATTGAGCATGATGCATGGCATGAAAAAACATCCGGTCCTCGCGCTGTTGCTGCTGACGTGTCTGGCGTTTTGCGGCATCGGTACGGCACAGGCGCAAGGGCTGAGCATCAATATCGTCAATGGCACGAAATCCGCCATCCCGATCGCGGTCGTGCCGTTTTCGGATCAGAACGCCGGTACGTCCCTGCCAACCAATGTTGCCCAGATCATCCACATGGATCTGGCCCGCTGCGGCAAGTTCCACGCGCTTGATCGCAACGACATCGTGGCCTTTCCGCACCAGGGCGGCGACATCAAGTTCGCGGCCTGGAAGTTGTTGAAGCAGGATTACATCGTGGTCGGAAGCGTGACGCGTGCCGGCGACAACTACACAGTGAGTTTCGAGTTGTGGGACGTCAACAGCCAGAACAAACTGCTGGGCCAGTCCTACACCGCGCCGGCAGGCGATCTGCGTGGCGTGGCGCATCAAATCGCCGATGCGGTCTACGAGAAAATCATCGGCGAACCGGGTGCGTTCTTCACCCGTATCGCCTACATCACTTCGACCGGTACCGCACCCAACCTGACCTATTCGCTGATCGTGGCCGACTCGGATGGCTACAACCCGCAAGTCGTCGTGCGCTCGCATGAAGCGCTGCTGTCGCCGAACTGGTCTCCCGATGGCAACGAGATCGCTTACGTGTCGTTTGAAAGCGGCAACTCCGCCATTTACATCCAGAACCTGAGCACGGGCGCACGGCGTCTGGTGTCCGGGCGCAAGGGCATCAATGGCGCGCCGGCATTTTCGCCCGATGGCAGCAAATTGGCCATGTCGCTGTCTTATCAGGGCAATCCGGAAATCTACGTCATGGATATTGCCTCGGGCACGACCACGCGCCTGACGCACAATTACGGGATCGATACCGAACCGGAATGGATGCCGGACGGCAACAGTATCGTGTTTACTTCCGACCGTGCCGGCAAACCGCAACTATATGAAATTCCGGCCAGTGGCGGTTCGCCCAAGCGGATTACCTTCAAGGGATCGTACAATTCCAACTCCTCGGTCGCCTACAAAGGGAAACAGATTGCGATGGTGCAAGGTAGCGGGAACGTGTATCGTATTGCCGTGATGGATCGCAGCCTGGGCGGACAGGAGCACTTCGTCTCACCCGGCAACTTTGACGAGGATCCCAGTTTTGCACCGAATGGAAGCATGCTTTTGTACGCTGCAACGCAAGGTACCCGCGGCGTGCTTTATGCAGTGTCGTCGGACGGCAAGGTGCGTCAGCGACTCGTGTTGTCGCATGGCAGCGTCCGTTCGCCTGCATGGGGGCCATTCAGGCCGCACCAGAAGTAATACAACAAGAAACACCCGCCGGTTCGCCGGTCATCAACCCGTTGATTTCGGACTTCCACACAGTTGAAGGAAAGAGCCATGAACAAGAGCGTTCGTCTCACCCTGATCGCGTTGACGTGTGCCGTCGGCGTTGCCGCTTGCTCCAAGAAGCAGGAAACCAAGCCCACGCCGCCGCCAGAGCAGCCGACACAGCAGACCACCCAGACACAGCCCACGCAGTCGACCGGTTACACCCCGGCTGATCTCGAAACCGATCCGTGCCTGCGTCAGCGCGTGGTGTACTTCGATTTCGACCAGAGTTCCATCAAGCCGGAATTCCAGCAGATCATGGCGTGCCACGCCAAGTATCTGCAGGATCGCCCCAGCGCCCACGTGCGCCTGGAAGGCAACACCGACGAGCGTGGTTCGCGTGAATACAACCTCGGCCTGGGCGAGCGTCGTTCCAAGGCCGTCGAGTCGGCTCTGGAAGCCAACGGCGCTTCCGCCAGCCAGATCGACGTGATCAGCTACGGTGAAGAGCGTCCGACTTGCCGCCAGCACAATGAAAGCTGCTGGTCCAAGAACCGTCGCGTCAACATCGTTTACACCTCCAAGTGATGAAGCTGCCTGTGGCCAATCAGCCATGGGCTGCCAAAGCCCTCGCGACGACCGCTCTCATTGCGGTCGTCGCGTTGTGGGGTGGCGGTCCGGCATACGCCCAGGATGCGGGCATCACGCCGGCACGTAAACCGGCAACGACGCCGCCGTCGTCAACCGCTTCGGCGCCGCGGATCAACAGCCCCACATCCATGGTCAACCAGATTCAAATGCTCAAGGAGCAGAATCGCGAGTTGCTGGGGCGGGTGGAACAACTGCAGCACCAGCTTGACCAGGTCAAGGAAATGAGCAAGGAGCAGTACATCGCTCTGGACACGCGCATCAAGCGCTTGGAGAGCGGCTCTTCGTCATCCGCTCCGGCCTCGGGACAAAGCACCAGCGAGCCGTCGGCGGCGGACGCCGGCACCACCGCGAGCGCGGCTTCCACGCCGGCGTCGGCAACGTCGGCCCCGACGACTGATTCGTCGTCCGCACCGGCCAGCGCGAGTACGTCATTGACCAGCGATGCCGATGCGCAAAAAATGTACGATGCGGCATTCAACGCCTTGCGTTCGGGCGACTTCGTCAAATCCTCGCGTGGCTTTCGTGCGTTTACGCAACAGTACCCGCACGACAAGTTGACGCCCAACGCCTGGTACTGGCTGGGCGAGTCGTATTACATCACGCAAAACTACAAGCAGGCGATGAAAGCCTTTGATGCGGTTTTGCAGCAATTCCCGGAAAGCGGCAAGGCGCCTGGTGCATTGCTCAAGAAGGGCTATTGCCAGGACGCGCTCAAGCAGACCGATGCGGCAAGGACGACGCTGAAATCGGTCATCAGCAAATTCCCGGATACGTCGGCATCCAACCTTGCCAAGCAGCGTCTGGAAGATATCAGGCTGCAGCAGCAATTGAATTGATCCTCGTCGGTCATGTTCTGTCCTGTTGCGTCGACCGGCTGACAGGACACGGGAGCGTGTCGCGACGAGCCCCGATGAACAAAGCAGGTTAAAATTGCCGGCATGAGCGACCCCATGTCCGCCGTGGACGCGACAACGCCCGAGCGTGCGCCGCGTTTGCGTGTCAGTGAAATTTTCCATTCCATCCAGGGTGAAGCCGACGCCGTCGGCTGGCCCACGGTATTCGTGCGCCTGACCGGGTGTCCGTTGCGGTGTGTCTGGTGTGATACCGAATACGCCTTTCATGGCGGGCAGTGGCATGATATCGACGACATTCTGGCCGAGGTGGCGCGCCATGAAGCGCGTCACGTCTGCGTCACCGGCGGTGAGCCGCTGGCGCAGAAACGCTGCACCATTCTGCTCGAGCGCCTTTGCAATGCCGGTTACGAGGTGTCGCTGGAAACCTCCGGTGCCGTGGATGTGGCGACGGTGGATCGCCGTGTCCACAAGGTGCTGGACCTCAAAGCGCCCGGTTCCGGCGAAAGCAAGCGCAACCTGTGGAGCAATCTCGAGTACCTCACGGCCAACGATCAGATCAAAATGGTCCTTGCCGACCGTGCCGATTACGACTGGGCCTGCGAGATGTTGCGCGAACGCGATCTGGCATCGCGTTGCCCGGTATTGTTGTCACCCGTGGCCGGCACGCTGACGCCGCGTCAGCTGGCCGAATGGATTCTCGCCGACCATCTGCCGGTGCGCCTGCAGGTGCAGCTTCACAAATACCTGTGGGGCGATACGCCGGGGCATTGACTCGCGCAAGGTGGGCTCACGCTGCGCGCTACAAGCTCCGGCATCCGATTGACTGGTACTGAAATGTCCGAAACAACTTTCTCACGCAATGCCGTCGTTCTCGTCTCCGGCGGCATGGATTCGGCCGTGACCATGGCCATGGCACGCGAACAGGGCTTTGCCGTATACGGCTTGAGCGTGGCTTATGGTCAGCGCCATCAATCCGAATTGGCGGCGTCTGATCGTGTCTGCCGCATGCTGGGAGCCATCGAGCACAAAGTCGTGGACGTGGATTTGCGCAGCATCGGCGGCTCGGCACTCACCGCGGATATCGACGTCCCCGAAGATGCCGTCGATGCGGACGAAAACCATGTGCCGGTGACGTACGTGCCGGCACGCAACACCATCATGTTGTCCATTGCCCTGGGGTGGGCCGAAGTGCTTGGTGCGGCCGACATTTTCTGCGGTGTCAACGCGGTGGATTATTCGGGTTATCCGGATTGCCGACCGGCCTTCGTCGAGGCTTTCCAGCGTCTCGCCAATCTGGCCACCAAGGCCGGTGTGGAGGGGGCTGGTATTCGTGTGCAGGCGCCGCTGATGCACATGAGCAAGGCCGACATTGCCAGCGAGGGTGCGCGACTGGGTGTGGACTTCAGCCAAACCGTCAGTTGCTATCAGGCTGACGATGCCGGGCACGCCTGTGGTCATTGTGATGCATGCCTGCTGCGAGCCGAAGGTTTTCGTCTGGCGGGTATTTCCGATCCGACCCACTACCGCTGAGCCGAAAGAGCCGTTAGAATGGCCGGCTTCCGCAGTCGTGTCGCAGGCGATGCGGACGAACAACACGGGCCGTTAGCTCAGTTGGTAGAGCACCGGACTTTTAATCCGATGGTCATTGGTTCGAATCCAATACGGCCCACCATGTTGAAACCCGCACGGCGTGCGCCATGCGGGTTTTCTTTATTTGAACGTTGAACGCGCGAAGGGCGCGCATCATTGACGCTGTCGGCGACGCAAGCCGAAAAACAGGCCGATCAGACCCATGCCGGCACCGAACATGCCCAGGACGCCGGGTTCCGGCACAGCGGTCACGTCCGGGTCCATGCCGAAGCTGTCCATGTGGCTGATCTTGCCGGTGGCGTTGGCCGCAAATCCCATGTCGGACATCCTGAATACCAGATAGGAGGTATTGCCGCCGTTGGTGAACAGGAAGTTGTCGCATCGGGTATTGCCCGAGCCGCATGCATACGGGGCGTTCGGTTGGATCAATGTGCTGCCGTTGCCTTTGCCCTTGCCGGTTTTGACCAGGAAGTAGGCGGGTGCGGTGTCAAGGTATACCGCGTACACACCTTGCGTGTTGGTGATCAGCAGCATGTTGCCGCAAGCACCGGAACCATCGCAGAACTTGTCGAAATCGCCGGTCGTGTAAGCGTTTCCCGTACGGTCGTTGACGAAGTTGATGACGGTTTGATCGCCGCTGTTCTCCAGCGTTCCGAAATCGACCAATGCATCGATGCTTCCGACATCCGCACCGAAATGCGTGCCCGGCGAGGTGATGGTGATCGGGTTGGCCATGGCGGGGGCTGTTACGGCAACAAATGCCACCAGGGCCAAGGCAGAGATGACGCGTTTCATTTCAGTTCTCCCGAGTATCGCGATCGCATGACTTCGCAATGAGTTCACGCCTGTGCAAGAAGTGTGAAGCAGCTTTCATGCCACAATATAGATTACTGAAATAAAAGAATAATATTTCTTCGAAATAGCGAAAGTGTAAAGGGAATCTGTAAACCCCTCGGAATGCCGTAAAATTTTTCGACACCTCAGTGTCCGGCCAGCGGCTGTAAAACTTTCCTGAATGCCGATCTGCTTGTCCTGTCGGCCAAGTGTGCAAATCAACTCCTGCTCGACGGGTAACACGCACCGGTGCCCGAAGCGGTCGCAGGCGCGTCAAGGCAACGTGTGTTCAATGGCGCTGACGGCGACATTCACCATGTGGTCGATATCCGCTTCGGTGACCACGTAGGGCGGCATGAAATAGATCACGCTGCCAAGCGAGCGCAGCAGGCACTCGTGTTCCAGTGCGTGCAGGAACACCTTGACCTTGATGTCGTGCTGCTCGGTGGCGGACCAGGGCATGCGGGTGGCTTTGTCGCGTACCAGCTCGATGGCGGCAATCATGCCGGTTTGACGCACGTCGGCGACGTGCGAGTGGTCCGCCAGCGGGGCCAGGCGGTCGGCCATGTGGGTGGCCAGCGCGCGGTTGCGCTCCAGCACCGGATCGTCACGGAAAATATTCAGCGTTTCCAGTGCCACGCGACAGGCCAGCGGATTGCCGGTGTAGCTGTGCGAATGCAGAAACGCCTTGTTGCTGGCCCAGGTGTTGTAAAAGGCCGCGTACACCTCTTCGGTGGTGACCACGGCCGACAGCGCCATGGTACCGGCTGTCAGACCTTTGGACAGACACATGAAATCGGGGCTGACGTCTGCCTGCTCGCAGGCGAACATCGTGCCGGTGCGGCCGAAACCGACCGCGATTTCATCGGCAATGAAATGCACGTCGAATTCGTCGCACAGCTCACGTAGCCCCGCGAGGTAGACCGGATGGTACATGCGCATGCCGGTGGCACATTGCACCAGGGGTTCGACGATGATCGCGCAGGTTTCGTGGGCGTGTTTTTCGAGCGCGTGGCGCAGTTCGACCAGTTGGCGTTCGGCAAATTGCTCCGCGTTTTCGCCCGGTTCGGCAAGGTAGGCATCGGGCGAAGGCACGACAATCGGCTGCAACAGCAATGGCGCGTACGTTTCGCGATACAAGCCGACATCGCTGACCGCCAGCGCACCCAGCGTTTCACCGTGATAGCCACCAGCCAGCGCCATGAAACGGTTGCGCCGGCCCTGGCCCTTGTTGAGCCAGTAGTGAAAGCTCATTTTCAACGCGATTTCGACGGCCGACGAGCCGTTGTCGGCATAGTTGACGCGGGTCAACCCCGCCGGCGTGACGGCCACCAGGCGTTCAGCCAGTTCGATGGCCGGCGGATGGGTGAGGCCGGCAAAAATGACATGCTCGAGGGTTTGTGCCTGGTCGGCCAAAGCAGCGACGATACGCGGATTGGCATGCCCGAACAGATTGACCCACCAGGAACTGACGCAATCGAGCAGACGCCGACCGTCGGCGTCGAAAAGCCATGCCCCTTTTCCACGCACGATCGGTACCATGGGAACGGTCTCATGCTCGCGCATTTGCGTGCACGGATGCCAGACGTGACGCAGGTCGCGTGCGGCCAGCGTTTGATTGTTCGAAACGGTAGTATCCATGGTTGTCATGATTGCTGTAACTTGTATGTGTGCGCAAGAGGTTGACAACTAATGGCGGCACACCGAAGCCGCCGTTGGTTCCGGGTCGTACTGATCCTCGTGTTGGCGTTGCTGGCGCTGGCGTGGTGGTTTCCGGCACGCTGGGCCTGGCATTGGGTGCGCGGCGACTTTCCAACCGTGCATGCAAGACACGTCAGCGGCAGCGTTTGGGATGGCAGCGCCACTGAGCTTGTTGTCAACGGGCAGCGCCTGGGCAACCTGCATTGGACGTTGAGCCGCATGGCCGTTTTCGGGCAAGAGCGCGGTACGGTGGATGTGCACGGGGCGGGCGTGAAGGCAAGCGGGCATATCGCGCGTGCGGGCGACGGGGCCGTCCTGGTCGACCACATGGCCTTCAGCGTGCCCATGACGCGGCTCAAAGTCGTGTGGCCGGCGGGCACGACGCTGGGCGGAACGCTGCAAGGCCGGATCGACAAATTGCGTCTTGTCGACGGTTGGCCGGCTACGCTCGATGCACGCGTCGATTGGAATTCGGCCAAGGCGACGGCACATGGTCGACAAGTGGTACTGGGCGCGTTCCGTTCGCATTGGACAACGCGGAGCGGCAGCGTGATTCATGGCGAACTGGTCGACAAGGGCGAGGGGCCGGTGAAATTGCGCGGACGCTTCACGGCCACGGTGCTGGGTTGGCGTTTGCGCGCGACCATGCATCAACGCGGTACCGACCCCGGGTTGCGCCGGTTTTTGCGCCGTTTCGGGCAGCGCATGGCTGATGGTGGCGTGCGCGTCGAGCGTCACGGCGGCCTGGCTTTGTCACCCGCCACGGAGGCGCCACGATGACGATCGACGACACCTGGCTGGATGCCGCGCTGCGAACGGCGCGCGATGCCGCCGATGCCGCCGCGCGCGTGATCGCGCATTATCGCGGCAAGGCGTTCGAGGTGGAGCGCAAGGCGGATGACAGCCCGGTGACGGTGGCTGATCGCGAGGCCGAATCAGTCATTCGCGGCGCCATCCGGCGCCATTTTCCCGATCACGGCATCTTCGGCGAAGAACACGGGCGCGAGGGTGACAGCGATTTTCTGTGGCTGGTCGACCCGCTGGACGGCACCAAGAGTTTCGTGCGTGGCACGTCGTTTTATTCCACCCAGATTGCGCTGATGCATCAGGGGCAATTGTTGCTCGGTGTTTCCGCTGCACCGCAGCTCGGCGAAACCATGTGGGCGCGCCGTGGTGGCGGTGCCTGGTTGAACGGTCAGCGTGTCCGTGTGGCCGACACCAGCGACATGTCGCACATGACCTTGTCCCTGGGCAACGTGCGGACAATGGCGGCCGATACGCATCGCTGGCTTGCGTTGGGTAATCTGGTCGGCAGGGTCGATCGTGTGCGCGGCTACGGCGACTTCTGTCATTACCACCTGTTGGCGCGCGGTGCGCTGGACGCGGTGATCGAATCGGACGTCAACATTCTCGACGTGGCGGCACTGGCCGTGATCGTGCGTGAAGCCGGGGGCGTGTTCACCGATCTTGACGGTCGGGAACCGGATCTCGATACCTCCAGTGTGCTTGCAGCACTGCCGGCCTTGCACGAGGCTGTGCGACACCGTTTGCGTGGCGGAGCGAAGAGTTGACGAACGCGTACAATGTCGGGATGGCCAAATTGCCGAAAATCCTGGCGCGACGTTCCAGCCGCAACAGCACGTTTCTGCGCACCGAAGAGCTGGATCTCCAGTTCAGCAACGGCGTGCGACGTACGTACGAGCGCATTCTCAATGCCGGTCGTGGCGCGGCCATCATCGTGCCCATGCGCGACGAGGATACGGTGCTGCTGGTGCGCGAATACGGCGCCGGTCTGCAACACTACGAGCTGGGCTTGCCCAAAGGGCGGCTGGACCCCGGCGAAAGCGTGCTCGAGGCCGCCAACCGCGAACTGAAAGAAGAAGCCGGCTACGGCGCGCGCGATCTCGTCCCGCTGGGACGCGTATCGCTGGCGGCGGCTTACATGAGCCACCTGACCGACGTGGTGCTGGCACGAGAACTCTACCCTGAACGCCTACCCGGCGACGAACCCGAGGAGATGGAAGTGGTACCTTGGAAAATGTCTGAATTGCACACCCTGATCGCGCGTGACGATGTCACCGAAGGTCGCACCATGGCAGCCTTGTTCATGGCGCGCGAATATCTCGCCGGCCGGTACCAGCCGGCATGAGCGCGCGTATCGGGAAACTGCCGTCGCTGGATGCCGTCTGCGGCCTGGCCGAACGGGCCGGCCAGGCCATTCTGGATGTGTATCACCGTGACGATGTCGAGGTCGAGCAAAAGGCCGACCACTCGCCACTGACGGCTGCGGACCTCGCTTCGCACCGGATCATTGTCGACGGGTTGCGTGCGCTGACGCCGACTATTCCGGTGTTGTCGGAAGAGTCCGCCGACATTTCCTGGGATACGCGCCGGCAGTGGTCGCGCTATTGGCTCGTGGATCCGCTGGACGGGACGCGCGAGTTTCTGAAGCGCAACGGGGAGTTCACCGTCAATATCGCGCTTGTCGACGGCCATTCGAGCGTGATGGGCGTGGTGCTCGCGCCGGTCACCGGTGACCTTTACTACGCCAGCGCGGCGGATGGCGCTCATGCACGGCGTGATGGCAAGACCACGGTGCTCGAGACACGCCAGCCGCCATCGCCGCTGGTGGTGGCAGGCAGTCGTTCGCACGGCAGCGAGCGTCAGGCGACGTTGTTGTCCGGTATCGGCGAGTACACCAAGTGGGCCATGGGCTCGTCGCTCAAATTCTGCCTGATCGCGCGCGGCGATGCCGACCTTTATCTGCGTGCCGGCCCCACGTCCGAATGGGACACCGCGGCCGCGCATTGCGTGTTGGAACAAGCCGGCGGTGCGGTCACGCGCCTGGACGGCACACCGCTTTCGTACAACACCAAGGAGTCGCTGCTCAACCCGGAGTTTCTGGCCGTCGGCGATCCGGGTATCGATTGGGCCGGGCGGTTGGTTGTCGACGAATGATTTTCCCGGGATAAGCTTCGCAGGCCGCAGTGTCGAGGCTTTCCTGTGCGATTTCACTGAAAGCTTCAGCCAGACAAAAGGTCATGAACGACAGCAACCGCAACATCGACGATCTGCTCGCCATCATGGCGCGCCTGCGTGATCCCGAAAACGGATGTCCGTGGGATGTCGAGCAGGACTTCGACTCCATCGCCAACTACACGCTCGAAGAAGCGCACGAAGTCGTCGATGCCATCGACCGTCGCGATTTCGAGGATTTGCGCGACGAACTGGGTGACCTTTTGTTGCAGGTGGTGTTCCACTCGCGCATGGCCGAGGAAGCCGGGCATTTCGCATTTGCCGATGTGGTCGACGCCATCAGCAACAAGATGGTGCGCCGCCACCCGCACGTGTTCGCCGATGCGCGCTATGCCGATGTCGATGAACAAACGCGTGCATGGGAGGCGATCAAGGCCGATGAGCGCCGCCACAAAGGCAATTCCGATGACAGTGCCTTGAGTGGCATTGCTCGCGGATTGCCGCCTTGGCGGCGCGCGCAGAAACTGCAGCAACGCGCGGCGCGGGTGGGTTTTGATTGGCCCGATGTCGTGCCGGTGCTGGCAAAGCTCGATGAGGAAACGGCCGAACTGCGCGCCGAGTTCTCCGCGTCGCCGGACGCCGAACGTATCGAGGATGAGCTGGGGGACGTGCTGTTCGTGCTGGTGAATCTGGCGCGTCATGCCGATGTCGATTTTGCGCGGGCGTTGCGCCACGCCAATGCCAAATTCGAGCGACGCTTCCGCGCCATGGAAGCCATCGCCGCCGCCGAAGGAAAGCCGCTGGACGACCGTGCGCTACCGGAGCAGGAAGCGTTGTGGCGTCAGGCGAAACAGCAGGAAAAACAGGGCCGACACTGCAGGGCAGGCAGTACCCGACGTTCCGACGGGTGAGAGCATTGTGATGTGCGGTCCGCCACCGTGCATGAGCAGACGCACCCACACCGTGTTGTCACGTCGAAACAGTGCCGCGACACCCACCATGTGCTTGTGAGAATGGGGCGCCGCTTGCGTGGAGCTGATCAGACAGTCTTCTGGCGGCGTCATGCATGACATTTTTCCGTTATGCGTGTCGAAAAATGCTGTGCGACCGACAGCCGCAGGCTGAACATTCCTTCACCGTCATTGCGCGTTATCCGCCGGCTTCACCTCTGGCTCACGTGGTTCTGCGTTTAATTTCACAGGTATGTTGAAGCACACGGGTGAAAAGCGTATGGCGTCCAATGACCGCGGGGGAATGGTGCTGCTGATCGAGGATCAGCGCGAAACATCAGCCTTTATTGGCGAGTACCTGGCCCATCATGGCTATGGCGTGGATTATGCGCGCGACGGCATGACCGGTTTGCATCTGGCTGCAAGTGGCGATCACGACGTCATCGTGCTGGACTTGCGGCTGCCCGACATGGACGGCATGGATGTGTGTCGTCGGTTGCGCAAGCAGGAACACAGCGGGGTGCCGATCCTCATGTTGACTGCTCTGGACTCCACCGATACCAAGGTGGAGGGGCTGGATGCCGGAGCCGATGACTATCTCACCAAACCTTTTCAGATGCGCGAATTGGAAGCGCGTCTGCGTGCACTGATTCGGCGCAGCCGGCATGCGGTGTCCAGTCATGTGTATGCTGTCGGCGACATGGTGCTCGATACGGGAACCATGCAGTTGACACGTGGTGGCCGCTTGTTGACCGTGTCACCGATCGGACTGAAATTGCTGGCGATTCTGATGCGCGAATCACCGCGCGTGGTCGCACGTCGCGACATCGAACGCGAAATCTGGGGCGAGCACCTGCCTGACTCCGATACCTTGCGCTCGCATCTGTACAACCTGCGCAAGATCATCGACAAGCCGTTCGACAAGCCCTTGCTGCACACCATCCATTCCGCCGGCTATCGCCTGGCCGACATGCAGATGCGCAGCAGTGCGTGAGCGGCTGCCGGGTCAATCGCGATTTGACGAACGCTCGCTTACCGGATGCTTGGCCAACTTGCGCTGCAAGGTACGCCGATGCATTCCAAGGCGCCGTGCGGTTTCGGAAATGTTGCCGTCGCATTCGGTGAGCACGCGCTGTATGTGTTCCCATTCCAGACGCCTCAACGGCAACGGCGCACCGGGTGCTTCGGCAAGCTCTTCGTCTTCCGGGCCGTCGTTGTCGAGCAGTGCACGCGCCACGGCGTCGGCATCCACCGGCTTGGAAAGGTAATCATGTGCGCCGCGTTTGATGGCTTCCACCGCCGTGGCGATGGAAGCGTAGCCCGTCAGAAGCAGGACGCGCATGTCAGGCACGATGGCTTTCAAATCGGGAATCAGACGCAGTCCGTTGTTGTCGCCCAGCTTGAGGTCGAGTACACAGAACCCGGGGCGAAACTTGCGTGCGGTGACGATGGCGCTGTCCGCGTCATCGGCCGTTTCCACGGTAAATCCGCGCGAGGTCAGCGCACGCGACAAAACCCGGGTAAAAGTTTCATCGTCATCGACAATCAGCAATTTGTGCGGTTGTTCACTCATGCGCCAAGTTTACTGCGGTGGCGAGGTGATTGCCTTGATTCATGACAAGGTGCGGAGGGACGCGTTGTTGCCGGTTGCGTGGACGGGTGCCATCACGCATGGCGCACGGTCCTACACCGACGATGTCGGGCTCATGACGGCCAGCGGCAAGCGCAGACGGATTTCACCGCCGTGTGCGGTGTTGGAGGCTTTCAACTCGCCTTCCAGGCGTTCGGCAGTGGCCTCGGCAAGCGCCAGGCCCAGACCGAGACCCGTGTGCTTGCGTGTATAACCCAGATCGGCCAACTCCTCGGTGCCCACGAAGCCCGGGCCATGATCGCCGACGACCAGCTCCAGCCAATCGCCGTCGATACGCGCGCGCAGCATGACGCGTTGCGATCCCTGTTGCGCGGACGCATCGGCGGCATTGTTGAGCAGGTTGAGCAACGCGTGACGCAGGCCCGGCTGGATGGCGAGCACGGTATCGCCGATGCCTTCGGCCGGCTGAAAATCCATGTC
Source organism: uncultured Rhodanobacteraceae bacterium (assembly GCA_964608595.1). Taxonomy (GTDB): domain Bacteria; phylum Pseudomonadota; class Gammaproteobacteria; order Xanthomonadales; family Rhodanobacteraceae; genus Oleiagrimonas. Next base: position 42,581 of record CAZSOU010000003.1, read on the forward strand.
CGCTTCAGGGCGCAACAAGCGAAAGCGCTCCAGGCAACCGTGCAGGAACGCGCGCAGTGTCGCCTGCTCCGGTTCCTGCGACAACTGTGACTTGCCGAAGGCCACCATTTCGCGCAGGCTCGCGCGACAGCGTTCGACTTGGGTTTCCAGGAGCGCCAGATCCTCGCCCAGACGCGTGTCGCCGGCATGTTCCCGACGCAGCTCCGGCAACAGCGTGCGCATGGTCGAAAGCGGCGTGTTCATTTCGTGTGCCGCTCCGGCGGCCTGCGTGGCGATGGCGAGAATGCCCTCGTCGCGCAGCGCGCGCTCACGAATGCGCTGCACCTCGCTCTGCTGGTATCGCAGGGCTGATGCCAGGCGATTGATGAACACGCCCAGGATCAGCGCCATGATGATGAAATTTACCGCCATGCCGGCGATGTGCAGGCGGAATCCGTCCACGGTCAAGGGTGTCGGCAACGGCAGATAACACCACAGCAGTACCAGGTAAGCCAGACCCGAAAGCGTGGCTACCGCCATGATGCCGCGTTTGGACATCGCCGCGGCTGCCAACGCGATGGGGACCAACAGCAGGCTGATGAACGGGTTGCTTGCGCCGCCCGTGAAATACAGCAGGTAACTCAGAACCATCGAGTCCACGGCGACATGGCCGACGGCTTCCCATTCCCCGATGGCCCAGGGCCGTTGCAGTCGCCACCCGGCAATGACGGCAAATACCGTCAACAGACCGATGCCGACAAACAGGTACAGCTCGGCAATCGGCATCCCCAGCACCTGCACCGCCACCAGTACGGCGGTGCTTTGGCCGGCGATGGCGCACAGGCGCAACCATGCCAGCGAACGCACCAGTGCGCGCGGTCCGGTGCGGGGTGTGGTCAATGACGTGGGCATGAGGCGTGATGACGGCCGCCGTCATGTGACGGCGACCGTTTCCCGAAGTTACTCTTCCGAGCCGATCGTGGGCAGTGGGCCCTCGTCGGCGGTGGCCTTGTATTCCTTGTGTTGCGCATCCAGACGCTTCATCAACGGCAACACGGCCAAGGCGATGACGGTGCAGATCACGCCGGCCACACCCAGCCAGAAAAACAGGGACGTGTAGATGGGCATGGTGGTGGTGTAGATCAGCTCGTTGAACTGCTGCAGCAGGTTCTGGGCCGATGACGGCAGCGACGCGAATGCCGGAAGATTGGCTTGCGCGGCCACGTCCTTTCCCTTGTTGGTGGCCTCGATCCATGCGCGGAAGTCTTCAAGCCGCATCGACATGATCGTCGGATACATCGCCTGAACCTTGTCGACGATCGGGTTGCTGACATCGGCCAGCACGGACTTGATGTGGTTGGGCACGCTGGCCAGCGTCGACACCATGCCGCCCAGATACTGCGAAATACCCGATGCCACGAAGTAGGCGCCCATCATGAAACCGCCCATTCGTGCCGGCACGTAACGCGCAATCATGGCCAGTCCCAGCCCGCTGACCAACAGTTCGCCCAAGGCACCGAAACCGTAGCCGCCGACCATGACCCACCAGCTTGTCAGGCCCGGCGACGTGGTGAAGTGTGCGGCACTGCCGTAGATGAAAAAGCCGATGGCGACCGCAACGAAACCCAGCGCGAACTTGGCGGCGACGGGGAGGTCGCCGTTGCCTTTGCTGGCGCGCGTATACGTGATCGCCAGAATCGGGCTGAGGACAAAGATCCAGATCGGGTTGAGAAGCTGGAATTGTTCCGGCAGCCAGTTCAGCGGATGCCAACCGAACACCGTCAGCGCCAGGTCCACGTTGCGCAGCGCGAACAGCGTCAACGATGTGGACATCTGCTGATAGAAGATGAAGAAGAATACGGTCTGGACGGTCAATATCAGCGCCGCCACCAGTCCGGCGCGCTCGCCGCGTTTGCCGTTGGAAATCAGATAGGCAAAGATGCCCAGAACGGAGACGCCGGCAGCGAGCACGAAGATTCGTGCGACCAGTTCCGATTGCAGAATGAATGCGGAGATGAACACGGCCGCCGCGGCAGCCAGCAGGACCAGCCCGAGCTTGCGCATGTCGACCGGGCGATGATCGGGTTCCGAACCGATGGCTTTCAGCGTATGGCGCATGATCAGGTAGTTGAACAAGCCGACCAGCAGACCGATCGAACAGAACGCGAAGGCGACGTGCCAACCCAGTTCGCTGCCGTAATGCTCGTTGACGTATTCCTTGATCAACGGTGTCGCGATCTGCGAGAGCACCGAGCCGACGTTGACCGCCATGTAATAAATCGTGAAGGCGCTGTCGATCTTGGAGTCGTCGCCCTCATAGATCTTGCGGACCAGATTGCCGGCGTTGGCCTTGAAAAGACCGTTGCCGACCACGACCACGCCGAGCGAACAGAACAGGAACCACGTGTTTTGGCCGGGGACGGCCATCAGTGCATAGCCCAGTGCAAGAACGATCGCACCTGTCAGCATGGTGCGTCGCGTTCCCAGTATCTTGTCGCCGACCCAGCCGCCGAAGGCTGGTGAAACGTAGATCAGTGCGGCGGCCGCACCCCAGGTCAGCGTGGCACGCTGGTCGGGAAAGTTCAGGCGCTGCACCATGTAGAGCACGATGAGCACTTGCATGCCGTAAAAGCCGAAGCGCTCCCACATCTCGATCAGAAAGACGGTCGAAAACGAGCGTGTCTTCGAGACCGGTGTTGTCGTTGTTGTCATGCTTGATTCCGCGGATGATTGGACAAAAAAACGGCACCGCGGCAACTGAACCGCCGAGCCCCTCCCCATAAGTGGCACGCAGACCACTCCCTTTGCGCTCGCACTCGGGGCGCGAACCGTCCAAGAGTACATGATCACGGCAGGTGGTGGTGTTTTCGAGGATTTTCGCCGCGGGTCGACGAAAACGCAGGCGCCGGTGCTCGGCAAGCGCGCTGCCGGCGCGCGTCTGTGGCATCATTCCATGTTGCCGGTAACGATGAAAACCCTCTCATGGCAAGCACCGAGCGCCGCGGACTCAAACAGACCTACCTCGCTTTTCTCTGGTCGATGAAAGGCCTCAAGGCGGCGTTTCGTCATGAAGCGTCGTTCCGGTTGGAGCTTTGCCTGTCCGTCGTGATGGTTCCGTTGGGCTTGTGGCTGGGCGATGGCGCCGTCGAAAAGCTTTTGCTGGGAGGCTCGCCGCTGTTCGTGTTGTCGGCCGAACTGCTCAATTCGGCCGTCGAGACCGTGGTGGACCTGGTCAGTCCCGAGTATCACGAGCTCGCAGGGCGCGCCAAGGACATGGGCTCGGCGGCCATTTTCATGATGTTGATGCTGGTTGGGCTGGCCTGGGTGTTGATTCTGGGCAGTCGGTTCTGGTGAGCCGGGGCATTCGTGTGGCTCCCTCATGGACGCCCGCGCGCGCGTGGGACGAAGGCCGGGTGGCGGCGCGTCAAGCGTCGTGGATATCGCCGTCGACGTAATACCAGCAGCCTTCCTCGCGCACGAACCGGCTGGATTCGTGGAGCCGCTGGGTGCGGCCGCCGCCGATGCGGAACCGCGCCACGAATTCCACCATGGCCTGATCGGCGTCGGTCGTTTCATGTCGACGTACGTCGAGGCCCAGCCACGTGGGCGCCGGCTCCTGGGCGGCCAGACGCAACGAAGCCGGCCGCGTGCTTGGATGCCAGCTGGCCAGGAGGTAATCTTCGCGCCTCAGCACGTAGGCGCTGTAGCGTGCGCGCATCAGGGCTTCGGCATTTGGCGCGGTTTCACCATCGTGCAGACGGCCGCAACATGCAGCGTACCCGTCGGCGTTGCCGCAGGGGCAGGGAGTGAAGGTATCGACGGCTTTCAGTGAGCGGCGATGGCGTGGTTTCGGCATGGCTCCATGATGCCGCAAAACCCGCCGACGTGTAGGCACCGTGTCGCACCGGGCGGACCATGGCCCGCCCGGCGCATTTTGCCGAATCAACGAGCCGGCGTGGCAGCCAGATATTTCTGGAACCAATTCAAGCCGCGCACCATCACGTCGTGCGAATCCTCGGGTTTGTGGAAGCCGTGACCCTCGCCGGGGTAGATCACCAGTTGCGTGGGCGTACCCATGGCGCGCAGAGCGTGCCAGAACTCGAGCGATTGCGCGGCCGGGCATTCCTTGTCGTATTCACCGGCAATGATCAACGTGGGCGATTTGTCATGTTTGATGAAGTTGACCGCGGAGCTCTTGGCATACACGGCCGGGTCGTCGTATACCGAGGCGCCGAAAAACGGCAGCATCCACTGGTCGATCATGTTCTGGCCGTAATAGCTCTGCCAGTTGGACAGCCCGGCGCCGGCGACCACCGCGTGGAAGCGGTCGGTCTGCGTCGGTGCGAACATGCTCATGAAACCGCCGTAACTCCAGCCGGTCAGGCCGAGGCGGTTGTCGTCGATGGAGTATTTTTTCTCTACCGCGTCGACACCGGCGAGAATATCGCGCAGATCGCCATATCCCATGTCCTTGCGTACGGCCTCGGTGTAGGCCGCGCCTTGCCCCAGGCTGCCGCGCGGGTTGGGCATGAACACGAAATAGCCCAGCATCGACAGGGGTGCGGCAAACCCGCGGCCGGGCCAGCGCGACCGCACTGCCCAGACCGGGCCGCCATGCACGTTGACGACCATGGGATAGGATTTTTCGGGGTCGTAATCGGCCGGCAGCAACAGCCAACCCGCCACGTCATGGCCTTCGTTGCGCCAGTTGACCTGCACCGCCTTGCCCCATTGCGGTTCGAGATCGGCATTGACGTGCGTGACTGCGTGCGCGCTGGCTGCCACGCCGGCGGGTTGACCGGCGGCATTCAGGGCCAGACGGCCGGCGTAGATTTCGGGTGCTTCGCTGAAAGTGGAATGGGTATAGGCGAAGTGTGAATGATCGGCCGAAAAGGCCAGCGCCGACGCCGCCGTGCCGTCGCTGAAAGACGAGGGTGACGAAAACAGCGCCTTGTGCTTTGCCGGCTGCGTGCCGTCGAGCGTGAACAGGCCCAGGGTCGATTGGGCGCCGTCGATGGACGACACCAGCAGATGTTGATTGTCCGTCCAGGTGAACCAAGACGGCGACTTGCGGATTTTCGGCGTGATGTTCGTCACTGTACCGCCGGCTGCCGGTACGGTGTAGATATCACCGCCGGTGGCGCCCTGATCGCTCATCAATCCGCCGATGAAAGCGATCGTGTTGCCGTCGGGTGAAAAGCGCGGCAATGCCATCTGCAGATGATGCAGCGATCCGCTGGCGCGCCAGGCGTCGACCCGTTCCTGCGGTTGGCCGTTGTCGACGGTCTGGGTGTACAGCTTCGCCTTCCACCAGTTGTTGGCCCCGGGAGGCGGCGCGGCCACGTAGGCCACACGGTGTGCGTTGGGCGAGAACGTGTATTCGTACACGAACAACGATTTCGGCGTCACGGTATGCACCGATCCGTTGTCGGCATTCACCCGCGCCATTTGCTGGTGTTCCACGCCGCTGACACCGATCACGCCCACGCGCGGTTTGCTGGCGGCGGTGGCGGCGATGGGGTGGGTGTCGCCGACCACATACAGGATACCCAGCTGCTTGCCGTGAGGCGCCCAGGAAAGGTTGTGCACGTAACCGTCAAGATGCGTCAGGCGCTTGGCCGTTGTGCTATCGGCGTCGACCAGGTAGATGTCCTTTTGCGCCTTGTTCTTCGGGTTGCCGCAGTTGCTGAGAAATGCCAGTTGCGAGCCATCCGGCGACCAGCTTGCACGCCCCTCGCTGCAACCCTTGAATGCATTGGCGAGGGAGACGGTCTGTACATTGCTGCCGTCGATGTCGGCAAGTTGTACGCGGCTGCCGTTTTTGGTGTGGGTGGTCCAGGCCAGACGCGAACCGTCCGGAGACACCGATACGCCGCCGAAATATTGTGCGTGCTGAATTTTCTTGAGCACTTTCGCAACGGCGGGGCTGGGCGAGGCATGCAGCTGTGTCGACGGCGAGCTGTCCGCAGCGGCCTGGCCGGCAAAACACAGCGCGGACAATGCCACGCACAGGACGAGAGGGCGGGAAGCGGCTTTCATGGGCGGGTCTCGAATGCAAACACGTTGAAGCTAGCATGGGTTTGCCGTACTCGCACGTGCCAAGGGTTGGCTTGCGGGACGCGAGCGTGGACCTGCCGATGAATCGTTTCAGCCGCCGGGTGGACGTGGTTCACCGGGACCCCGAGGAGGTGACCGCGCCCGCCCGGCACTGTCGGCCGATGAGGGCCGGACGTATGGTTATTCCGCGCTCTGCTGGTAGCGCTCCACGCCTTCCCGAATGACCTTGCGTGCATCGTCGGCGCCGTTCCAGCCTTCGATCCGGACCCACTTGGATTCTTCCAGATCCTTGTAGTGCTCGAAGAAATGGCCGATGCGTTCCAGCCAATGGCCGGAAACCTGGCCGATGTTTTCGACGTGCGCGTAAGCCGGGAAGATTTTCGGCGCGGGAACGACCAGCAATTTTTCGTCCGTGCCGGACTCGTCCGTCATGTTGAGCATGCCCACCGGATGGCAACGGATGACCGAACCGGCCACCAGCGGCAACGGCAAAATCACCAATGCATCCAGTGGATCGCCATCACCGCCCAGGGTCTGCGGGACATAGCCGTAATTGCACGGATAACGCATGGGTGTGGACAGCACGCGGTCGACGAAAATCGCGCCCGAGGTTTTTTCGACCTCGTATTTGACCGGCTCGGCGTCCTTGGGGATTTCGATGACGACGTTGATCTCGTCCGGCACGTTGCGACCGGCTTCAAGCAGATCCAGGCCCATGATGGCTCCTAACTGAATGCAAAAGTGGGGAATGCAGCCGGCCAATGATACAGGAAGCGGCTTGACGACGGCGCCCGCCGTCCTGTCGTCCGACAAGACATGCGGCAGGAAGCGAGAGTGTCGTGATTATTCGCTTTTCGCGCTTGACGCCGGCGTCGGAGCCGCGGAACGAGCACCTGCCGGCTCGTCGGGTGCGGTTTCCTTCGAACATCCGTCGGGCACGATGCTGGTGTTCTCGCCGGCGACGTCACAGTGCCAGATGACGCCGGTATTGCCGCCGGTTGCCACGGTCGGCGTCAGCAACAACACGGGATCCGGTTTGCTGCCGGTATCGCGGGTGGTCACGGTGATTTGCCCGCCATTGCTGATCGTGATGCTGGCCACGTAGGGACTCTCGACCTTGTGCGCATCCCAGTTGACGTCGGCTTTCGTCAATTTGGCAGGCGTCGTGCCCTTGATCGTGGCGGCTTCCTCGACCACCAGTTTTGCGCCGCTGGCGGCATCGAGCGCCGCGTTCAGATGTTTGTGCGTCTGACTGGAGCGGTAGGCCGGAATGGCGATCGCCAGGATGATCACGATGATCGCGATGATGATGATGACCGTGAGAGCCGTGTTGCCTTTGTTTTTTGCCATGGAAGTTGTCCCGTCTGTCATGGGCGCCGGGCGCACTTGTCGTGGCGCATGTTGAAGAGAATAGCGGGCAAAAGGGCGCCTGTCTCGTGCAGGCTCCGGAATGCCGGATTCCGGCCGGGTTTTGTTCAGAACAGGTCGTCGTGGTCCAGCAGCCACAGTCCCGCGAACAGCTTGGGATCGATGGAAAGGCCTTCGCGCGCCTTCTGCAGCAGCCAGGCACCCGCCCGCTCGCGCCGGATGGCGTGCACCGTGATGGCTTCGCTGTCATCGCCGCCGCCGGGGCCGACCCTGTGCAGGTCGTGCGCACGCACGAAGGCCATCATTTCCGTGCTCATGCCTGCCGACGACGGGCCGGCGTGCAGAAAGCGGATGTCGTCGCAGGCATAGCCGGTTTCTTCTTCCAGTTCGCGACGTGCGGCCAGGCGGACATCTTCGTCGGCCCGGCCTTCCAGGTCGCCGACCAATCCGGCGGGCATTTCGATGGTGCGTTGCATGATCGGCACGCGGAACTGCTCCACGAACAGGATTTCGTCATCGGGCGTAAGCGCGATGATGATGACCGCGCCGCCCGGATTGTTGCGTTCGACAAATTCCCAGCGCCCGCGCTGTTTGAGGGTCAGCCAATGCCCTTCATGCAAGGTGTCGACGGGGGTGCTGTTGTCGGGGACAACACATTTGGCGCTCATGATGGCTCCTTGAAGGTGTCATGCAGCTTGCGCAGGCGCTCGCGCGTCAGCGGTCCCATGCGCAGAAACTCGGCAAGTGTGTCCAGCGTATCGCTTTCCGGAGCGCGGCGTGCCAGGGCGGCCGTCTGTGCCGGAACCGGTGCGTCCAGCGCGATGCGGGTCAGACGTCGAAACAAGCGCGCGTCGTCGGCATGCTTGCGCAAACGGGCGGCACAGGATTTGGCGCCGCGCAGGCTGAGAAATGCCACTTCGTCCACACGGTCGAGCAACGCGTCCAATGTGCCGAAGTGCGTCAGCAGGGCGGCGGCGGTTTTGGCACCGACACCGGGGACGCCGGGGATGTTGTCCACGCTGTCGCCGCAAAGCGCCAGATAATCGGCGACTTGCGGCGGATGCACCCCGAGCTTGGCATGCACGCCGGCTGGCCCCCAACGCCGATTCCGGCCGTAGTCCCATTGCTCGTCATGGTCGCCCAGCAATTGTCCGAAGTCCTTGTCGGCGGAAACGATGACCGAGCGGTAGCCCTCGGCGCGTGCGGTCCACAGCGCGCTGCCAATCAGGTCGTCGGCCTCGAATTGCGCGTCGATCAGCGTGGTGATGCCCATGGCGACCGAGATTTTCCGGCACAGTGAAAACTGGTAGTCCAGTTCGGCCGGCGGCAGTTCACGGTTGGCTTTGTAGGGCGGATAGATGGCATTGCGAAACGACGAGGTCAGCGAACCGTCGAACGCGACCATCACGTGTTTCGGTCGTGTTCGTTCCAGCAATTCGCACAAAAACCGGGTAAAACCGTGAACGGCGCTGACCGGATGGCCTTCGGCATCGAGAAAGTCGTCGGGCATGGCGTGCCAGGCGCGAAAGACGTACAGGCTGCCATCGACCAGGTGCAGCGCGGGTTTGGCGCTCAAGTCGTCCATGTGCTGACGATGCGCTCCAGAGGGGGGCGGTCGCGTTCGGGAATGTCGCGTTTGGGCGTGCCGATGTGCACGAAAGCAACCACGCGTTCATGTTCAGCCAGCCCGAGGATGGCGGCCGCCTCGCTGTCGTAAGCCGCCCAGCCGGTCAGCCATTGCGCGCCAAAGCCCAAAGCCTGCGCGCCCAGCAGCAGGTTGTGCGCCACGCAGCCGGCCGACAGCAGTTGCTCCTGATCGGGAATGCGACTGTCGGTCTGGAGGCTGGCGACCACGACGATGACCAGCGGCGCATGGCTGTAGCGTTTGCGTTCCTTGTCCTGCTTGGCTTCGGGCATGTCCGGACGGTTGCGCAGGGCCAGCTCGGCCAGCCGCCGGCCCAGCGTCTGCTTGGCTTCGCCTTCGAGAATGATCAGACGCCAAGGAGTCAGTTTGCCGTGGTCCGGCACACGCACGGCACTTTCAAGCAGGCGTTCGAGCGTGGCGGTGTCGGGACCGGGCGCTTCAAGTTGCCTGGACGGCGTGGATCGGCGCTGATCGAGAAATTGCAGAGCGTCAGTCATGGGCATGCGGGGCTTCAAGCTGAAAGGCGCCGGGCAACAGGTCACCGGCGGTGGTGTGGCGGGTGTTGCCGTCGAGATTGGACAGGGTGACGTCAAGTTTGTCACCACCCAGCTCCTGCATCATCTGGCGGCAGGCGCCGCAGGGGCTGATCGGACCGGATGTCTGGCCGATGATCGCCATGTGCGTGAAGTCGCCGGGTTTGCAACCGGCTGCAACGGCCGCGCACAAGGCCGTACGCTCGGCACAGGTGGCCAGGCCGTAGGAAGCGTTTTCCACGTTGCAGCCGGTGAAGACGCGGCCGTCCCGGGTCAGTACGGCGGCTCCGACGTGGAAATGCGAGTAGGGGGCGTAGGCATGATCGCGTGTGGCGCGGGCCCTTTCGAGCAACTCACTGGTCGACGTCATGGTGTTCTGTTCACGGCTTTGGGGTACCTTGGGAGCATCCGAGTGGTTCCGGTGCAGACGTCACGTGTCCGGTCCGCCCGCCACGTGCGGCACACTGGCCAAGGCCGGCGGGGAGTTCAGGGCATGACGTTTGCGCTGGATTCAATCGGAGCTTCTTGTGCAGCGGGCCAATCAGTTTACAGCAGAAGGCGGGGAGGGCTTCATGACCATCAGCGTTGCAGCATTGCGGGAAACGGCCAGCGATGAGCGCCGTGTGGCAATGACGCCCGAGGTTGCGTCCAAGCTTCATGCGGCGGGCATCGAGCCCTGGTTGGAGCATGACGCGGGTGCGGCGGCGGGTTTCGTCGATCGCGCCTACGAGACTGCGCATCTGGCCGATGCGGACGAGGTTGCCGCAACCGCTGAGGTGCTGTGTTGCGTGCAGCCGCCGGCAGAGCATGTCATTCAGCAAATGAAACCGGGCAGCGTGTTGGTCGGCCAGTTGCAGCCGCATGGCGCCGGCGCGCGCATCCGCGCCCTGGCCGACCGGGGCATATCGGCATTCGCGCTGGAGCTTCTGCCGCGAATCACGCGCGCGCAGTCCATGGACGTATTGAGTTCGCAGGCGGCGGTGGCCGGTTACCGCGTGATGCTGATCGCTGCTGAAGCATGCCCCAAACTGTTTCCGATGCTGACCACGGCCGCCGGAACCTTGCGCCCCGCACGGGTGCTGGTCATCGGCGCCGGTGTCGCCGGTCTGCAGGCCATTGCCACGGCACGCCGACTGGGCGCGCAGGTGGAGGGCTACGACGTGCGACCGGAAACCCGTGAGCAGATTCGTTCATTGGGCGCAAAATTCCTGGAACTCGGTGTCAGCGCGGCTGGCAGCGGCGGTTATGCGCGCGAGTTGTCCGATGACGAACGTGCCGCGCAGCAGCAGGCGCTGGCCGAGCATCTGCAGTCCGTCGATGTGGTGGTGACCACGGCGGCGATTCCGGGCCACCCGGCGCCGCGCATCCTGTCGGCAACAATGGTCGAAGGCATGAAACCCGGCGCCCTGATCGTGGACATGGCTGCCGAAAGCGGCGGCAATTGCGAGTTGACGCAACCGGGCCAGCGCGTGATTCAGGATGGCCATGTGATCATCGGCCCGTTGAATCTCGCTTCCGGCGCTCCGCTGCATGCGTCGGAGATGTACGCGCGCAACCTGATGCAGTTCACGCAGTTGTTGATTCACGACGGTGCGCTCGCGCCTGATTTTGATGATGAATTGGTGGCGGCCACGTGCCTGACGCATGGCGGCGAGGTGCGTTTCGGCGCGGGCACGGGCTGAATGGACCACGACGCGTATCGCGTGCTTTCATCGTTTGGACGGTTCGCGTCCCGTTTCAGGGCGGACAGTGTCCGCTCCGCGGATGGGTTGTGAGTGATCGCTATCGGCCGTGTGATTCCGGCAGGTCGCCTTGCGCGCCGTTGCGAATCCATTGCTTGCGTTGCTTGGGGGTGAGTTTGTGCCATTGTTCCCGCAACGCCTTCTTTTTGTCTTCGGGCAACTGCTTGTATTCCTCGAACGCCCGGTGCAGCTGTGCGCGCTGCGCGGGCGTCAGTTGTTCGTAAATGCGTTCGTTGGTGCGCACGTGGCGACGTTCCGCCGGACTCATCTGTTGCCAGTGCCGGATATGTCGACGAATGCGTTTTTGGCGGTACGCCGGCAATTTTTCCCATTGTTTGGCGCGTCGCATGAGATGCTGCTGGGCATGCGGGGAAATCTGGTTCCAGCGTGACTGGAGCGGCGCCAGCATTTGCCGCGTACCCTGATCCAGCGACTTCCAGGGTACGCGCGGGCCCTGGTCGCGTCGCTCCTGGTGCGGGTGTGTGTGCTGCATGGGCGCCGGCGGTCTGGACCAGGCGGGGGCCGCCAGCGTGACAGCGAAAACAGCCGCGGTGAAAAGGATGGTCGGGCGCATCGAGTTACTGTCCGTGGCTGGATTCGGCAGGCTGCTGGCTGGCCAGCCAAGCGTAGAAATCCATGTGTTGGTAAAGCGCCGGGTCGGTCTGATCGGCATCCGGCGGCAGGACATCGTTGTTCGTCAGTTGGCCGGATGTCGCAGGCGCGGTGGTTGCCACGGGCAACGACTGGCGCAACGGTTGCCAGATCGTCAACGCTGCCAACAGTGCAGCGGCGCAGGCGCCGGCGGGCACCATCCAGCGCAGCCGGCGGCGGGCCGGTTCGAGGTTCAACGCCTGCCGACGCGCGGCGCGCAATCGGCCGGCCACGGCAGCATCCACGCGCGGCCCGCTGCGGCGGTAGAGTTCGCGTGCTCGGTGTTGCAGTTCGGTGGTTGTCGGCGTGGTTTTCATCGCCAATCCTCCAGTTGATCACGCAATGCGTGCATGGCACGCGACAAATGGGTTTTCACGCTGCCTTCGGAGCAGCCCATGGCTGCGGCGGTTTCGGCCACGCTCATGTCTTCCAGTACCCGCAACATGAATGCCTCGTGTTGCCGGGTGGGCAGCTTCTGCATGGCTTGCCGCAGTGCCCCCATGGCTTGCTGATCCTGCAGTCGCTCCGGTGGCGAGGGGTCCGAACTGGCGGGTTCCCACGGCGGCATTTCACCGCCATGGCCGTCGGGACCGCCCCCGAGCCAGCCCACCATGATCGAGCGCACCTTGCGGCGGCGCTGCAGATCCACGATGCGGCGACGCAGGATCGACCAGAACAGCGGCGCCCACTCGTCAGCCGGCTTGTGGTGGTAATGCCGCACCAGACGCAACATCGCGTCCTGCACGGCATCCATGGCTTCCTCGCCATCGTGAAGCGCGAAACGGGCCATGCGCCAAGCGCGCTTCTCCACCTGCGCCAGAAACGCGTCGAGGTTGGCCGGCACGTCTCTGGCGTCGGTCGACAAATCCGCATCCAGCGCCGGAGCGGCACTGTTCACGGATTTTTCCCCCGTTGTTTGGTCATCCTGGGACTCCATTGCTTAGAGCATGACCTCGAGAACGCGTTGGGTGAGAGAAGGTTGACACGGTTTTTTTGCGGATCGCTTGCGCTATCGTAGCGGACAATGGGGCAAGGCGAACCTGAACGGCCAGTCGGACAGGGGCGCCATTCACGGGAGACAGACATGATCGACGGGTTCGTGGCGCTGTACATCTTCATGCTGGCGGCGTTTACCGGGTACGAGATCATCAGCCGCGTGCCGGTGATCCTGCATACGCCGCTGATGTCGGGTTCCAACTTCGTCCATGGCATCGTGCTGGTCGGGGCGATGGCGGCGATGGGGCACGCGACAACGCCTTGGGAGTTCTGGATTGCCGCCGTTGCGGTCTTGCTTGGCGCGGGCAATGTGGTCGGTGGCTATGTGGTCACCGAGCGCATGCTGGAAATGTTCAAGACCAGTCGCAAGCCGCAAGGCGGTGACGACAAATCGGAGGGTGGCTCATGAGTCCGGTCGAGTGGGCCGTCCGCGGCATCTATTTTCTTGCCGCCGTGCTTTTCATCGTCGGCCTCAAGCGCATGAGTTCGCCGCGGACCGCACGTACGGGCATTCACTGGGCGGGTCTGGGCATGTTGCTGGCCGTGGTCGCGACGTTTTTCCTGCCCGGAATGCATCATCGCTGGATCATGCTGGCGCTCATCGCCGGTGCTTCGGTGGTCGCTTTGGTTACCGGGCGTCGGGTGGCCATGACCGCGATGCCGCAGATGGTCGCGCTTTACAACGGCATGGGCGGCGGCGCGGCAGCCGCCATCGGCGCGACGGAGCTGCTGGGGTTCGCGTCGCTGTCAGGGTTGATGGAGGCCGGCTTCGACGGCCAGGGGACGCTGCACATGGCGCTGGCGGTGCTGGGCTCACTCATTGGCGCGGTGTCGTTTTCCGGCTCGCTGATCGCGTTTGCCAAATTGCAGGGCTGGCTCACGCGACGGGTGATGTTCGCGGGGCAGCAGGTGTTCAATCTGCTGGTGCTGGCCGCGACGGTAGTCATCGGTGTGCTGCTGGTGTCGGGATATCTGCAAATCGGCCTGATCGTCGCTTTTTTCGTGTTGGCGCTGGTATTCGGCTTGTTGATGACATTGCCCATCGGGGGCGCGGACATGCCAGTCGTGATTTCGCTGTACAACGCGCTCACCGGCCTGGCAGTGGCGTTCGAGGGTTTTGCCCTGGGCAACGAGGCCATGATCATCGCCGGCATGGTGGTGGGTGCAGCCGGCACGTTGCTGACGCAGTTGATGGCCAAGGCCATGAATCGTTCGCTTGCCAACGTGCTGTTCGGCAGCTTCGGTGCGTCGACCGGTGCCGAAGCGCAGGAGGTCGACGGTTCGCTCAAACCGATCGATGCATCCGATGCGGCGGTCATGATGGCCTACGCCGAACGTGTGGTGATCGTTCCGGGCTACGGCATGGCAGTGGCGCAGGCGCAGCACAAGATCTGGGAGTTCGCGCGCTTGTTGATCGATCGCGGTGTCAAGGTCGGGTTTGCGATCCATCCCGTCGCCGGGCGCATGCCGGGGCACATGAATGTGTTGCTGGCCGAGGCCGGGGTGCCATATGACCTGATTGCCGACATGGACGACATCAACCCGGCGTTCGCGCAAACGGACGTGGCGCTGGTGATCGGCGCCAACGATGTCGTCAATCCGGTGGCCAGAACCGATCCGGGCTCGCCCATCTACGGCATGCCGGTACTGGACGTGGCGTCGGCCAGAAACGCGATCGTCATCAAGCGCGGCCGTGGCAAGGGTTTCGCGGGTATCGAGAATGCGCTTTTTTATGCCGACCACACACGCATGCTGTATGGCGATGGTCAGGCGATGGCGGGCGAACTGGTGGCGGCGCTCAAGATGCTCGACGACGCTTGACGGCGACCACGAGGATGGCCAGCACCATGCCGACCAGACACGAGGCCAGCAGGCGCGTGCCCCAGTCGCTCAGCGCCCACAGCATGCCGATGCCGGCCTTGCGCAGGGTGGTGAAGTAGCCCAGCCCCATGATGGCAGCCAGACGCAACCCCGTGAACAGGCACTGCATGTAGATGGCCGCCAGCCAGGTGCCGCCGGCAGCCAGCAGCAGGGCCGGCACGCGCGATGCGGTGACCCATGCGCGCGTGGCCAATCCCATCGCCACACCGGCCGGCAGGGCAAACCACCATGCCGCTGATGGCACATGCAGCGTCAGCGCCATCCACACGGCGCCGAGGGCCAGGGCGATGGCAAGAGCACAGATGACGGCGAACAGTGCTCCGAGAGCGATGCGAACGGGTGAGCGCTCAGGCATGAGAACAGTCGCGATCAGGCACGGACATGGGCGGCATCGGGCACAAAAACCGCCATCATACCTGTTTGCATCGACAAGGTGCTTGATCTTGGTGGCCGTGGTCCGCATACAAAGAGGGCATAATGACCCGATTTTCAGCGTGACGAGAGCCATATGAGCGGTTTCAGCCCCACCAGCGAGCCTTTTACCCTTCAACACGACTGCCCGGCGGTCATGGTGCCGCAGGGTGATCGCGTGGTTCTGCCTGCCGGACAGATCGGTTACATCACGCAAGCTCTGGGTGGCAGTTTCACCGTGTATGTCGAGGGCAACCTGTTCCGGATCGCCGGCGAAAATCACGATGCGCTCGGCAAGCCCGCTCCGGAGCCGCTCACCCTGCCGGAAAACGCCGGTGATGCCGATGTGGAAAGACTCGTATGGGCGCAGCTTCGCACCTGCTTCGACCCGGAAATTCCCGTCAACGTGGTCGATCTGGGCCTCGTGTACGACGTCAGTCTGGAGCATACCGATGATGGCAAGCGCACCGTTTACGTCAAAATGACATTGACGGCGCCCGGCTGCGGCATGGGCGACATTCTGGTGGATGATGCGCGCGAGAAGCTGGAAATGATCCCCACCATCGTCGAGGCGGATATCGACATGGTGTTCGACCCGCCGTGGAATTACTCCATGATGTCGGACGAGGCCAAGCTCGAAACCGGCATGATGTAACTGGCTTCGGGTTGCAAGTAATTGAAGACAATTGATTTTCGCGGAAATTCCGCGAAAGTTCCGGTGTGCGCGAACGAAGAGCACTTCTGAAGCGCGCATGCCCAGGTCCGTCTTTGCGGACGCGAGTT
Source organism: uncultured Rhodanobacteraceae bacterium (assembly GCA_964608595.1). Taxonomy (GTDB): domain Bacteria; phylum Pseudomonadota; class Gammaproteobacteria; order Xanthomonadales; family Rhodanobacteraceae; genus Oleiagrimonas. The sequence continues at coordinate 58,627 of CAZSOU010000003.1, forward strand.
CCGCCAGGAAAGCGTCCACCACGTGATGAAGTTCACACTATGAGGTTGTGACTTTCGTCATATGACGCATTTTGTCCAAAAGTGACCAATATTGGTATTGACAACCGGAGGACACCACTCTAGTTTCCAATGATCGCCTGCTTGGGAGGGCAGGCGGAGATTCCACAGCGACGCTTGATAGTCAGTGTCGTCCCGCACGCAACACCCGGGTGCTGCCACTCTGGATGGAACGACAGGGCAGAGCCAGCGCCTCACGGGTGCCCGTGGAATCCGCACCATCAAAAACGAGCCGCGTTTGCGGCAAAACCAATCATGAGGCTCCAGGCGGGCCACATAGGGTCCGCTTGTGTCTTTTTTCGGAGGAGGATTTTTGATGCAAGGTCGTTTTCAAGTGAAATTGCTGGCGGCAGCCGTGGGCATGGCCATGGCCTCGGCGGCAGTCGCCGGTGCCGCGGTTCAGACCGGCGGTACCGCCAAGACCCAGATGGTCGCCGTGACCCAGGCCGCCAAGTTGCAACAGGGTGCGCACATCATGGGGGTCCTTCCCAACACGCACCCGGTGCACATCGCCGTGGCGCTGAAGATGCGCAACCAGGCCAAGTTGCACAGCTTCATTGCCAATGCGCATTCGCCCAGCGCCCTGATTGCCAAACGTGCCCTGACGCCGGCGGAGTTTCGCGCCAGCTATTCGCCGACCCTGACGCAGGCGAAGAAAGTGGCGGCGTATCTGCGCAGTCACGGTTTCACCAATGTCGAGATTTCCGACAACCGCATGCTGGTGTCGGCCGACGGTACCACCGCCGATGCCAAGGCGGCTTTCAACACCCACATGGCGCGAGTGCAGACGGCCAACGGCCGTGTCGGTTTCATGAACACTTCGGCCGTGCACGTGCCGGCGACACTGCAGGATGAAATTCTTTCGGTCATCGGCCTGCAGAACGTGCACAAGGCGCACACCATGGTGCAACCCTACGCCGGCGGTTACAGCCCGCAGAGCGTCACCGGGCACAATCCGATGGATTGGCCGGCCATTTATGGTGGTACCAATCTGCAGACCGCCGCCGGTGTGTCGGTGGGCATCATCACCTCGGGCTCGCTGTCGCAGACCATTGCCGATTTGAACAGTTTCACCAGCCAGAACGGCATCGCCCAGGTCCAGACGCAGACCATCAACACCAACGGTACCAGCAACGACACCAGCGGCGTCGGCGAATGGAACCTGGACAGCCAGGACATCGTCGGCATGGCCGGCGGCCAGGTCGGCAAGATCGTTTTCTACAACATCCCGTCGCTGTCCAACGTCAACCTCACCGCCGACATCAATCGCGCCGTGTCGGACAACCAGGTCAAGATCATCAACGTGTCGCTGGGCGAGTGCGAAACTTACGCCCAGCAGGACGGCTCGGCCGCGGCGCAGGATCAGGCGTTCCAGCAGGCTGTGGCGCAAGGACAGACGTTTTCCGTTTCCACCGGCGACAGCGGCGCCGACGAGTGTGGCGACGGCGGCACCACGCCGAGCTGGCCGGCGGCTTCGCAGTATGTCGTGGCCGTGGCCGGCACCCGGGTCAACACGTCGGGCACCAATTGGCTGAGCGAGTCGGTGTGGAGTGACACCGGCGGCAGCGAAAGCAGCTTCGAGCCGCAGCCGAGCTGGCAGCAGGGGCTGTTTTCGGGCAACCATCGCGGTGTGGCCGATGTGGCCTATCCGGGTGATCCGAGCTCCGGCGCACTGGTCATCGTCAATGGTCGTACCCAGCAGATCGGCGGCACCAGCCTGTCGGCGCCGATGTTTGCCGGCTTCTGGGCGCGCGTGCTTGCCACCAAGGGCAGCGATGTGGGCTTTGCCGCACCGCTGTTGTATGCCCTGCCGTCGTCGGATTTCCACGACATCACCTCCGGCAACAACGGCGGTGAACAGGCCGGCCCGGGTTATGACCTGGCCAGCGGCCTGGGCAGCATCATCATGAGCAAGGCGATGTCCGATCTTGGTGGTGGTTCCACGCCGCCCCCGGGCAATACGCCGCCGTCGGCGAGCTTCACCGACAGCATCAATGGTCTGAGCGTGAGTTTTGCCGATACCTCCACCGACAGCGACGGTTCCATCGCCTCGCGTTCGTGGAATTTCGGTGACGGCGCAACGTCCACCAGCGCCAATCCGAACCACACCTACACAAGCTCGGGTACCTATACCGTCCAGTTGACTGTCACCGACAACGACGGCGCCAGCGACAGCGTGAGCAAGCAGGTGACCGTGTCCGGCGGGACCGGTGGTGGCAGCCAGTTGCAGAACGGTGTGCCGGTCAGTGTGTCCGGCAGTCGCAACCAGTTCACGCAGGCCTACACGGTTCAGGTTCCGGCCGGAGCCACCAATCTGGTCATCAGCACCTCCGGTGGTTCGGGTGACGCCGATCTGTACGTGAAGTTCGGTTCCGCGCCGACGACCAGCAGTTACGATTGTCGCCCGTACCAGAACGGCAACAGCGAAAGCTGCAGTTTTGCAGCGCCGCAGGCCGGCACCTACTACGTCAAGCTGCGGGGCTATCAGAACTTCGCCAATGTTTCGCTGAAGGCCACCTGGAACACTGGTGGCGGTACCCAGCCGCCGTCGGACGGCACGTTCGACAATCCCACCGATACACCGATTCCCGATGGCGGTTCGATCAGCAGCAACATCGCCGTGACCGGCGAGCCGGGTACCGCACCTTCGGATCTCCAAGTGCATGTGGACATCCAGCATCCGTATCGCGGGGATCTTCGTGTGACGCTGTATGCGCCCAACGGTGCATCCGTGGTGCTCAAGCAGCCGGACTACTACGACTATTCGAGCAACGTCGACAAGACCTGGACGGTCAATGCCTCGTCGGTACAGGGTAACGGCACCTGGAAGCTGAAGGTGGACGATGTGTACACCGGCTACAGCGGCTATATCGATGATTGGAGCCTCAGCTTCTGAGGAAGGGGACCACGGCACACGGATGTGCCGTTTCCATGGACTGAAACGGGAAGAGCCCGGCCTGCACGGTCGGGCTCTTTTTTCCGGTGTGGGTCCGCCTCAGCTTTCGGCGGCCTCGAAACGATTGGCTTTGCGATTCTTGCGCACGTGGCGCGGATCCCAGACGCGGCCATTCATGGCAATCCACACGCCCTTGTCGAGCGTTTGCACGGCACCCACGGCGCAGCCGATGTTGAACACCGCGTCCGACCCCTGAAAGCGCGCCGGGTTCAGCGCGCCAGTCAGAATGATCACCTTGTCTCCGATGCCTTCCAGCACGCGCGCCGTGTCGACCATCGAATCGGTGCCGTGGGTCACCAGTACGTGACGGTGCGGTTGTGCCTCGATGGTGCTGCGAATCAGACGGCGATCCTCGTCAGTCATTTCCAGGCTGTCCTTGCGCAGGATCGACGAGACGCTGAATTCGAATCCCACGCCCAACTGCGCGAGAATGTCGCCAATTTGCGGTGCACCGATCTTGTAATCGGACTTGGCGTCGAAATAGATCTTGTCGATGGTGCCGCCGGTGGTGACGATGGCGAGATGCTGCATGAGCTGGTGATCGGACATGGAATTGAGTGCACGGTAAAAAAGCGGCCGTCATTATCGCGCAAACCTCGCCGGAACGCCGACCTTCTGCCCGGCCAACATTTCGTCATGTCGGAGCGTCGATCTGCCGCACGGTATCGCGGTTGCAAGCGATGCCGGCCTGGCCGCTACAAGAGTGCGGTGATCGTTTTCGATGCATGCCGCGCGCACAAGCGCGACAGTCCATGTCCCACGAAAACATCGCGTGCAGCGCAGGCGCGCGAATCACCGGTCGCGGCATCACGTGCCAACAACGCGGCAGCCAATGTACGCGCGAGCGTCATGGCCAGACCACGTGCCGAAGCCTGCAAAAGCGCGAGATCGTTGCCCACGTCGTGCAGGTGCGTATCCGCTGCGTCGAGCGTCTGCTCGATCGCAGCGGCGGCGGCTTCATCCGCATTGCCGGCAAGCAGCCGCGTGAAGCCTTCCCTCAGAGGCTCGAGCCCATGTGCCTGCAGCGCACGCAAGACATCCAGCGACAGCACGTTGGTCGTGCCTTCCCAGATCGGGTACACCTGTGCATCGCGCAGCAATTGCGGCAAGCCGGTGTCCTCGATGTAACCATTGCCGCCGAAGCATTCCAGCGTTTCGCTGGCCATGTGCGTGGCCAGTTTTCCCGTCCACAGTTTGGCCAGCGGCGTCGCCAGCCGCAGCAATGCGGTTTCCTCGTCATGCTCCTGACCGCATTCCACGCGACCCAGCAATTCGGTCACGAAAAAGGCCAGTGCGAAGGCGCCGGAAAATTCGGCCTGCATGGAGGCCAGCGTGCGGGCATGCAGTGGCTGCTCGATCAGAGGTTTGCCGAACACGCTGCGTCTGCGCGCATAGTCGCCGGCCAACGCCAGACAGCGCGCCATGGAAGCCACGGCGCAGACGGCGTTCCAGGTGCGGGTGACATTGAGCATGGGAGTAATCTGGCGCACGCCATGACTCAGTTCACCCAGTGGCCATGCCGGGATGCCGTCGAGGTGAATTTCGGCGGTGGGCAATTCGCGTGTGCCCAGCTTGTCCTTGATGCGATCGATGGTGACGCCGTTCCAGCGTCCGTCCGGGTGTTTTGTCTCGACGTAAAACAACGCCAGGTCGTCACCGCCACGCGGTCGAGCAAGGGCAAGCGCCGCTTCGCCGACGATGGCTGACGTGAACCATTTGCGGCCATGCAGTCGCCATTGACCATCATCATCACGGCGTGCCTCGGTTTCGGTATGACCGACATCCGAGCCGCCGGCGGTTTCAGTCATCCACTGTCCGGACAGCCACAAGGTGTCCGCATCGCGGCTCAGAAAGTGTGGCACGACACGTTCGATCAATTCGCGGTTGCCACTGGCCTTGATTGCGGTGGCGGCGCCGTCGGTCATGGCCAGGGGGCACGTGTAGAACTCGCTGGCAACGTGATACAGATAGACGCGTGCAAATTGTTCCAGTCGTGCCGTCGGCCCTGCGGATGCGTCGTGGCCGCAAGCCAGTATCCCGTGGCGAGTGGTGATGGCCGCGCCCTCGCGCCAGGCAGTGGTCAGCTCGATCCGATCCACGCGCCGGCCCCAGGCATCCCATGGTGTATGCACCGGCAGTTCGGATGTGCGTTGTTGTCGACGTTGCCACGCCATGAGCGCATGATCGGCCAATGCTCGCAGGTCGGGCATGACGACTTGGCGCCGCGCATCCGGCAGAACCCGGCTCAGCAGGTGCTGCAGCAAGGGATCGTTGTGCAGTGGATGCGGCAATTGCGGAGCATCCTGCAGAAAACCCATGAGCTCTCACTCCGTGTTCGCAACACGCCTTCGATTATAGATGTCGGTCAATGAATGCGCCTGTGCCGGGTTCGGCGCAGTAACGCCGTCATGTCGCGCGATCATGAATGTGCGAGCTTGCGCGACGTTCGAGAATATCGGCAATCAGTACGTCAGGGCGATGACGTTTTGGTCGAGCCCCCGCCGGCCTGCAGGTGTGGCTGTCTGTGCAGGGAACTTCGAAAAACCGCGGATCATCGGAGTTTCCTGTGGGAGGGGCCGGTGGCCCCGATGCATCATGCGGTACATCCTGTCGGGGCCACCGGCCCCTCCCACAAGAGTAGCTCCAGGGTGCAACGGTTATTCAGGGCTTCCTGCAGCAGCGGGAATCCCCTGAACTGACGCGACCCGGTGAGGCACACGAACGCCCGGGGTTTCTTCAGGCGGTGGGCAGGCCACGCAAGTCGACGCTTTCGGATGTGACACGCAATACCGAACCCTGCTCGTACCAGTCGCCCAGCACGATGCGTTGTGCGCTTTTGCCATCCAGGTTGAAATCGTGGACGGCGGGGCGATGCGTGTGACCGTGGATCAGACGTGTGACGCCGGCTTTGCGCATGGCGGTTTCGACCGCTCCCTGATTGACGTCCATGATGGTTTCGTCGGTGCTGCCGGTGTGGGCGCGGCTCTCATCGCGTGATTTGGCGGCCAGCGCGCGGCGCGCTTCCAGCGGCGTTGCCAGTACTTGCCGAATCCACTGCGGCGAGCGCACCTGCGAGCGCACCTGCTGATATGCCACGTCGTCGGTGCACAGCGTGTCACCGTGCATCAGCAGCGTGGGCGTGCCCTGGATGTCGTGCACCACCGCATCGTCCTCGATCAGCGTCATGCTCGCGCGTCGGGCGAAATCGTGACCGAGCAGAAAATCGCGATTGCCGCGCATGAAATACACCGGCACGCCGCTTTCGGCCAAGGCACGAATGCTTGACGCGATGCGTGCGGGAAGCGCCGCATCGTCATCGTCGCCGACCCAGGCCTCGACCAGATCGCCAAGGATGTACAAGGCATCCGCTTGCCGCGCGTCATCGCCGGCGAGGTAGTGTTCGAACAGTGCGGTGATGTGCGGACGGCTGTCGTCCAGGTGCAGATCGGCGATGAACAGGGTTGCCATGCGTCAGGACTTTTTCGTGGTTGCAGGTCTGGTTTCGGGTTTGGCGCCCGTCGTTGCCGGCGCCGGTGCGCTGCCGGCATGAGCCGGAGCCTCGCCAACCACCGAGGCGTTTTCGATCACGACCAGCGGCTCGGGCACATCACCGGCAAACGGGCCTTGCGCGTGGGTCGGCAGGGCGCCGATCTTGTCCACGACATCCATGCCCTTGATGATTTTTCCGAACACGGTGTAGCCCCACGTCAACCCGCTTTGCTTGCTGACGTAATCCAGACGGCGGTTGTCCACCAGGTTGATGAAAAATTGCGACGTGCCCGAATCGGGATCGGCGCCGCGTGCCACGGCCACCGTGCCGCGCAAGTTGCTCAGGCCATTGTCGGCTTCAGCGGGAACCGGGTCGCGTGTGCGTTTTTGCACCAGTTGGCGGGTATAGATACCGCCCTGAACGAGGTAACCCTTGATCACGCGGTGAAACACCGTGCCGTCATAGAACCCCGAGCGCACGTATTGCAGGAAATTGGCGACGCTCTTGGGTGCCTTGTCGGGGAACAGCTCCAGGGTGATGTCACCTTCGCTGGTGTGCAGCAATACCTTGGGCAGCGGCTTGTCCGCCAGCGCCGAACTGGAGGCCGGCGCTGGCGCCCCGGTGGTCTGCGGTGCCGCCATCAGCGGCAGCGACATCAGCAGTAGAAGCGGCAGCAGGGATTTCAACATGGCGTCGTCAATTCACGTGGGTCTTGCGCATGATACGCAAGTGCGAGTGGATATGCCGGCGAACGGTCATCGGGTACTCGCTCCGCGGCGGCGATCCGCGGTCTTGACGTTGCGTTTTTGCAATTCCAGCAAAATCGGACGCAATTGATTGACGTCGGCCTGGATGCGCGCGCGCTGGTAGTAGTTCATGTCCTCGTTGTCGAGCAGGCGCTTGAGCTGCTCCATGGCATCGAACGGCCGGCCGGAAAGATAGCTCGCGTTGGCCCACGCTTCGCCGGCATCGACCTTGTTGCCGGCTATCTCGCTTGCCCGCGCGTAGGTTTGAAAGATTTGCGGCTCATCGGCGTCACTGAGCAGCGGTTTGAGCAGTTCGGCGGCTTGCAGCGCGTGTTTTTTCGACTTGTCGCGAATCAAGCCGTTGGCGTAGGCCAGCACGATGGCGCGGTCGTGCGGCGTGGCGGCGTTCAGCCGTGCGTAGATGGCCAGTGCGGCGCTGGTTTTGCCGCTGCGGTTCAGGGCATCGGCCTTGGCCAATTGCAGCGGCAGGTTGGAAGGATATTTGCGGATCAGTGGCGCGAGTTGAGCCAGTGCTTTTTCCGGCTGACGCTCACGTGTCAGCGCCAGCGCATAGCCGTAGTGGTTGGCCGGGGTGTCGTTGTCGGATCGGCGCAGATGCCGCTGGTAATAATCCACGGCCTTGGTGGCGTCCATGCTGAGCGCGCGCACGCGCTCACGCATCAAGGAGTAACGCTCGAGTTGCTTTGCATCGCCGCGGGCGGGTTTCATCAATTCGCCGGGGTTGGTCACGTAGCGAACGGGCGCGGTGATTTTCTGCCATTGCTTGTTGCTGATCGGCGGCAGGCTGTGTTTGCCGTGCTTGCCATTTTCGCTTTCCAGCATGCGCGCGCGCGCTTTGGCATCGGAGATGCGGGCCAGTGTCACCGGGTGATCCTGCAGCAGGGCCGGGACGTCGTTGTTGCTGCCCAGCGTGTTTTCCATGCGTTGGAAAAATGAAGCCATGGCCATCGGGTCGTAGCCGGCGGCGACCAGCGTGCGCATGCCGGTGCGATCGGCCTCGACTTCGTCCTTGCGGGTGAAATTGATGCGGCGCTGTTGCAAAAGCCCCATGCCGGCGGCCAACACGCCCATCGGCGCGTCGCTGCTGCCGTCGTTGTAACCGCCGTACCCGACCGGATAGCCCTGGTGGCTGCTTTGCGCGGCGCCGGCGGCAATGGCGCCCAGCAGTACCAGTGCCATGAGGGGAGCGTCCTTCTTGGACGCTTCGAAAGCGCGTTCCAGGTGGTGCTGGGTGATATGGCCGATTTCATGTGCCATCACCGCCGCCAGCTCGTCCTCGCTTTGGGTCAAATCGATCAGCCCGGCATTGACACCGATGTAACCGCCCGGTGCGGCGAACGCATTGATGGCCTCGGTATCGACCACGAAAAAAGTGAATTTCTGGGACGGATCGTCGCTGTGCGCCACCAGTCGGTAACCAACGTGGTTGAGATACGCGTGCACCAGCGGATCGTCCATGACCATGTGCATGGCGCGCATCTGATGCAGCATGCTGGCGCCGTACTGGCGGGCCTCGTGCGGCGACAGCATGGCTTGCGCCGAACCGCCCAGATCCGGCAGGCGCACGGATTGCTGCTGAGCGCCGGCGGCGCCGGTGACCAGAGCAAGACAGGCGCCGAGCAACCCGCTGGCAAGGTGGCGACGAATCAGCATGGCATGTGGCGGTCAGTGTGCATGATGAGCATTTGACCACGATACCCCAGCAGTGGTTCATGCACTACAGGTTGCCCAGAGAGCCCCTTGGGTCCCGCATCATCAGCCCCATATCAGTGTCGCCTTCCTCAAAAGCAATGGAGCTGGTCGTGGCACAGATCGAGATGTATACCACCCACGTTTGCCCCTACTGCGTGGCAGCCAAGAACCTGTTGAAATCCAAGGGCCTGGACTGGGACGAGATTTTTGTCGACAGCGACCCGTCCGAGCGTGAAAAAATGCTCGAACGCAGCAGCGGTCGGCGCAGCGTGCCGCAGATCTTCGTCAACGATCATCACGTGGGCGGCTATGACGATCTGGTGGCGGCCGACCGCAGTGGGCAGCTGGCCGAATGGCTGGATGACGGCTCTGGCGACTGATGTCATGCATGCCCATATGCCGGCGCGATATAATGGGCGGCTGTTGTCATTGAATGGCGTGCTTTGCATCGCCTCGAGGAGTTCTCCATGAGCAAGACCATCGCCGTGATCCGCGGGGACGGCATCGGCCCCGAAATCATGTCCGCCACGTTGCGCGTCCTGGATGCGCTCGATTGTGGTCTCGCCTACGACTTTGTCGAGGCCGGTACCAGTGCACTGGAAGCGCAGGGTGACTTGCTGCCGAAGCCGACACTGGATGCCATCGCCAGGCATCAGGTTGCGCTGAAAAGCCCGCTGACCACACCGATCGGCAAAGGTTTCAGCTCCATCAACGTGCAATTGCGTCGGCATTTCGACTTGTATGCCAACGTGCGCCCGGCGGTGACCTTCCCCGGGACGCGTTCGCGTTACGACAACATCGACATCATCACGGTGCGCGAAAACACCGAGGGCGCGTATCTGGCCGAAGGCCAGACCATTTCCGAGGACGGTGAAGTCGCGCAGTCCATGGTGCGCAACACGCGCACGGGGGCGACCCGCATCGTGCGCTATGCCTTCGACATGGCGGTCAAGAAGGGCCGCAAGAAAGTCACGGCCGTGCACAAGGCCAACATCATCAAAACCGCGTCGGGGCTGTTTCTGGAGGTGGCGCGCGAGATCGCCAGGGACTACCCGCAGATCAAGTACAACGAGC
>CAZSOU010000004.1:0-66507 GCA_964608595.1 uncultured Rhodanobacteraceae bacterium
AGCGGTCCACCACCACGTCGATGTTGTGCTTGATGCGCAGGCCCAGCGGCGGCACGGCGTCAAGCTCGTACACTTCGCCGTCCACGCGCACGCGCACGAACCCCTGCGCCCGCAACGATTCGAACACCTGCACGTGCTCGCCCTTGCGTTCGCGGATCACCGGCGCCAGCAACATCCAGCGCTTGCTTGCGTCCAGCGCCAGCGTGGCGTCCACCATCTGGCTGACCGTCTGCGCGGCCAGCGGAATATCGTGGTCGGGGCAGCGCGGAATGCCGGTGCGCGCATACAAGAGGCGCAGGTAGTCGTGAATCTCGGTGATAGTACCGACCGTCGAGCGCGGGTTGTGCGACGTCGATTTCTGCTCGATGGAAATGGCTGGCGACAGCCCCTCGATGGAATCCACGTCCGGCTTTTCCATCATCGACAGGAACTGGCGTGCGTACGACGACAGCGACTCCACGTAGCGCCGTTGCCCCTCGGCATAGATGGTGTCGAAAGCCAGTGACGATTTGCCCGATCCGGACAGTCCCGTAATCACGATCAGCTGATCGCGAGGCAGGTCCAGGTCGAGGTTTTTCAGGTTGTGGGTGCGCGCGCCGCGAATGCGGATCTGACTCATGACAGGGGCCTCGTGGCAGGCATGCCACACGATCAGGGGAAACAACCACTATAACAAGGTGTTCAAGGAACCAAGGTCGCCCGTGCGCGGAGTGTTCGCCGGGCGTGTTTGCGCTTTGCCATCACCTTGTCCAGAATCGGGGCAAGGAGGCGTGAAGCGGCTCATGAACGATAATACCTGGACGCCCAGACTGGACATGCTGCAGCATGATTCCTGGCGTTTTTTCCCGGCGCACACCAACCCTGCCAACGGAATGGTGCGTGACTCCAGCCAGCCGCATACGCCATGCAGCGTCGCCTCGATGGGCTTTGCCCTGAGCTCGGCGATCATTGCTGTCGAACACGGCTGGAAGACACGCGAAGCCGTATGCGCCGAAACGCTCGTCACCTTGCGGTTTCTGGCGAGCCTGGAGCAGTCGGAATCGCCCGACGCCAGTGGCTACAAAGGCTTTTTCTATCATTTCCTGGACATGGAAACCGGTCGTCGTGCCTGGAACTGCGAGCTTTCCACCATCGACACGGTGCTGCTTCTGGCCGGAGCGCTGTCGGTCGCGCAGTACCTGGATGGTGATGGCAAAGACGAAACCGAAGTGCGGACGCTGGCGCATTCGCTCTACGCACGCGTGGATTGGCGCTGGGCGCAAAACGGCGATGCGGCACTGAGCCTGGGCTGGAATCCGGAAACCGGCTTTCTGCACCATCGCTGGATCGGCTACAGCGAAGCGCTGATTCTGTACGTGATGGCGTTGGGTTCGCCGACTTTCGCCGTCGGGCGCGATGCCTATGATGCGTGGCTGTCGGGCTATCGCTGGCGGCGTTACTACGGGCAGGATTACGTGTACGCCGGTCCTCTGTTCATCCATCAGTTCTCGCATTGCTGGATCGATTTTCGCGGTATCCGGGACGCCTACATGCGCGAGCGCGGCATTGATTATTTCGAAAACAGTCGGCGGGCCACCTACGTCCACCATCGGTACGCGTTGCGCAACACGCGTGGGTTCAGCGAGTACGGCAAGTATTGCTGGGGGCTTACCGCGTGCAACGGCCCGGGCCCCGGCGAGCGCGTGATCAAGGGCAGGAAACAGCAGTTTTTCGGTTATCGCGCGCGCGGTGCTCCGAAGGGGCCGGATGACGGCACCATCGCACCGTGGGCCGCCCTGGCGTCATTGCCGTTTGCACCGGAACTGGTGCGGTCGACCATCGAGTACATGGCCACGCACCATGTACTCGAAGGCAGCGACTTCGGTTTGCTGTCATCGTTCAACCCGAGTTACGAGGTCGATGATGCCGATGGCATCTGGAATTGTCATTTGCATCTGGGCATCAACCAGGGGCCCATCGTGTTGATGATGGAAAACTATCGCAACGAGCGGCTTTGGCGCTTGATGCGTGCGTGCAAGCCGCTGGTGCGCGGCCTCGAGCGCGCCGGTTTTCGTGGTGGTTGGCTGGATGGTGAATCCGCGTCGGAATGATTGCTTGTTTATGTGTGCCGGGCAGGGGGTGCATGTCCTGCAACAGGGCTGTGTCAGCCCATCATGACATGCACCTGATGGGTCGTTCCGTCATCGACGAGAGCAATGCCGTGCTCCGGCTTTTCGCATGACGCGTCATCGAGTGTCATGGATGTCACGCCATGACAGACACCTTTCGGATTCCCGACGTCGATGACATAGGTGGTGCCTCCGCGTTTCAGCGTCATGCGGTAGCCCGGCCATGTGCTCGGAATGCAGGGTTGAATACGCAGCCGGTCGCCCTCCACGTGCAACCCCAGTTGCCATTCGACGATGGCGCGATACAGCCAGCCGGCGGAGCCCGAGTACCATGACCAGCCGCCGCGTCCGAGATGTCCGTCGGCCGTATAGACGTCTCCGCAGGAAACATAGGGTTCGGTCTTGTATCGCGCAATTTTTTCCGCACTGTCCGCGTGGTTGACCGGGTTCAGCATCGCCAGCAGTTCGCCGGCCTTGTCACCGTCACCCAGTTCGGCAAAGGCGATGGCACTCCAGATCACGCCGTGGGTGTATTGGCCGCCGTTTTCGCGCAGGCCGGGCGGGTAGCCCTTGATGTATCCGGGGTCCTCCGTGCTGACGTCGAAAGCGGGCGTGAACAGGGCAATCAGGTCGGCGTCGCGACGTACGGCGAGTTTGTCCACTGAGGCCATGGCGCGCATGGCGCGTGCGGGATCGGCCGCGCCCGACAGTACGCTCCAGGATTGCGCGATGGTGTCGATGCGACACTCCCTGTCAGCGGCGACACCCAGCGGGTGACCGTTGTCGTACCAGCCGCGCGTCCACCAATCGCCGTCCCAGGCATGGGTCTCGCAGGCGTCGGCAAGGGCTTGTGCGTGTTTGCGCCAGCGTTGTGCGGTTTGCTTTTCGCCACGCGCCTCGGCAAAGGGCGCGAAAGCCTTGATGGTGGCGATCAAAAACCATGCCATCCAGACGCTTTCACCGCGGCCGTCCTTGCCGACGCGGTTCATGCCGTCGTTCCAGTCGCCGCGACCGAACAGGGGCAGATCGTGACTGCCGGTGTCGAGGCTGACTTCCAGAGCGCGCACGCAATGCTCGAAAAGGCTGGCGGATTGCTTGCCGGCACCCGGGACGGTGAAACTGTCCACTTGATCGTCGTCAAGCGGCGGTGCGTCGAGAAACGAGACCGTTTCATCGAGGATGGCGCGATCACCGGTGGTACGCACGTAATGCGCTGCCACGCAAGGCAGCCACACGCGGTCATCGACGATGCGCGTGCGCACGCCGGCGCCGTCGGGCGGCAGCCACCAGTGCTGTACGTCGCCTTCCGGAAACTGTCTCGATGCAGCGCGCAGAATGTGTTGACGTGCCACGTCCGGTCGTGACAGACAAAGCGCCATCACGTCCTGCAACTGGTCGCGGAAGCCGTAGCCACCGCTGCACTGATAGTACGCCGTGCGCGCCCACACGCGGCACGACAATACCTGGTAGGGCAGCCAATGATTGATCATCGCGTCGGCGTGGTGATCCGGTGTTTCCACTTGCACGGTGCCGCAGGTCGTTTCCCACTGCGTGCGTACGGTTTGGAGTGCGGCATCGACGTCGGTACGGCGGTAACGTGTCACCAGTTCACGAGCTTCGTCCTCGTCCTTGCCCTGTCCCAGCAACAGGATGATCTCGGCATGCTTGCCGGCCTCAAGGGTGACCCGCTTGGCCAGAGCGGCACACGGGTCGATGCCGATGCCGTGACATCCGCCCAGGACCGGCGGCGTGGCCAGTGCCGCGGGCCGAGCCATGTCCAGTTGCGCACCGAAGAAGTCCTCGCGGTCACAGGTGAAGCTGTCGGCGGGGGATGCCAGGGCGAAAAACGCCACGCGCGCGCCGAAGTTCTTGCGCCAGGCGTTGCGGGCGAACAAGGCGCCGGTGTCGTCGTCGCGCCAGCATTGCGTATAGGCGCGGCCATCATCGCCGACGGCCTGGAGTGCCCATTCGACATAGGCAGCCAGATCCAGATGCCGGGTCTTTTCGTCCTGATTGTGCATCCGCAACCGGCTGATGCGCACGGGCGCGTCGGCGACAACGAAATGGGTCAGCTCGCTGTCGATGCCATGGGCGTGGCGTACAAACCGCGTGTGGCCCGGCGCGTGCGTGACACGGCAAGGCAGCTCGTCGCGAATGGGCCCCGGTGTGGGGCACCACAGGGTGCCGGAATCCACATCGCGCAGGTAGATGGCGTCGGTCGGCGTATCGCTGACCGGGTCGTTGCGCCACGGCAGAATGAGGTTTTTCTGACTGTTTATCGCCCACGCGCTGCCGCTTCCCGCCGTGCTGACGATGCAACCGAAGTCGGCATTGGCCATGACGTTGACCCATGGCGCCGGCGTATGGCGACCGTCGCCGAGCTCGGTCACGTAAGCGTTTCCCGCGTGGGTGAAAGCACCCAGACCGTTGCCGGCAAACCCTTCGGCAATGGGCGGCAATGGACGTGGTCGCGGGTTCGGCACACGCGCCGGCAAGGATCGCGGTATTTGCACGTCGGCGGTGACTCGTTGCGCCACCTGGGTGCTCAGATGACCGGATCGGCCGTCGAGGATGGCAGCTGAAGCACTGGCAATCGTGTCGCGAGCGGTGTCGTCGAGCTTGTCGGCGTCGAGAATGAAAACTTGCACACCCGCATCGTCACCCGGGCCGTGCATTGCGACTTCCTCATGCACGGCCTCGCTGGCAGCGGCCTCGTGCACGACGACCAGGTCGGCAGCAAGTTGGTGCGCGAGCCATAATGCCTGCGCGTTCAGCAATTCATGCAGCAAACCGATGGCATCGGCATTGGCAATGCGCAGGCACACGATGGGTCGGTCGCCTGAAATGGCGTAAGGCCACAATGCCTGTTGGCCGCCCTTGCCACGCAGGCGCGTGCCGACATCGGCACGCCAGTGGTTGTCGGCATGAACGACGGCGCTGGCCAGAGCGAGCGTGGCGTCGGCGTCGTCTTCGTCAAGATCGCAGGCGCGCCATGCCGCCTTGGTGGCGTTGGCGGCCGCGTCGAGTGTGTCGCCGGCGTTTTCGTCGAGTGCCGTGGCCAGCGCTTTCAGCACGGCGTTGTCGTCGTGGCCCGCCAGGGTACGAATGGTAATGCCGGCATGGGCATTCGGCGCCAATCTGAAGCGAAACCGTCTGCAGAAAACCGGGTCGAGTACGGTGCCGACATGGCCGGCGTCGGCCATGTCGGTCTCGAAAATGGCCGCATCACGAAGATCGCGATCGCGGCCCAGCAGTGCAGCACGGTCGGTTTCGTGGCTGATGGCCTCGGGGCGTACGCCGTCGATGCGGAATCCTTGCGCCGCCCAAAGGGTTGGCTGGTCATTGCTGTCGGGGCGACGGCGCGCAAGCAGCACATGTCCATCGTCGCGGGTTTCGGTCACGATGAACATCTTCGAAAATGCAGGGTGGCTGGCATCGTTGCGGGCATCACCCAGCACCAATTCCATGGTCGACAATGCGTCGAGATGACGTGTCATGGTGCCGGTATTGTGGATGTCCAGCCGTATCATTTCGCCACCGTGGTGTGGATCAACGGCGCAATCGAGTGTGCTGGACAGTCCCTCGAAACGACGTTCGAAGCGGACGCGGCCAGGCTCGAAATACGTGTCGCCGTGAACGGCATCTTCGCCGTAGAGCTGGCCGCTGGTCGAAAACAGCTCGCCACTGTCGACATCGCGCAGCAGCATGTCGCTGCCACTGGGAACGCGACCGGCGCGCCAGCGGTTGATCGCCTTGCCTCGCCATGTCAGCGCGCGGCTGCCGTCGCTGGAAACGTGCAGGGCGCATGTTTCATTGCCGAGCAGGTGCAGCGCCGACGGACCGGTGTGCGGAAGCGGGAAATGTCGGCTCATGACTGAACCCCGTTGCATGGCAGTAATGCGTTGCCGGCGCGGATTCAAGCGTCTGCGATAGCGTCATCGACGATGTGTTGGGCCTCGTCCAGCATGGTCGCCAGATGATTTTTGTCGCGGAAACTTTCGGCGTAGATCTTGTAGATGTCTTCGGTACCCGAGGGGCGGGCGGCAAACCAGCCGTTTTCGCAACTGACGCGAATGCCGCCGATCGGCGCGTCGTTCCCGGGCGCGTGATCGATTTTGGCGGTGACCTTGTCGCCCGCCACATTGTCGATCCGGATGTCTGCAGCGTGCAGATTGCGCAAGGCCTCGCGCTGCGCAGCATCGGCCTTTGCCTGGATGCGGTCGCCGTACGGCACGCCGAGTTCGTCGGTGAGTGCAGCGTAAAGTTCGCCCGGATCGCGGCCACCGTGCGCCGTGAGTTCGGCGGACAGAAGGGCCGGCACGATGCCGTCCTTGTCCGTCGTCCACGGCGTCCCGTCGATGCGCAGCACCGAAGCGCCGGCGCTTTCCTCGCAGGCAAAACCGAGGCTGCCGTCGAGCAGACCATCGGCAAACCATTTGAACCCCACGGGGACTTCATGCAGTTTGCGTCCGAGCTTTTTCGCGACGCGGTCGAGCAGTGCGGTGCTGACCACGGTCTTGCCGACAGCGGCGTTCTCCGGCCACTGACGTCGGCGCTGAAACAACACGTGTGCAAGTACCGCCAGATAGTGGTTGGGCGTCATCAGTCCGGCGCTAGCGGTGACGACGCCGTGGCGGTCATGATCGGTATCGCAGGCGAAGGCGACGTCGTATTTGTCCTTGAGACCGATCAGTCGCTGCATGGCGTAGCGGGACGACGGATCCATGCGGATCTTGCCGTCCCAGTCCACGCTCATGAACGCGAACCGCGGATCGACTTCCTCGCTGACAACAGTGAGGTCGATCCGGTATTGCGCGGCGATGCGTGCCCAGTAATGCACGCCGGCGCCGCCCATCGGGTCGACGCCCATGCGCACGCCGGCCGCGCGGATGGCGGCGAAGTCGATCGTGTCCGCCAACGCGTCGACGTAGGAGCCGATGAAGTCGTATTCGCGCGAGGTGTCAGCACGGCGCGCGCGCGCAAGCGGCATACGCTTGACGCCTTCGAGCGCCTTTTCCAGGTAACCGTTGGCGCGTTTTTCGATCCAGCCGGTAATCCGGGTACTGGCCGGGCCGCCGTTGGGCGGGTTGTACTTGAAGCCGCCATTGTCGGGCGGGTTGTGCGATGGTGTGACCACGATGCCGTCAGCCGGCCGGCCGTCGCGATCACGATTGTGCATCAGGATGGCGAGCGACACGGCGGGGGTGGGCGTGAACTCGCCTGCCGTGGCGGCGAGCGTGGTGACGCCATTGGCAGCCAGCACTTCCAGCGCGGTGTCGAAAGCCGGTTTCGACAAGGCATGGGTATCGATGCCGATGAACAATGGACCATCGATGGCGTTGGCCACGCGATGGTCGCAGATGGCCTGGGTGATGGCGGCAATATGGTCGTCGTTGAAGCTGCCGTCGAGTGAGCTGCCGCGGTGGCCGGACGTGCCGAACGCCACGCGTTGCGCTGCCTCGGAAGGGTCGGGATGGCGCTGGGCATAGGCATCAAGGAGCTTGTCCACATCCACCAGTATCGAATCCGGTGCCGGCTTGCCTGCCAGTGGACTGATCTTTTCGCTCATGACGCCTCCCTCGATTAGGGTTGTTGGTATAGCACGATCCGTGCACTCCGATACGAAGTGCGAAGCGTCCGATTCATGCTGTGTTGTCATTCATTCACGGCTTGCGGCTTGCACAAACGCCTCGCGGGGCAGGTCGACGAACTGTTCGATGCGCTCGAGTGTGATGTCCGGCTGCAGCAGGTCGTCGTCCGCCTGCTCGTCGGCATAGTGGCCTTGGCGGACCAGCACGGTCACCAGGCGCCGGTCGCCCCAGTTGCGCTTCATCTGATCGAGCAAGCGGCGTTTGTCATCCACCATGACATGGCATGAGCCCGGCACGCGGGCGCGAATGGTGGCGGTTTCGTTTTGCTTGTGCAAGAACACCAGCACCCGCCCTTCGACGGCCGTCATCAGCCCGGCTCGAGCGATCTTGCGCGGCTGCATGACCGCGTCACCATCGGAAACGATCGCCGTGGTGCCCATGCCGGCGGCGTGCTCGAGCGCGTCCAGCGCATGTGGATACAACTGTTCGGCAAACGGATAATCGAGCAGAAAGCGCGCCGCGCCGAGCCAGCGCGGGTCAAGAGCCGAATCCCTCCAGCAACGTTCGAATGCGGCCAGAAAACAGGCATGGCCGACCTCGTCGCGCAGTGCGTCGTGGGTGCGGCGATACGTTTGCGCGGCGCCACGGCTGACGGTGCCGTCGAGCCATTCTTGCAGGTCGGCTTCGACGCGATCATGATCAAGCAACGTGTTGTCGACGTCGAACAGGAAAGCGAGACGATGATGGTCTGGCATGTGACTGAAAGCTCCTTCGGCACCCTGTTTGTCTGCCAGCATACGCGCAACGGTTTGCGTTGTTGGCCGGCGCGTGCCGGCAGGATGCGGGCATGGGCGTAGATCCCGCCAGAATGCGCGCGACCGACCGCCTGCAGCAGCGTCTGGCCGACGTCGGCGCCTCCCTGGACGCGGCTTTCCAGGCCGCCCGCGGCGCCGCGGGCGAGGGCAGCACGTTGGAACCGGCTGCCGAATGGTTGCTGGATCACTTCTACGTCATCAAGGAACAGATCAAGGAAATCCGTGCCGGCCTGCCGCGCGGCTACTGGAACAAGTTGCCGACCTGCACGGCACCGGATGGCGGGCGCGAACCCGTCGTGCTGCGTGTCATGCGGCGCATGCTCGATGTCACCGATACCGGGGTGCGGGTGCGCGACGTGCGACGGCATGTGGCCGCATATCAGGACAGGCACACGCCGTTCACCCTGGGCGAATTGTGGGCCATGCCGCTGATGTTGCGTTTGGCGTTGCTGGAGCGTCTGCGGCCGTTGGCCGATGCGTTGGTGCGCCGGCTGGACGACACCGAGCGGGCCGGCGAATGGGCCGAACGCATTTTGGCGCAGGCACGCGACCGCCCGGCTGATCTGGTGTTGGGCGTGGCCGACATGGCGCGTGCCCAGCCGACCTTGTCGCCGGCGTGGGTGAGCGAGTTTCAGCGTCGGCTGCACGGCGGTCATGCTTCGCTCGGTCTGGCGCTCGCCTGGCTTGAACAGCAGCTGGCCGCACGACACACCCACGTCGCGGATGCGATCGAACGTGACAATCGCGACCTGGCGGCCGCGCAGGTCACGATCAGCAGCTGCATTCGCAGCATGCATTTGATCCGGAGGTACGACTGGAGCCGCGTGGTGGAAGGTCTCAGCAGGGTCGAACGGCATCTGCGCGATGATCCGGCCGGCGTCTATGCCGACATGGATTTTGCCACGCGAGACCATTACCGGCACGCGGTGGAAGCGTTGGCGAAGCACGCATCGCTGGCCGAATGGGACGTGGCGGCGCGTGCCGTGGCGATGGCGGCGAACGCGGCGCACGGTCGGGACCCCGCGCGTCGTCGTCACGTGGGGTATTGGCTGATCGGCCTCGGTCGGCGTGCGCTGGAGCAGGATCTCGGCGCGCATCATTCGCTGTCCGAGCGATGGATCCGCGTGCGTCAGCGTTACCCGTTGTTCGACTATGTGGGGTCGATTCTGCTGCTGACATTCGGGCTGGCGCTTTATGGAACGCCAGGACTCGACGAATTCGCGCCGCTCAATACCGCGGTGATGGCGGTGGCACTGATCATTGCCGCGAGCCATGTCGCCGTATCACTGGTGAACTGGTTGGCGACGCTGTGGGTACCGCCGGAACGGTTGCCGCGCATGGCGTTCGAACATGGCATTCCCCAGTCGCTGCGCACGTTGGTGGCAGTGCCCTGCCTGCTCGGCAGCGATGCGGAAACAGAGGAGCTCGTTGCGGCACTGGAGGTGCGTCAACTGGTCAATCGTGACGACAATCTGTATTTCGCCCTTTTGGCCGACCTGCCGGATGCTTCGGCTTGCGAATCACCGGAAGACGCTGCGCGAATACGGACAGCGGTAAACGCCATCAAGGCATTGAACGAACGTCATGGTGGCCGGGAGACCGCGCGTTTCGGATTGTTTCTGCGCCGGCGTCAGTGGAATCCGGGCGAAAAGGTCTGGATGGGGCGCGAACGCAAACGCGGCAAGATCGCCGATCTCAACCGGTATCTGCGCGGCGACGACGAGGCGATGCAGTTGATCGTGGGCAGGGCGGAACATTTGCGCGCCTGCCGCTACGTGATCGTGCTCGACGCCGACAGCGAACTGCCGCCGGAGGCCGCCCAGCGGCTGGTGGCAACGATGGCGCACCCGCTGAACCAGCCGCGTTTCGATGCGGGGCGACGCTGCGTGGTGGAAGGCTACGGCGTGCTGCAGCCACGCATTTCCGTCGGGTTGGCGGCCGAGTCGGCCAGCACCTATGCGCGGCTTTTTGGTGGCCAGATCGGTCTCGATCCGTACACGCATCTGGTTTCGGACGTCTATCAGGATCTGTTCGGCGAGGCGTCGTTTGTCGGCAAGGGCATCTACGACATCGACGCCTTCGTCGCCGCCACCGACGAGCATTTCCCGGACAACCTCATCCTCAGTCACGACCTTCTGGAGGGAAGTTACGCGCGCACCGGCCTGGTCAGCGACGTGGAACTGTTCGAACGCCAGCCTGATCGCTATGTCACGGACATGCGCCGGCGACATCGCTGGATTCGCGGCGACTGGCAGATTCTGCCGTGGCTGCTGCCGTGGGCGCCCGGGCCGGGCAATCGCTGGCAACGCAATGCACTCGATGCCTACCAGCGTTGGAAGATACTGGACAACCTGCGCCGCAGTCTGGTGCCGTTGGCCATGTTGGTGCTGCTGGTCGATGGCTGGCTGATCAGTGCGCAGCCGTTGTATTGGACGGCCGTCGTGCTGATCGTGGCATTCGCATCGCCATTGCTGATTTCCTTCCGTCATCTGTTCAAGCGCAATCGCCGCATGGAGTGGCGCGTGCATCTGCGCCTGCAACGTGAAGGTACCCGGCAACGTCTGCAGCAAACCTTGTTGTTCGTGATCATGTTGCCGTACGAGGCCGCACATCATGTCGATGCCATTGTGCGGTCGTTGTGGCGCATGTTCATAAGCCGTCGGCGACTGCTGCAATGGACCCCCGCGGATGCGTTTTCGCGCCAGCCCCAGCTGAGCGTGCGCGGCTATTACCGCGTCATGTGGCCGGCGGTTGTTCTTGCGGTGGTTCTGGTCCTGGCATTGGCGCTGCTTGGACGGGACGGCGCCAGTTGGTTTTCGGCGTTGCCGTTGCTGGTGCTGTGGGCGTTGTCGCCATGGATTGCGCGGGACATCAGCCGCCCGCGCCGCCCGCGTGACGTGGCGTCCCTGGGCGCCGACGACCGTGCTTTTCTCGGCGGCGTGGCGCGTCGTACATGGCGATTTTTCGAACAATTCGTCAATGCCGAAAGCCGCCATCTGCCCCCGGACAATCATCAACAGTTTCCTGCCGGTTTGACGGCGCGGCGCACATCGCCGACCAACATCGGCATGTACCTGACCAGTGCCATGACGGCGTGGGATTTCGGTTACATCACGGTGCCGGATTTGCTCGCCCGGATTGAAAACACGTTGGATACGCTGGAACGGATGGCGCGTCATCGCGGGCACTTTTTCAACTGGTACGACATCGACACCTTGCAGCCGTTGCCGCCGCGTTACGTGTCCACGGTGGACAGTGGCAACCTCGTCGTCTGTCTGCTGATGCTGGCTCGCGGTCTGGACATGCTGGCCGAATCGCGCGTGCTGCCAGCCACGGTCTGGCGCGGTTTGACCGAGACCTGGCAGGTGTGTCGTGAAGCGCGCACCGGCACGGATGAAGCGGCGGCGGCTGTCGACACGTTGTTGGCGGCCCGGCCGGCGGGATTGTCGGCAACACGTTCGGTGCTGCCAGCGTTGTGGCAACACGCGCAGCAATGCACGTTCGGTGAAAGCGAGGTGGATGGCCGTTACTGGTGCGACGCGTTCATCGCTCAGGTGCGGGCGTGGAGTCGGGAGCTGGACGTGCTGGCGCCTGCATCGGCGCAAGATGAAATTGACCGGGACGTGGCGGACGAGCCCTTCTGGTGGCAGGTGAGCGAACAGGCTGCCGGCAGGGCCGAAATCGCCTCACGCTTGAGCCGGGCGCGGGCCTTGGCTGCACGTTGCCGGGCACTGGGTGATGTGGAGTTCGGCTTCCTGTATCGGCCGCGTCAGGGACTGCTGGCGATTGGTTACGATGCGGATCACCACGCGCTGGACGCCGGCTCGTACGATCTTCTGGCATCCGAATCGCAGCTGACCGTCTTTGCCGCCATCGCACAGGGGAAATTGCCCGGAAAATCGTGGTTTTCACTCGGGCGTCTGCTTACGCTTGCCGCCGGGCAGCCGGCGCTGGTCTCCTGGAGCGGCTCGATGTTCGAGTACCTGATGCCGTTGTTGTTCATGCCGCGGTTCGGCAACACATTGCTCGATCGCAGCGTGCGGGCCGTAGTGGCTCGCCAGATTGCTTTCGGACGTGAGCAGGGGGTGCCGTGGGGCATTTCCGAATCGGGCTACAACATCACCGATGCGGACATGGTGTATCAGTACCGTGCCTTCGGCGTGCCGGGCCTGGGCTTGAAGCGCCGCTTGGGTGACGACCTGGTGGTGGCGCCCTACGCCTGTGCGTTGGCGGCGATGATCGATCCGGTGGCGGCGGCGCGCAACCTGCGTGAATTGAAGCGACTGGATGCCCTGGATCGGTTCGGCTACTACGAAGCGCTCGACTATACCGCCACGCGTGTCCCCGAAGATGCCGAGTTTGCCATCGTGCGCAGTCACATGGCGCATCACCAGGGCATGACCCTTCTGGCACTGTCGGCGGTTCTGAATGGCGGGCCCATGCAGCGACGCTTCATGCGCGAGCCGATGTTCCGCGCCAATCAAATTCTGCTGCAGGAAAAGGTGCCGGCGGTGCTGGCCATCGATGCAGACACGCTGCGCAGGGAAGACACGCCGCGTGCGACGATGCCGACCGACGCCGCCAGCGTCATTCGCCGCCTGGATACGACCGTGCCGCAATTGCAGTTGTTGTCCAACGGCCGTTATCACGTCGTGGTGTCGCAGACCGGAGCCGGTTACAGCCAGTTCGACGAACTGGCGATCAACCCGTGGCGTGGTGACGGCGTGCGTGACGGCGAAGGCATCTTCTGTTACGTGCAGGATCTCGATAGCGGTCATCTGTGGAGCAATACCTGGCAGCCGGTGGTCGGCGGCGATGATTACCGCGCCACGTTCGGCCAGGCCAATGCCGAGTTCCTGCGCAGTGACCACGGCATCCAGACGCATACGCGGATGGCGGTGTCGGCCGAAGACGATGTGGAAATGCGGCGCATCACCGTCACCAATCAAAGCGGCACGCGACGTCGTCTGGTCTTGTGCAGTTATCTGGAGTGGGGACTCGCGCCACAGCGTGATATTGCCGCGCATCCGGCGTTCAACAAGTTGTTCGTGCAGACCGAATATATTGCGGCGTCGCAAGCCTTGCTTGCGCGTCGCCGGCCGCGCAGCGCCACCGAATCGCCGCCGGTATTCATGCATCTTTTCACGGCCTCGACGGGCGACATGCCCGAGCCGGATTTTGAAACCCGACGGGATGTCTTCATCGGCCGTGGCGGTACGCCAGGTCGGCCGCAGGCGTTGTTGGCCGGTGCGGCGTTGGCCAATGGTGTGGGCGTGGTACTCGATCCGATCGCGGCCGTGCGCCGTGAAGTGGCGCTGGAACCCGGGCAAAGTATCAGTTTTGACCTGGTGGTGGGTGTCGGCGCCGACCGTGACGAAACCGTGGCGCTGGCCGAACGTTATGCCGACGGTCGCATGGGGACGCGCGTGTTCGATCTGGCCTGGACCCGCGAGCAGGTCATCGCGCATCAACTCAACCTTGGTCGCGGCGAGCGCAAGTTGTTTGCCCGGCTGGCCAGTTCCATCATTCATGCCGATCCGCGTTGGCGCCGCCATCACAACATGACCGAGCGCCAGGCTGGCCAGTCGGGTTTGTGGAAGTTCGGTATTTCGGGTGATTTGCCCATCATGATCGTGCGGGCCGGCAGCCTTGGTCACATGCCCCTCGTGCGCAGCGCCCTCAACGCGCATGCCTATTGGCGCATGCACGGCATCAAGGTCGATCTGGTGATCTGGAACGAAGAGGCCGCAGGCTACCGTCAGGAGTTGAACGATCGCATCATGAGCCTTGTCGGCGCGGGCACCAATGCGTCACTGGTCGATCAGCCCGGCGGCGTCTACGTGCGCCATGTCGAGCACATCAGTCTCGTGGACCGCCAGTTGTTGCTGGGCGTGGCGCGTTTGGTGTTTCATGGCGAGCGCGGCAGCATGGCGGAGCAATTGCCGCGCGAGACACCACATACGGCCGTTGTCACCCGACAAAAATGGCGCATGGCCGATCCATCGCCGGCTCTGGCCGTGTCGCGACCGCTCGGGCAGGACAACGGGTGCGGTGGATTCTCTCCGGATGGCCGTGAATACGTGATCCGCGTCGAAGCAGGGCGCGAGACGCCCAAGCCCTGGTGCAACGTGCTTGCCAATCCGGCTTTCGGGTGCGTGGTTTCCGAACGCGGGGCAGCTTGCAGTTTCGCGGGCAATGCGCGCG
Source organism: uncultured Rhodanobacteraceae bacterium (assembly GCA_964608595.1). Classification (GTDB taxonomy): domain Bacteria; phylum Pseudomonadota; class Gammaproteobacteria; order Xanthomonadales; family Rhodanobacteraceae; genus Oleiagrimonas. The sequence goes on from CAZSOU010000004.1 coordinate 14,719, forward strand.
AATTCCGGATCTCGCCCTGGTACAACGATGCACTGCTGGATACGAGTGGCGAGGCTTTCTATCTGCGTGATGATGATCGCGGCACGTTCTGGTCGCCAACGCCGTGGCCGGTGCCGGGTGGGGCGGCCGAGGCACGCCACGGTTTCGGTTACAGCCGCCACGTCATGCGTCGTGAAGACATCGTCAGTACACAGACCGTGTTCGTCGCCCGGCATGAACCGCTCAAGCTGACATTGGTCGAATTGCACAACGACAGCATGCACACGCGCCATTTGTCACTGTTCGGCTATGTCGAATGGGTACTCGGCGAGCAACGTGCGGCGTGCGCGCCGCACGTGCGTACCCGGCCCGGCAGCAACGGGAGGGCGATTTTCGCGCAGAACCGCTACAACGACAGTTTCAGTGCACGCATGGGATTTTTCGCTACCTCCAGGGTGCATTCGCTGAGCGCCGATCGCGCCGCTTTTGTGGGTCGTAATCGGAACATGGCTGATCCGGCCGGGCTGCATGTCGCGGAACTCGATGGTGCCACTGGCGGCGGCCTGGATCCGTGTGCGGCACTGCAGAGCCGTGTGGCGCTGGCGCCCGGCGAACGCACGACGCTGGTTTTCATTCTGGGCGCGGGTGATGATGCGGCCCATGCCGAGCGGCTCGTCAAGCAATTTGTCGACGTGGCTTCGGCACGGGAAGAGCTTGCTGGGGTCCAGGCCGACTGGCGCGATCGATTGAATCGCGTGGTTGTCGAGACACCGGACCAGGCCACCAATCTGCTCATCAACGGTTGGCTTGCCTATCAGACCATTGCCTGCCGCTTGTGGGCACGCAGTGGCTTCTACCAGTCCGGCGGGGCGTACGGCTTTCGCGACCAACTGCAGGACTGCGTGTCGTTGCTGCCGTACGACACCGCGTACGCGCGCGAGCAGATCCTGCGCGCGGCCGCGCACCAATTTGGCGCCGGCGACGTGCAGCACTGGTGGCACCCGCCGCACGGACGTGGCGTGCGTACACGGTTTTCCGACGATTTCCTGTGGCTGCCATGGGCATTGGCACAGTACCGGGACGCGTGCGGCGACACGCGCTTTCTGGATGTCGATGGTCCGTGCCGGGCCGGGCGCGCGCCCGCGCCCGGCGAGGAGTCCTGGTACGACTTTGCCGAGGAAGGGGCATCGGCCAGCGTGTATGAACATGCCAGGCGCGCGCTTCTGCATGGCTTGCGTTTCGGTGAACATGGCCTGCCGCTGATCGGCTGTGGCGACTGGAACGACGGCATGAACCGTCTGGGTCTCGAAGGGCGCGGCGAAAGCGTCTGGTTGGCGTTTTTCCTCATCGACGTACTGCACCGTTTTGCGCCGGTGGCAGAGCGGCGCGACGATCGGGTGCTGCTGCAGATTTGCCATGACGAAGCCGAAATGCTGGCAGCCCGCATCGAGGAGCATGCCTGGGATGGCGACTGGTATCGCCGCGCCTGGGCCGACGACGGTACCGTCGTGGGTTCCGCCGACAGCGAGGAATGTCGCATCGACTCGCTGCCGCAAAGCTGGGCCACGTTGACCGGGACCGGGACCCGCGAGCGTCGTGCGCAGGCACTCGACGCCGTGCACGATCACTTGCTGCGGCCTGAAGCGCGCTTGTTGCAACTGTTTGATCCGCCGTTCGACCAATGCGAGCTCGACCCGGGTTACATCAAGGGCTACGTGCCGGGCATTCGCGAAAACGGCGGTCAATACACGCATGCCGCCATCTGGTACGCCATGGCGTGCGCGCATGCCGGCCACACGGATCGCTCGTGGCAGATATTCCATCTGCTCAACCCGATCAAGCATGCCGTCGACAATGACGGCGTTCAGCGTTACCAGCTCGAACCCTACGTGATCGCGGCCGATGTCTATTGGAACGACGCATGTCGCGGTCGCGGCGGCTGGAGCTGGTACACCGGCTCGGCCGGTTGGATGCTGCGTTTCGCGTTGCAATCATTGGTCGGGATGACGGTCAGTGCCGACAGCCTGCATCTTGCACCTTGCCTGCCGGCCGATTGGCCGCATTGTCGCGTTTGCTACCGCCATGGCGCGGATACGTACGAAATCGAGATTCGACGCGACCAGGGCGGGCAAACCCCGGGCCTGTGGCTGGATGGCGCAGTTGTCGAGGGCGACAGCGTATCGTTTGTCAATGATGGCGGTACCCACCGGATTCGCCTGCTGCTGCCGCAAATCGGCGTCGAGAGCGGTTGATCCGCCGTCCGGATACGTTCACGGCCCGGAAACTTGCGCTGCACGGGCGTTTGCCGATAAAATCGCCGGTTCGCCAATGGCGAAACACCAAAGAAGAACGACAGAAGGGTCAAATCATGTACGCAGTCATCAAGACAGGCGGCAAGCAGTACCGCGTGATGCAGGGCGAATACCTGCGGGTGGAAAAGCTTGACGCCGACGTCGACAGCAACGTCACTTTCGATCAGGTTCTGATGGTCGGTGAAGGCGAGGACGTGACCGTGGGCGCGCCGATCGTCGATGGCGCCACCGTCAGCGCCAAGGTTCGCAGCCACGGCCGCGGCAAGAAAGTGCGCATCATCAAATTCCGCCGCCGCAAGCATCACATGAAGCGGCAGGGTCACCGCCAGCATTACACCGAAATCGAGATCACCGGCATCTCGGCTTCCAAATAATTCAGGAGTAGGCAACCATGGCACATAAAAAGGGCGTAGGCTCCAGCAAGAACGGTCGCGACTCCAATCCGAAATACCTCGGCGTCAAGATCTACGGCGGCCAGGCCATCGAGGCCGGCAACATCATCGTGCGTCAGCGCGGCACCAGGTTTCATGCCGGCGTCGGCGTGGGTCTGGGTCGTGATCACACGTTGTTCGCGTTGGTCGACGGCAAGGTCCAGTTCAAGACCCGCGGCCCCAAGAACCGCAAGTTCGTGGACGTTCTCCCGAACTGATCAGCCGGATATCACCGGTACATGGCAAAACCCCGCCATCGCGCGGGGTTTTGTTTGTTTGACGGGAATGCCGGGTCGGGAACAGCGCATGGTGAAAGCGGCTCCAGGCGCAAGTGATGCCCCGGAGCAAGCCTGGGAGCCTGGACTGCAGAAACCCAAGCGGCTGCGGCTTCGCGGTTTTGGTCATCTTTTCCGCTCATTTTCGTTGAATGACTGCAGTTATTCGTCTCGGACGATGAAAAACCTGTCTCAAAACGGTTTTGCCTCACTCACTCGGTTCGTGTGGCCCAGGCTCCTAGTAGCATAAGCAGACGGCGCGCTCCGCTTCCCGGTTCCGACCATCCCTTTCATCCCGCACTATCGATCCCACCATGAAATTCGTCGACGAAGCCAGAATCCAAGTCAAAGCCGGCAACGGCGGCAATGGTTGCGCCAGCTTCCGGCGTGAAAAATACGTGCCCAAGGGCGGCCCGGATGGCGGCGACGGTGGCAGCGGCGGTTCGGTCTGGCTGGTGGCTGACGAAGGTCTCAACACCCTGATCGATTTTCGCCACCAGCGACATTTCAAAGCCGAGCGGGGTCAGGACGGCATGGGTAGCGACCGCTATGGCAAAGGCGGCGATGATCTGGTGGTGCGCGTACCGATCGGCACCGTCATCACCAACGTGGACACTGGCGAAACCATTGGTGATCTGACCGTGCACGGCGAGCGTCTCAAGGTGGCGCAGGGCGGCAAGGGTGGCCTCGGCAATATCCACTTCAAAAGCTCGATCAACCGCGCGCCGCGCAAAGCCACGCCGGGTACGCCGGGCGATGAACGCGAGCTGCGGCTGGAACTGAAACTGTTGGCCGATGTCGGTTTGCTGGGCTTCCCCAATGCCGGCAAATCCACCTTCATTCGCGCTGTCTCGGCGGCAACGCCGCGCGTGGCGGATTATCCATTCACCACGTTGCACCCCAACCTGGGTGTCGTGCGCAGTGGTCCCGATTCCAGTTTCGTCATCGCCGACATTCCGGGTCTGATCGAGGGTGCGGCCGACGGCGCCGGCCTCGGTATCCAGTTCCTCAAACACGTCGCGCGCACCAGCTTGTTGCTGCACATGGTGGATGTCGCGCCGGTGGACGGAAGCGATCCGGTCGCACAGGTCGAAGCCATCACGCGCGAACTGGCGCAATACGACGATGCGTTGCTGCAACGTCCACGCTGGCTGGTGCTCAACAAGTCGGACATGCTCGACAAGGAAACCCGGGACGATGTCGTGGCCGACATCCTGAAACGCCTGGACTGGCAAGCGCCGTGGTTTCTCATCTCGGCCGGTCTGCGCGAAGGCACGCGCGAGATATGCAACCAGGTGCAACGTTTCTTCGACGCCGAACGCCAACAACGCCGGGAAGCCGCCGAGCTGGCTCGTGATCCGCGTTTGCGCGACGACTGATTTCGTCGAAGACGATGACCGCCGGGTTGATTACCCCCGCGGACTGGCCTGAACAGCGACGGAGTCAGGTCACTGGTGGTAATAATCCTTGTACCACTGCACGAACCGCGGGATACCTTCGTCCACCGACACGACGGGCTCGTAGCCGACGGCGGCGGAAAGCTCCGAGACATCGGCTTCGGTGTCGGGCACGTCGCCGGGTTGCAGCGGCAACAACTCCATGTTGGCTTTTTTGCCGAGGGACTGTTCCAGCACTTCGATATAGCGCATCAGTTCGATGGTTTGTTGCTGACCGATGTTGAAGATGCGGTAGGGTGCGACGCCGCTGGAAGCGGGGTCGGGTGCGAGGCCGTTCCAGTCGGGATTTTTTGCGGGGACATGATCCAGCACCCGGATCACGCCTTCGACGATGTCGTCGATGTAGGTGAAACTGCGGCGGTGGTGGCCGTGGTTGAAAACCTTGATCGGTTTGCCGGCCAGGATCGATTCGGTGAACAGGAACAACGCCATGTCCGGACGCCCCCACGGCCCGTAGACGGTGAAAAACCGCAGCCCGCTGCAGGGAATGTCGTACAAATGCGCATAGGCGTGCGCCATGGCTTCGTTGGCTTTCTTGCTTGCGGCATAGAGTGTCAACGGGTGTTCGGTCGGCTGGTGTTCGGAGAACGGCATTTTCCGGTCGGCACCGTAGATGGAGCTGGTGGATGCAAACACCAGGTGCTCCACCTCATGTTGTCGGCAACCTTCGAGGATGTGCAGAAACCCGTTGACGTTGCTGGACACGTACACATGCGGGTTTTCCGCCGCGTAGCGTACGCCGGCCTGTGCGGCGAGATTGATGACCCGCTGCGGCCGGTGCGTCTTGAAGACATTCTCGATGGCCTCGCGATCGGCCAGATCCGCCGTGACGTGCGTGTAACCGGGGTTGTCCGCGAAGCGCGCCAACCGCGCTTTTTTCAGCTCGACATCGTAATAATCGTTGAGGTTGTCGATGCCGATGACTTCATCACCGCGCGCCAGCAGTTTCATTGCCACGTGCGAGCCGATGAAACCGGCGGTTCCCGTTACCAGTACTTTCATGCGGATATTCCCGATGGTTCACAGACGGCCGTCGACGCGGTCGCCGGGCAGGACGCATTTGACGTCATACACCACCGACGTCGGCTTGCCCAACGCGCGCACGCCATCGATTCCCATGTCGACGAATTGGCGATGGCCCACGGCCAGGATAATGGCATCATAACTGCCTCTCTCGGGTTCGGCCACGAGCGATACGGCATATTCGCGTTCGGCGGCCTCGGCATCGACCCAGGGATCATGCACCTCGACATTCGTGTTGTATCCCTGCAGCGTGGCGATGATGTCCACCACGCGTGTATTGCGCAGATCCGGGCAGTTTTCCTTGAATGCCAGGCCCAGCAGCAGAATGCGTGCGTTGACCGGATTGATGCCCTTGCGCACCATCAACTGGATCACTTCATGGGCGACGTAACGTCCCATGTCGTCATTGGTGCGCCGACCGGCGAGAATCAGGTCGGGGTGATGTCCGACCTGCGCCGCCTTGTGGGTGAGGTAATACGGGTCGACGCTGATGCAGTGGCCGCCGACCAGGCCGGGTCGAAACGGCAGGAAGTTCCATTTGGTGCCGGCCGCTTCGAGAACTTCCAGCGTGTCGATGCCGAGCTTGTTGAACAGCTTGGCCAGGTCGTTGATCAAGGCGATGTTGATGTCGCGCTGGGTGTTTTCGATGACCTTGGCCGCCTCGGCGACCTTGATGCACGACGCCTTGTGCGTGCCGGCCGTGATCACCTGCTGGTAGAGGTGGTCGACGAACTCGGCGGTTTCGGGCGTGGAGCCGGACGTGACCTTGAGAATGTCGTTTACCCGGTGCTCCTTGTCGCCGGGGTTGATGCGTTCGGGGCTGTATCCGACCGTGAAATCCTTGTTGAACTCCAGCCCGGAAACGCGTTCCAGTTCGGGGACGCACACCTCTTCCGTCGCGCCGGGATAAACGGTTGATTCGTAGATCACCACGTCGCCTTTCCCGAGATGCGCGCCGATGGTCCGGCTGGCCTTGACCAGCGGCGTCAGGTCGGGGCGCTTGTGTTCATCGACGGGTGTCGGAACGGTGACGATGAACACGTTGCACGGATCCAGCGAGGCAGGGTCGGACGTGTAGACAAGATGCGTCGCCGACGCCAGTTCCTCGGCGGACGTTTCACGGGTGTGGTCGGTTCCGGCGTGCAGTTCGGCGACCCGCTCCTTGTTGATGTCGAATCCGGTCACGCCGAATTGCTTGCCGAATTCGACGGCCAGAGGCAGGCCGACGTATCCCAGGCCGACGACGGCCAATTTCATATCGTGGAGTGAGGGCATGAAAGGTTCCTTCGTGATGGACGAGCGATCGGAAATGCCGGCACCGTCTTTTTGCATCATGGCGCGGCGGCGACTCGAACGGCAAGCCACGCAGCGGATGGGCGTGACTTGCCGGATACAAGCGGGGTGCATTCATCCGGGACGGATGTGGGGGAGCCAGCTCCGGACGGCACGGTCGATGGCGTCGTAGGCGCTCTCGAACGCGGCCCGCGACTGGCGAAACGGATCGGGAATGTCTTCCCGTTGCAGCCAGTGGTCGAGCAGGAAAATGCGATCGGCTGCATGTGGGGCGTGGCGTTTCAATGCATCGACTTGATCATGCTCCATGCACACGATCAGGTCGGCCTGGCGAATCAACGCGTCGTACAACTGCCGTGCCACGTGGTGGTCGCCCTTCAGATCGTGAGCGGCGAGCACGTCAAGCGCATGCGAGGCCATCGGCTCGCCACTCCAGGCGGCCAGCCCGGCAGAGGACACCTTCACGTCTGGCAGGCAGTGGCGAAACAACACCTCAGCCATGGGACTGCGGCAAAGGTTGCCTACGCAAACGACCAGAATTCGCCGGATCATCACAAGCCCCCCGAAGCCGTTTGCATCGGGAACAGTACCGGCCTCACACGCTGTTTGTGCCAGCCGGCGCCGGCGGTTGCGTCCGTCGGTGTCGGCATTTCGGTGCGGTGCAGGGCGCCGCCCGGCGCTCGCAACGCCATTTCCGAAGTGTTCAGAAACGCGTCGAGTGGCGTGGCCATTGGCCTTTTCTCCCCCTGAAACTGTGAACTCACGCATATTGAATATCATAAAACTTGAACTGCGTCACAATTTGAGTATTATCAGTTGCCTCGCGCTCTCGTTTGGCTCCTTGCGAAACGAGTGGCAAAAGGGGGATTCCAAATGTATCGATGGTTCCGACAACGGGCTTTTCAGTGGCAGATCCTGCTGGTTCTGGTAGATGCGCTGCTGCTGCTGGGGTGCGTCTACGCGGCCGTGATGCTGCGTTATTGGGGCCATCCGCAGGTCCAGTCGAATTTCCTCGACGGCCTGAGCTGGCGCCCGTTGCCGATCGCCCTGGTCCTGGTGCTGGTCATGGTTGCGCTGGGCCTGTACCAGACCCATCTGCAGGCAAGCTGGTTCAGGAGACTGAATCGTCAGGTTGTCGCGTTCATGTTCAGCTGGGTCGTGCTGACGGTGTTGTATTACGCGATTCCGGTGGCCTATGTGGGACGGGGGGTACTGGGCATCGCGCTTGCGCTCGGCTTCCTGGCCTTGATTTTCTGGCAAGTCGTTTTCCTGAGTTTTGTCGATGCCGAACGCTTCAAACGACGTGTCGTCGTGCTTGGTGCCGGTCACCGTGCCGCGGAAGTCAAGCGCAAACTTTGCGAAAAGATCGACCAGCGCGGTTTCAAGATTCTGGGCTATGTGCCGGTGGGGAACGACCCGGTGGTGGTTCCGGCCGAAGCGGTTCTCGATCTGAGCGAATCGATGTCCGAATGGACGCGTCGCCTGGGTGTGGACGAGGTTGTCGTGGGCCCGGACGATCGGCGCGGGGCCTTGTCGTGCGATGCGCTCCTGATGTGTCGACAAAATGGTGTCGTGGTGACGGAGCTGGCGGCGTTTTTCGAACGCGAGGCGGGCACGATCACGATGAGCCTCGTCAGTCCGTCATGGTTGGCTTTTTCCGAAGGATTCAACATTTCGCGGCTGCAACGTGCCATCAAGCGCTGCTTCGATTTGCTGGTCGCGTCGCTCCTGTTGCTGTTGACGTGGCCCTTGATGCTGTTGACGGCGCTGGCCATCCGGCTTGAATCCGGTCCCGGCCAGCCGATTCTGTATCGTCAGGAACGTGTCGGCGAAAACGGGCGAACCTTTTATCTGGTCAAGTTTCGCAGCATGCGCGTCGACGCCGAGAGTGGCGGCGTGGCGCGTTGGGCGAGCCAGAACGATGATCGCGTCACTCGCGTCGGCCGCTTTATCCGCAAGACGCGGATGGACGAGTTGCCGCAACTGTGGAACGTGTTGAGCGGGCACATGAGCATCATCGGTCCGCGTCCCGAGCGGCCTCAATTCGTCGACGACTTCAACACGCGCATCCGCTACTACTCGCTCAGACATTGCATGCGGCCGGGCCTGACCGGCTGGGCACAGCTGCGCTATCCCTACGGCTCCTCGTTCGAGGACGCCGAGGAAAAATTGAAGTTCGACCTGTTCTACGTGAAGAACCACGACTTGTTGTTCGACATGGCCATCCTGATCCAGACGGTCGAGGTGGTGTTGTTCGGACGCGGTGCGCGTTGAAATCGGAGAGGGCAAGACAATGACATCACTATCGCGAAAGAACGTTCTCGGCTGGGTTGTCGTCGCCGTCGGCATGTTGCTCCTGAGCAGCTGCTCCACGGCGCCGACCGTCGACAGCATGGCGTCTTCACAGGCGCCGACGGCCGAACATTACATTATCGGTGCGGGCGACACGCTGGAGATTTTTGTCCGCGACAACCCCAAGTTGAGCACGACGGTTCCGGTACGCCCGGACGGACGCATTTCCATTCCCCTGGTGCAATCGATCATGGCCGCGGGCAAAACGCCCGAACAATTGGCGGATGATCTGAACCAGTCGCTGAGCCAGTACATTCGCTCGCCACTGGTGACCGTCATCGTGAAGAACTTCGTCGGCGCCTACAGCCAGCAGGTGCGTGTGGTCGGGCAGGCCACCACGCCCAAGGCACTTTCGTATCGCAACGGCATGACCTTGCTCGACGTGATGATCGACGTCGGCGGTCTGACCAAGTTCGCTTCGGGCAACAACGCCAAGGTCGTGCGCCAGATGCCCGATGGCAGCAAACGGACCATACCGGTGCGACTCGCCGACCTGATGGATGGCGACGTCAAATACAACATCCGGATGCACCCGGGCGACATTTTGATCATTCCCGAGTCGCTGCTGTAACGCGCGCCGCACGCCTGGCAGGCAACTCTGCACAAAGGACAACGATCATGCAGAAGCAATCTATCGACTTTCATGAATTGTTTCAGCACGTGCTGCTGGAGGCCCGTGCGGCATGGCGCTATCGATGGCACGCGTTGATTATTGCCTGGTGCGTGGTGATCGTGGGCGCGTTGCTGGTTTTCAGCTTGCCGGACAAGTATGAATCCAGCGCCGTGGTGTACGCCGATACCAACGCATTGACCAACCCGTTGCTGCACGGCATTTCGGTTCATCCGGATGTGCGCCAGCGGTTGCAGATCATCACCCAGACCCTGCTTGCCCGGCCCAATCTGGAAACCGTGGCGGACGAAACCGGTTTGTCGTTGCGGGCCACCAGTCCGGAAAGCAAGGACGAGTTGTTGAACCGGCTGGGGGTGAAAGTGCAGGTCAGGAACGCCGGTGTCCGCAATCTCTACGAGATCAGCTACACGGACGCCGATCCGAAGATGGCCAAAGCGGTGGTGCAGGCGTTCGTGCAGATCCTGATGAACAACACCCTGGGCGAAAACACGGCCTCCAATCACTCGGCGCGCGTTTTTCTGCAGCAGCAAGTCGACGCTTACAGCAACCGGTTGAACGAAGCGGACAAGAAACTCGCCACGTTCAGGCAGTCGCACATGGATTTTCTGCCCGGCAAGGATGGAAGCGGCAACTATTCCTCGCGGCTCGACGAGGCGCAGGATCGGTTGGCCAGCCTGCAAAGCCAATATGCGCGGGCGGGTACCGGGGGGGCGACCGTACGTCATCTGGCGGATCCACGCATCCAGGATATCGACAAGCAGATCGCGGCGTACAAGCAGAAGCTCAACAGCCTGCTTCTCAGCTACACCGAGCAATATCCCGGCGTTGTCTCGACCCGCCGGATGATCAAGGACCTCGAAGCGAGGCGCGAGAGTTATCTGGAGAATCCGCAGACCAGCACGGTAGTGACCCGCTCCGGCGGCAATCCACGGGCGGCATTGGCTTCGCAGATCGCCGCCCAGAAGCAGCGTGTCGCCGAAATCAAGAGCAATGCCGACAAGGTCACCGCGAACCAGGTCACCCTGCAGCGGTTGACGCGCAATTACCAGACCACCAAGAACCAGTACGACGATCTGGTCATGCGCCTCAACAAGGCCAGGATGTCTCAGCAGGCGGTACAAAGCGGCAACAACCTCAAGTTTCGCATCATCAGCCCGCCGATCGTGCCGCTGCTTCCGGTCGGGCCGCATCGCGGATTGCTGTTGCTGGTCGTGTTCGTGTTCGCCATCGGCATTGCGCTCGTGTTCGGCTTTTTCCTGCACAAGATCAAGCCGGTGTTCACCAGCCTCAAAAGCCTGCGTGACTTTGACGATTATCCGGTCATCGGCACGTTCAGCCTGATGTCTTCGCACAAGCGCGAGGCAGGCAGACGACGCGAGGTGACGGGGTATTGCGTCGTGGTCGGGTTGCTGGCCGTGGTCGTGGCCGTGGCTTTTGCATACAACGGATATTTGTCACAAGTGCTTCGGCACGTGCTTGGCGGGGGGATGTCATGAGCATTGTCGAGAAAGCGGCCGAACGGCTGAAAAATCTTCAGGCCGATGCGCCGTCCGGCGCGTCGCCGGAAGGGCTGCCGCAGGATGAGCCGAAGGACGCATCGCCCGTCGCCACGACCATCGAGCGTTCCCGGGAAAAGATCACCGTGACGGAACCATCCGAGGAAACGCGCGAGCCGTGGCATGTGGATTTTGCCGCACTGCGCCGATCCGGATTGTTGCCGATGGAAAAGGAAGCGGAAAACCGGCTGGGTGACGAGTTGCGACGTGTGAAGCGGCCGATTCTGGACAATGCCGGATCGACGAGCGGGGCGCAATTTTATGCTCATGCCAACCGTATTCTGGTGACCAGCGCCGTGCCCGGCGAGGGCAAGACCTTCACGGCCATGAATCTCGCCTTGAGCCTGGCTCGTGAACCGGATTTCGAAGTGTTGCTGGTCGACAGTGACATTCCCAAGGCCAACATCACCCGCGTGCTCGGCCTCGACAAGCACATCGGGCTCATGGATGTCCTGGTCGATGAAACCCACCAACCGGTCGAAGCGATCGTCGACACCGATGTGCCGAGGCTCAAGGTGGTCCCCACCGGCAAGCGCCACGCGCTGACGGCCGAGTTGTTCCGCAGCCGCCGGATGCAATACGTGCTCGAATCCCTGGGCGGCCGCAATCGGCAGCGTCTGGTGGTGTTCGATTCGTCGCCCCTGTTGGCGACCTCGGAATCGCAGGTCATCGCTTCGCACATGGGCCAGGTGGTCATGGTGGTGGCGGCCGGCAGAACGCGCCAGCAGGAGCTGAAGGTCGCGTTGCAAAGCGTGAACGAGTCTCAATATGTGGGGTTGGTCCTCAACAAGAGCCGCTTGCCGGCCAGCGAGAACCACTACTACAGCTATTACAGCAACTACTATTCCGCTGATCCGGATGAGGAGGCATGAATGCGTGCTTTCACGACTCCGGTTGTACTGTCCTCGATGGTTCTGGGGGGATGGCTGACAAGTGCCGCGGCTCAAGAAGTGGCGCCCCCGGGCACCCCGCCTGCACAAGATTTGCGCAGCACCGAACAGGGGAAGGTTGCGGACAACCTGCCCCCGGGCGTGATCCGGCAACCCAGCGAGAACGAGCCGGGTCTGGTCACGGGTGTCACGCTTGGCGAGCTCCACACCGACAATCTCCGCTTGGCCGGCGGCGACCGGCCGCAACAGTCGAGCTGGATCACGACCGTGCAGCCGTTCGTCAAGGCCGCATACAGCGGCCCGCGTCTTTCCGGCATGCTGGATTACCGGCTGACCGGCTACCAGTACGTCGGCGACGTGCATACCCGGCAATTGGCGCAGCACCTGAAGGCGCGAGGGACGCTCAATATTCTGCCGCAGCATCTGTTCCTCGACGGTACCGCGTTTTACGGCCGCCAGGTCATCAATGATCGCCTGCCTTCCGGTTCCGGCACGTTTTATCTCGGTGGCAATCAGGCCAATGTGGCCAGTGCCACGCTCAGTCCCTACTGGATGCAGAAGCTTGGCCGTGCGGGCATGTTGACGTTGCGCTACACGAAGGGTTGGGTGACTTACAACCGCGACGGTATTCGCGGGCACAGCCCCGACCCTGATCGACCCCGTGCGTTGGCGGGAATACCGGACGTCAGCAGCGATACGGTGCAGTTCAGCCTGGTCAGCCCGAAAGACGAACGGTGGGGCTGGGACCTGGAATATGCCGCGCAGCGCATGAAGCCCGATCGCGGCAGAGATTTGAAGTTTGCGCGTGCGCAGTTGGGGGTATCACGCCAGGTCGGCAATCACGTCCGCGTCCTGGCAAACGTCGGCAAGGAAAACAAATATCGGCCCGATGGCCGGGTGGAGACGTTGGGTGCGCCATTCTGGGAAGTGGGCGTGACATGGTCCAACAGTCGCAATCGATTCAAGGTCACGGGCGGACATCGGTTCTATGGGCGCAGCGCGTTCTTGTCCTGGGTTCATGAGGCGGCGCGACTGACGACGACCATCAAGTACGAGGAGACGCCAACGGACCTCAACCAGCAGTTGCTGAACCGCAACCCGACACAAATGCTGGGTGATCTTGATACGGAAACGCCGATCCCGTCGTTGTTCGAGCGCCACATCTACCTCATGAAACGGGCCACCGCCAGGGTCGGTTACCAGATGCCGCACGGGCGGCTGGAGCTGTTGGCGTATGACGAGTCACGTGACTACCTACTGCGTGACACTGGACGCGAGAAGATCGCCAATGCGCGTCTGAGCTGGATGTTCCAACTCGGGCCGCATACCACGTTGACGCCCGGCATCGGCTGGCGCCGCTATCGCTTCACCGACGGCCAGGTGACTTACCGGCGCTATGGCCGAATCACCGCTGTGCACCAGTTCAACCCGCACGACTTCGTGAAATTTCAGTGGCGCAACGAATCGAGCAACGTCTATTCACCGGTTCCGGGTGCGCACGACTACCGGGTCAACGTGTTCTACGTGAGCTGGACCCACCTGTTTTGAGGTCGTTATGTACGAAGCCTTTTACAAGTTGCGTGGCAAACCGTTCCGGTTGACCCCGGATGCGGGAATGGTGTTTCCGAGCAAGGGTCACCGGCGCGCGATGTCCTACCTGCTCTACGGTCTGGAGCAGGGCGAGGGGTTCGTGATGATCACCGGTGCGGTCGGGACCGGAAAAACGCTGCTCATCCAGAAGCTTCTCGAGTCGCTTTCGAACCGCGACATCGCCATTGCCAGCATGGCATCGGCCAATCTGGACGGCGAAGACATCCTGCCGGCCGTCGCATCGGAATTCGATTTGCCGTTCGAGGATCGCAGCAAGGAAGCGCTGCTGCAGGACGTGAAGCGCCACCTGATTGCGTTGTGCAGCCGTCACACGCATGCGTTGCTGGTGGTCGACGAAGCGCAGACGCTGACGCCGGCGGCACTGGAAATGCTGCGTATTCTTTCGAATCTGGAGCTCGATGGCCGCGCCTTGATGCAGGTTTTCCTGGTCGGACAAAGCGAGTTGCGCCAGACCATGGTCGACAATCACCTCGAACAACTGCGCCAACGCATCGTCGCCTCGTATCGACTCCAGCCGATGGATGAAGACGAGAGCGAGGCTTACATCAATCATCGTCTGCACGCGGTGGACTGGAGCGACGATCCCGACATCGCCGAAGGCGTTTTCGCGGCGGTGCATGATGCGGCCCGAGGCATTCCACGCAAGATCAACCTCATCATGGACCGCCTGTTGTTGTACGGGTATCTGGAAGACAAACACCATCTGGATGAAGACGCGCTGGCCACGGTCCTGGAAGAAATGCACGACGAGATGCCGGATGTGCCGCAGACGCTGGAGCCGACGCTCGACGAGGCCGGGCCTGCGCCGAGGTCGGCGGACGTCTCGTCGACACGACCGCGGCAGGCGAACGCGATGCCTGCATCCGCCCCCGCCGATGCCGCATGGCGCGAAGCGGAGGCCGGCGAGGTGTCGGCGCTGGAACTCAAGTTCAACCAGATGCTGCTGCGGGTAATGCGCGAGGAACTGCGGCTCAAGCAGATGCTCGAGTCAGGCTCGACCTCGGCGGACGTCAACGACGACCAGTTGGGCGAGAGTATCGACCTTTTGCGTGCAGCGTGGCGGAGGGACTGACCATGTCGATGCCCCGGCACGATACGAACATCAATGCCATGACGGTGGACGTGGAAGATTATTTCCAGGTCGCCGCTTTCGAGCAGTGCATCCGTCGCAAAGACTGGCCGCGCTGGCCGATGCGGGTGGATGCCAACACGCGGTGCCTGCTCGAACTGTTCCGGCGTCACGATGTTCGCGCGACGTTCTTCGTGCTGGGTTGGGTGGCCGAGCGTTTCCCGATGCTGGTGCGGGATATTGCCGCCGCTGGCCACGAGGTGGCAAGCCACGGTTTCGGTCACGAGCGATTGCACACCATTGACAGGTTGAAGTTCCGCGACGGCATCGTGCGTACCAAGCATCTTCTGGAAGATTTGAGTGGCTGTCCGGTAACCGGGTATCGCGCGCCCAGTTACTCCATTGGTTCACGCACCTTGTGGGCGCATGACGAATTGTGGAATGCCGGTTACCGCTACAGCTCCAGCATCGTGCCGATTCACCATGATCTGTACGGCATGCCCGACGCCCCGCGGTTTGCTTTTCGCAACAAAACGGGAATGCTCGAAGTTCCGATCACGACGGTACGTTTCGGTAGACGCAACTGGCCGTGCGGCGGTGGCGGCTATTTCCGCCTGCTCCCCTATGCGCTTTTCAAACGGGGATTGGCGCGCGTCAATCGGATGGATGGCCAATCCGGCGTGTTTTATTTCCATCCGTGGGAAATCGATCCCGGGCAACCGCATGTGCCGGGAGTGACATTCAAGAACCGGGTACGTCATTACCTGAATCTCAAGCGCACGGCAGCGCGTGTGGAGCATCTGATCCGGGATTTTCGCTTCGATCGCATGGATCACGTCTTTCCGGTCGAACGCGATGATTATCCGATTGTGGATCTGAACGCCGAGGGGGCGCAATGCAACGAAGGAGAACGAGCATGGCGGACGACTTGATTCATGTCGATCGCAACAGCGGCGCTTGCCATGTCAAGTTTCTGCAAGATGGCGACTGCGACCGCTGGGATGCTTTCGTCGAGACGATGGCGGATGCCACGTTCTTTCACAAGGCGGCGTGGCGCGACATCATTCGCACCACTACGGGTCATCGTTGCCATTATCTGTACGCCGAGCGTCACGGCGTCATTACGGGTGTGTTGCCGCTGGCCGAAATTCGCAGTTGGCTGTTCGGGCATGCGCTCATTTCCACGCCGTTTTGCGTGTACGGCGGCGTGATTGCAAGTGACCTCGTCAGTCGCGAAAAGCTGATCGACGCGGCCGTCGCGCTCGCCGATGAGCGGCGCGTGGATTATCTCGAACTGCGCGAGCGCGAACATTCACCGGTGCATGCGGACTGGCCGGTCAAGGATTTGTACGTGAGTTTCCGCAAGGCCATCAGCGACAATGACGATGCCAATCTCAAGGCCATTCCGCGCAAGCAGCGCGCGATGGTGCGCAAGGGCATCAAGAATGGCCTGGTGGCGGATCATTGCGGCTGCCTGAATGATTTCTACGCCGTTTATGCCGAGAGCGTCCGCAATCTCGGTACGCCGGTGTTGCCGCGAAGCTACTACGCCAGTGTCAAGCGCGCCTTCGGCGATGCTTGCGAGATCACGGTCATCGCCCATCAAGACCGGCCCGTGGCAGCGGTGATGAGCCTTTATTTTCGCGACGAGGTGCATCCGTATTACGGCGGCAGCGTGTGGGAAGGCCGTGATCTGGCTGCCAACGACTTCATGTACTGGGCGGTGATGCAACGTGCAGCCGGGCGCGGTGCGCGTCTGTTCGACTACGGCCGCAGCAAGGTCGACACCGGCTCGTACCATTTCAAGAAGCATTGGGGATTCGAGCCGCGTCCGCTGCCGTATGCCTACCACCTGGTCCGCGCGACCGAAATGCCCAACGTCAGCCCCACCAACCGCAAATACCGGATGTTCATCAAGGCATGGCAGCACCTGCCGTTGCCGGTAAGCAAGACGCTGGGCCCGCTTCTGGCCCGGGATCTGGGGTAAGGCCATGCAATCGCTGCTGTTTCTTTGCCATCGCCTGCCATGGCCACCTGACAAGGGTGACAAGATTCGCTCGTACCACGTTTTGCGGCGGTTGGCGGAAAACTGGCGCGTGTATCTCGGCACCTTTGTCGACGATCCGCGTGATTGGCGCCATGTCGACGAAGTCAAGAACGTATGTGCGGACGTTTGCGTGCGTTCGTTGCCGTCCTGGCGTGCCCGCGCTCGCGCGCTCGGTGCGTTCGCGCGCGGCGACGCGTTGACCTTGGGGTGTTATCGCGATCGCGTGATGCGGCGTTGGGTCGATCGGGTGGTCGCCGAGCAGAGGCCGGGGCTGGCGCTGTGCTATTCGTCGGGCGTGGCGCCGTTGGTGATGCGCCACTCCGCATTGCCCCGGGTGATGGATTTCGTCGACGCCGATTCGGACAAGTGGCGTCAATACGCCGAGACCCGCTCGGGACCGGCGCGCTGGATCTACGCCCGCGAAGCACGAAAGCTGGCCGCCTTCGAGCGCAGCATCGCCTCGCGCTTCGACGCCGGTGTGTTCGTTTCCGATGCCGAAGCCGGCTTCTTCCGCGAGGAGGCGCCGCAGGTGGCACTGAAGATTCACGGCATTGCCAATGGTGTGGATGCCGACTACTGGAATCCCGATCGCGCGTACCCCAACCCTTACCGCTCCGGTGAACATGTCGTGGTGTTCGTGGGCGCGATGGATTATCGCGCCAATGTCCACGCCGCGACCTGGTTCGCGGATGAGGTGTGGCCGAAAATACGATCGCGGCATGGCAATGTACGGTTCTGCATTGTCGGCGCAAGGCCCGCCCGTGAGGTGCGATTGCTGGGCGAGCGTCCGGGCATCACCGTGACCGGTCAGGTCGACGACGTGCGTCCGTATCTGGCACACGCACATGCGGTCACGACGCCGCTTCGCATTGCACGCGGCATCCAGAACAAGGTGCTCGAAGCATTGGCGATGGAAAAGGTGGTGCTGTCCACGCCCGAAGCCTGGGAAGGGATCGGTCACGTCGCCGGGCATGAAGGGTGTGTCACGAGTTCGGTCGATACCATGGTCTGCGAAGCCTTGCGCAGTCTCGAGCCGCCGCAGCCCCGGCGCGTGCCGGCGGTTCGGGTCATGGTGCGGCGCGAGTACGACTGGACGCGCAATCTGGATGCTTACGAGCACTTGTTGCGTCGCGTGCGGAATGGTCAGACCGCCGTGCATGCCGATGAAGCGATAACGTTGGGGGTGGCGTCGTGAACGTGTCGTTGCAGGCCAGGCCGCCGCTGCTTGCCCGCTTTTCGGGCTGGGAACTGGCAGGTGCCGCATTCGCCGTCGCCGTTGTCGTGTTGCTGGCTTGCTACTGGCGCACGGCGTGGTCGTTGGCGAGTGTTTGGGCGCACGATGGCACGTATCAATATGCCTTTCTGATTTTTCCGTTGAGTGCATGGGTTGCCTTCGAACAGCGCCGGCGGCTGTTCGTGAATCGACCGGTTCCCAGCGTCTGGGGTCTCGTGGCCGTGGCGATGGTGTGCGGCGTCTGGTTTGTCGGCCATGCGCTGGCCATCAATCTGGCCCGGCATTTCGCGTTCGTCGCCATGTTCCCGGCGCTGGTATTGGCTTGCTGGGGTTGGCGCGCGTTGTGGACCCTGAAGTTTCCGCTCGCGTATCTGGTGGTGTTTGCCGTCCCCTGGGGCGATGCGTTGGTAGGGCCGTTGCAGGACATCACGGCGCGTATGGCCGTCGGAGTTCTGCATGTGACAGGTGTGCCGGTGTTGTTGAACGGCCGCGAGATCATCACGCCCACGGCGGTGTGGATGGTGGCCGACGCGTGCAGCGGGGTGAAGTTTTTCATTGCCTGCACCGCGCTCGGGTGTCTGTTCGGCTATCTGATTTTCGAGCGCTCATGGAAGCGCGTGATGTTCACTGTGTTGTCGGCGGTGGTGCCGGTGGTGGCCAATGGCTTGAGGGTGTATTTCACCATTCTGATCGGTGAGACGTGGGGCCTTGAATATGCCACGGGCACGGATCACATGATCTTCGGCTGGCAATTCTTCGGTACGGTGCTGGCGGTATGGCTTTTCGTGGGCTGGTTGTGCCGCGACAAGGTTGTCCGGCGTGAGCGTCGAGGCGCCGACGCGAGCAAGCCGATCATCACCCGCGTGGTGATCTGGCCCGTGGCGGTGCTGTTGCTGGTGGCGGGGCCGGTATGGGCCGTCAGTACGAAGTCGACGGTACCGGCCCAGGCATTGGTCTTGAATGCGCCGGCGCTGGAGGGCTGGGAGCCGCCAACGATGCCGGCGACTGATTGGCGACCCGCGTTCAAGGGCGCTGCCGGACAATTTCATGTCTCGTATTCGTCGATCGACGGTCGCGCGCCGGTGGATTTGTTTCATGCCGTCTACACGGGCAAGCCGCGCCGGGGACACAGCCTGATCACCTTCGGCAATGATTTGTACGATGCGGGTCGGTCGCGCGTTCTGGCGAGCGGGTTTCATCAAGTCGAACTGGCCGACGGATTGCGCGTGCGCGTGCGGGAATTGCGTTTGTCCGGCGCCAACGGACCGCGTCTGATCTGGTATTGGTACTGCGTCGACGGACGTTGCACGGCCTCACCGGTGATGATCAAGGTGCTGCAGGCATGGCAGGCGCTGCGCGGCTCGATGTCGCGATCATCGGTATGGGCCCTGTCTGCGCCGATCGAGCAGGGTGCGCGGCAGCAAACGCGGCACGATCTACGCAAATTTGCCCGGGCATTGCCGATGGCCGCCATGCTCGATGGTGGCCATCGCGGCGTTCACGCCCTTGCCGGGGCGCGGCCATGAAGACTCGACCGTTGATCGTACACGTGATTCACCGCCTGGATACCGGCGGCATGGAGCGCGTCCTGCTTTCACTCATCAATGCGACCGGTGACCGCTATCGCCATGCCGTCATCTGCCTTGCCGGGTTCGGCGCCATGCGGGAGGAAATTTCCGACGAGGCGGTGCCGTGCATATCGCTGGGCAAGCGCGCCGGCAAGGATGTCGGGTGTTACGTACGGCTGTGGAAAGTCTTGCGTCACCTGAAGCCGGATGTGGTGACGACATACAATTTCGGCACGTTGGATGCGGCACTTGTCGCGCGTCTGGCAGGCGTGCGCCACGTCGTGCATGCCGAGCACGGCAGGGGCGCCGACGACCCGCACGGCGAAGACCGCAAATACCGTTGGCTGCGGCGTGTGCTGCAGCCGTGCATCGCGCGTTTCGTTGCCGTGTCCGCCGACCTCGAATCGTGGTTGCGCGATCGTGTCGGGATCCCGGCCGGCAAGGTCGTCTGCATACCCAACGGGATCGACACATCACGACATGCGGCCGTGCCGGACAGCGCCCGGCCGCGACGCATGCTGTGCGATCTTGCGCCGCCCGGCACGTTGTTGATCGGTACGGTCGGACGGCTGGATGCGGTCAAGGACCAGGCCAGCCTGATCATGGCTTTCCAGCGGCTGTGCAAAGTCGATGTCGCTGATCGGTTGCGGCTTGTCATTGTCGGCGAGGGTGCGCAACGGCGGCACCTGGAAGCACTTGTCGGTCGCTTGAAACTGGGCGAAAAGGTACGACTTGCGGGCAATCGCGATGATGTGCCGGCATTGCTGGACGAGTGCGACATCTTCGCCTTGTCGTCGATGGCCGAAGGCATTCCGCTGACCGTCCTCGAAGCGATGGCGGCGGGGTTGCCCGTTGTTGCCACCGACGTCGGCGGCGTGGGTGAAGCGGTTGCGGACGGCGTCACCGGCACCCTGGTCGTGCCGTCGAATCCCGATGCCCTTGCCGAGGCGCTTGGCCGTTATGTCGAAGATGCCACCTTGCGCCGGCAGCATGGTCGGGCAGGGCGTCGACGTGCGACCTCGCATTTCAGTCTTGCGGCGATGATCCCGGCCTACGTCGGGCTCTACGATGCCGTCCTCGCAGGACAGGACGTCGACCAACAGCGCCGCGGAACCAACCATCTGGCCGAGCGAAGGGGGAACTGAGCATGTGCGGATTGGCAGGCATCGTGTCAGCGCGTGGCGGCGAAAGGGTCGACGAGAACATCGTCGTGGCCATGCGAGACGTGCAGCAGCATCGCGGGCCGGACGAGGCGGGCTTGTACATCGGCAAGGGTGTGGGCTTCGGGCACCGGCGGCTGTCCATCATCGACCTGGCGCACGGCCACCAGCCGATGGTGGACGAGACGGCCGGATTGGCGTTGGTCTACAACGGCGAGTTGTACAACTTCAAGGAGCTGAAAACCGAGTTGGAGACACACGGCATCCGCTTCGACAGCCATGGTGATACCGAAGTGCTGCTGCGTGCCTGGCAGCACTGGGGCGAAGCGTGCGTGTCGCGGTTGCGCGGGATGTTCGCGTTTGCCGTGTGGGACATGCGCAGTCGACGTCTGCATCTGGTACGCGATCCGATCGGCATCAAACCGCTGTATTACGGGTTCACGCGCCGCGGCGATCTGGCATTCGCGTCCGAACTGAAGGGGGTTCTGGCGCATCCCGATATCGAGCGTCGCATTGATCCGCATGCGCTTGATGGCTATCTGGCGCTTGGTTACGTTCCCGATCCCCGAAGCATCTATCAGAGCGTACGAAAATTGTCGCCGGGGCACAGCCTGAGTTGGCGTGCCGGTGATCGCGAACCGGCGCCCCGCCAGTACTGGGACATTCCGTTTGCCATGGCCGGGGGAATGAGCGTCGATGCGGCCACGCAACAACTGCACGAAATGCTTGACGAGGCCGTGGCCGGTCAGATGGTGGCCGACGTGCCGTTGGGCGCGTTTCTGTCCGGTGGAGTGGATTCGAGTGCCGTCGTGGCAAGCATGACGCGATCGTCACGCGTGCCCGTGAATACGTGCGCCATCGGTTTCGATCACCAGCAGTTCGACGAAACCGCACATGCCCGGCGGGTGGCACGTCACCTCGGCACGAACCACTTCGAAGAACGCGTCACGGCGGATGATCACGATCTGCTCGACACGCTGGCAGGCACCTACGACGAGCCATTCGCCGACAGCTCGGCATTGCCGACCTATCGCGTGTGCCAGTTGGCGCGCAAACACGTCACCGTGGCGTTGTCCGGTGACGGCGGCGACGAAAATTTTGCCGGTTATCGACGCTATCGCTTGCACGCCTGGGAGAGCCGTTTGCGTGGCCAGTTGCCCGCAGGCATGCGCAAGCCGTTGTTCGGCACCCTGGGCGAACTGTATCCCAAGGCGGATTGGGCGCCACGTGCACTGCGCGCCAAGACCACACTGCAAGCACTGGCCCGCGACGACGTCGCTGCGTACTACCACAGTGTCAGCACGACATCGCCCGTATTGCGGGCGCAACTGTACAGCTCGACATTTCAACGTGAACTGCAAGGTTTCAGCGTACTCGACCTCTTTCGCGCCCATGCCGAGCGCGCGCCGACGGACCATCCCCTGGGCTTGGCGCAATATCTGGATTTCAAGACCTGGCTGCCGGGCGACATTCTTACCAAAGTGGATCGCGCGAGCATGGCGCACAGTCTGGAGGTGCGCGTGCCGGTGCTCGACCAACGCCTGGTTGCATGGGCGTCTGGCCTGGAACCGGATCTGAAACTGCGCGGCGGCGAGGGCAAGTTCGTCTTGAAAAAGGCATTGGAAGCAGACATCCCGCGCGACGTGCTGTACCGACCCAAGATGGGGTTTCGGGTGCCGTTGTCTGCTTGGTTGCGGGGCCCGTTGCGCGCGTCATTGGAAAACTCGGTCAAACACGGGGCGTTGGCCGAATCGGGTTTCTTTCGCCCGGCCGTGCTGGACAGCCTGGTGCGCCAGCACGTGACGGGCCGACGTGACCACAGCGCCACCTTGTGGAAACTCATGATGCTGGATGCGTTTTTGCGCCGCAGTCATCAATCGGTCGCTTCCGCACCGGTCTGCGCACCGGTTGCGGAGCGGGTCGGTGAGGAGGTGCGGCCATGAAACCGTGCACGCTGCTTTTCGGCATGCCGCGCTCGGGTACCACGTGGGTCGGCAAGATTTTCGACAGCCATCCGGACACGCTATATCGACATGAGCCCGACAGCGCACGCCGGTTGAGCTTGCCGTTGTATGTGGAAAATGCGGATGCGCCGCGTTATCGCGACGAGTTGCGGCAGTTTGTCGGCAAGCTGTCGCGGATGCGTTCGCCCGAAGTGGTGGGCAAGCAACCGTTGTTTCGCAAGAACTATCAATCGGCAGCACAGTTGTATGCGTATCGCGCAAGCGTGCTTGTCGCCAAGGCGGCCAGTCGTGTTTATCGTCACGCACCTTGTTTGTACCGCCCGACCGCCCGCGACGGAGCGCATGCACTCGTGGTGTGGAAATCCATCGAATCACCGGGGCGTCTGGGTGTCTGCATGGAAGCGTTGTCGCAGGCCAAAGCCGTTTATCTGATGCGGCACCCCTGCGGCTACGTGGCGTCCGTTCTGCGTGGCCAAGCGGCGCAACGATTCGAAAACGCGGCGGACAGCCGCGCCGAAATGGTGACGCTGCGCATGCTTCTGGATACGGAAAGCGGCAGGAAACATGGCCTGCGCGCGAGCGATCTTGCCGGTCTTTCGGCCGCCGAGCGCCTGGCTTGGCGCTGGGTGCTGGTGCAGGAAAAAATCCGTGACGATGTTGCCGGTTGCGACCGCGTTCTGCGACTGAAGTATGAAGACATATGCGCCGACCCCGAAGCGATGACACGCCGCATGTTCGCTTTTTGCGGATTGGACTATCCGCCTCAGAGCCGACATTTCGTCCGGGCCAGCACGGCAACCGAGCGCAGCGATTACTACAGCGTGTTCAAGGATCCGATGACCTCGGCCAATCGCTGGCGAGTCACGCTGGAGCCGGATGTCATCGAGCGCATCATGCGTGTGGTGAATACCAGTTCCATGCGTGGTGTTTACGACGAGCGACAGCGCGATGACATGGCAATGGTGGAGGCGTCATGACCGGTTTGACACTGTCGAGAACGGCTGCCGGATCGTACCCGCGCCGCGCACCCCCGATGCGCGGGAATCTGCGTGCCGACGCCGGGCACTCGCTGGAGGTCAGTGGCAATCACGTGATCCGCCTGCTGGTATTCACCACCCTGTACCCGAGTGCGGAACGGCCGGGCCACGGCGTTTTCATCGAGGAGCGGCTGCGGCACCTTGTCCGGTCAGGGCGCGTCACGGCCACGGTCGTGGCGCCGGTTCCATGGTTTCCGTTCGCGCATCGGCGCTTCGGAAGCTACGCAGCGTGTGCACGGACGCCGGCATCCGAAACGCGCCACGGCATCCGCGTTCTGCATCCGCGTTATCCGGTGGTTCCGAAAATCGGCATGAATATCGCGCCGGCACTGTTATACCGGGCGGTGCGTCCATTGCTGCGAACGTTGGCGGCAAGGGAAAAACCGTTCGACCTGATCGACGCGCATTATTTCTACCCCGACGGCGTGGCTGCCGTGAAACTGGGAGCAATGACGGGCAAGCCGGTGGTGATCAGTGCGCGTGGCAGCGACGTGAATCTCATTGCGCGCTATCGGTCGCCCCGGCGGCAGATACGGACGGCAGCAAGACAAGCCTCCGCGATCATCGCCGTGGCGCACGCATTGAAAGAGCAGGTCACGGCGTTGGGTGCAGATCCCGACAAGGTGACCGTTTTGCGCAACGGCGTCGATCTCCGGCGTTTCCATCCGCAAGGTGACCGGCTGCAAACGCGTGCCACCCTGAACCTGCAAGGCCCGGTCTGGCTTGCCGTGGGCCACCTGGTCACGTTGAAGGGTGTCGACATCACCATCAGGGCATTGGCCGATGTACCCGATGCGACATTGATGGTTGCCGGCGACGGCCCCGAGAAAGCGGCGTTGCAGCAACTGGCGGGCCGTTTGAACGTCGCCGACCGGGTGCGGTTTCTCGGCCCTGTCGCGCACGATGATCTGTGCCGTTACTACAACGCGGCCGATGCGATGGTGCTGGCATCGAGCCGGGAGGGCATGCCCAACGTGGTGCTGGAGTCGCTGGCTTGCGGAACGCCCGTGATCGCCACGTCGGTCGGTGGCATACCCGAGTTGATCACATGCGACGCGGCGGGGCGGCTGATGCACGATCGCAGTCCGCACGCCGTGATATCGGCCTGGCGGCGGTTGTGCAAAGGCCGGCCGGATCGTGCCGCCACGCGCGCTTTTGCAAAGCGTCTGGGATGGCAACCGGTAATCGAAGCGCAGTGCGCGCTTTATGGCCGCGTACTGGCCATGCAACACCGTGGCGAGAAGGCGCAAGAGGTGACCTCATGATCGAATTGCCGGACGCCGTGGAGCCGCAGACTGCACCGGTGCACGCATCGCCGCAAAGACCCCTGCGCATTCTTCACGTGCTGGATCATTCGTTGCCGTTGCACAGTGGCTACACGTTCCGCACGCTGTCCATTCTCGAGCAGCAGCGTGCGCTCGGATGGGAGACGTTTCAGCTGACCGGCCCGAAGCAGGACAGCGGCGATGTGCGCGTGGAACAGATCGACGACTGGACGTTTTATCGCACGCCCCCGGCCACGGGACTGCCGTCGACACTGCCCCTGATCCAGCATCGCGGCCTGATGAAGGCCATGCGGACACGGTTGGCGGAAGTGGTTCGATCCGTGCAGCCGGACATTCTGCACGCCCATTCGCCGGTATTGAATGCCTTTCCCGCCTTGTCCGTCGGCCATGCGCACCATATTCCCGTCGTGTATGAAGTGCGTGCCTTCTGGGAAGATGCGGCCGCCGATCTCGGAACGGCGCGGGAATGGGGTGCACGTTATCGGCTCACGCGCTCCATGGAAACACGTGCACTGCAACGCGCCGACGCGGTGACAACCATCTGCGAAGGGCTGCGCAACGACATGCTCGGGCGCGGTATCGAGGCCGACAAGGTCACCGTCATACCCAACGCCGTCAATCCCTCGCGGTTCCGGCTCGGCAGCGCGCCGGACACGGAGCTGGTGCAAAAGTATGGCCTGACCCGGGGCGCGACACTCGGTTTTGCGGGTTCGTTTTACGCGTACGAAGGGCTGGACCAGCTGCTCCTGGCGATGCCGCTGGTGCTGCGGACCGTCCCCTATGCGCGTTTGCTGCTTTTGGGCGGTGGTCCGCAAGAAGACCGCCTGCGCATGCTGGCGAACAATCTGGGGATCCAGGACGTTGTGCATTTTGTCGGCCGCGTGCCGCATGCGGACATGGCTCGGTATTACAGCGTGATGGATCTGATGGTCTATCCGCGCATATCGCGACGCCTGACCGAACTGGTGACGCCGTTGAAACCGCTTGAGGCGATGGCCATGGGCAAACTGGTCGTCGCCTCCGACGTCGGCGGACACAAGGAACTGATCCGTGACGGGGACAATGGCCATCTGTTTCCGGCCGGGTCCAGCGAGGCGTTGGCGCGTCGTCTCGAGAAGGTATTGAAAAGCCCGGCGTCGTGGGCCCCCGTGGTGGCTCGAGGGCGCCATTACGTTGAATCGGAGCGCTCCTGGCAGGCGAGCGTGTCGCGATATCGCGCCGTGTACGAACGCGCACTTGCAAATGACGGTCGCATCCGCGAGGTCGCTCCATGATCACTGAGCGCGCCGCCGTCATTCTGGGTGCGGGCGTCAACGGACTTGGCGTGGCTCGCAGCCTGGCGCGTGCGCGTGTTCCAGCCTGGTTGCTCGATACCGATCGCAGGCGCCCGGAAATGTATACACGTGCAGCGCAGGCGCTGGAGATCGACGCGTTGCATGGATTGGCGCTGGTCGACGATCTGGAGCGTCTGGCCGGAACGATGTTTCGCGACAGTCGTCCGCTGTTGCTGATGACGCGGGAAGACACCGTGCGTACCGTGTCGCACTACCGCGAGCGGCTGGCCCGGCATTATCGCTTTGCGCTGCCGTCGATCGACGTGGTGGACGCGCTGCAACACAAACATGCCTTCCAGGCATTGGCCGAGCGTTTTGATGCGCCGATTCCGCCACTGGTGCGTGTGCGCACGTTGGCGGATTTGCCGGCACTGAAAAGGCTGCGGTATCCAGTGGTGGTCAAACCCGACGGGCGCGATACCGCGTATGCGCGGCAATTCAAGAAGGCCTATCGCGTGGATGATGCCGCACGGGCGACAGATCTGGTGCACTGCATGTTGTCGGTAGCGCCCGATGTGGTCGTGCAGGAGTGGATCGAGGGTCCCGACTCCGATATTTGCTTCTGCCTGCAATACCTGGATCGCGAAGGTCGCCCCGTGGCGTCGTTCACCGGTCGCAAGATTCGTTCCTGGCCGCCGCAAACGGGGGGCACGGCAAGCTGTGTCGCGGCTGCCGAAGCGCACGCCGAACTTTCACGGAAGACCACCCGTTTCTTCCGGGCGGCCGGTGTCGTCGGCATGGCCTCCATGGAGTACAAACGCGATGCGCGCAGTGGTGAATTTCGCATGGTGGAACCCACCATCGGTCGCACTGATTATCAGGAAGAAGTCGCCACCTTGAACGGCGTCAATATTCCGTATGCGGCATGGTGTACCGAGTTCGACATGCCGTACTCCATGCCGATCCGGCAACCCCGCGTGCGGTCGTGGCGGGTGCGTTCCGCAGACCTCCAGTCGGCCGCCGCGCAGCATCAGCGCGTCGCACCGGGCATGGCCGGCATCGGCCGGACGAGCGAAGCATGTTGGCGTTGGTCCGACCCGCTTCCGTCCATGGTGCAGGGGTGGCGGCATGTACGGCGCGTCGTGGGTGCGCGTACGGCAAGAATGATGTCGAAATTGCCGGCAACGGGGGATGAATCCCGATGAATGCAGTCGTCTCGTTTCTGCGGGGGCGTTCGGTGCTGGATGCGCATACCGGTCTGCGTGCCGCGGCCGAATGGATCGCGCGCGCGCAGGATGCCACTGCTTCGGATGGCGTGAGCGCATATTACGACATGAAACGGCGTGCATGGGCCGCGGCGTATCCGGAAACGACCGGCTACATCATTCCCACGTTGCTGCGCTATGCGGACTACTCCGGAAAAACCGAATACCGGAATCGTGCATTGCGGATGGCGGCGTGGGAAAGCGACATCCAGTTCGTCGACGGTGGCGTGCGTGCCGGCACCATGGATGCCAATCAGGTGGTACCGACCATATTCAATACCGGGCAGGTCGTGTTCGGCTGGCTGGCCGCATGGCGGCAGACGCGCGAGGCGCGATTCCTCGATTCGCTGACGCGCGCCTGCGACTGGTTGGTCGACGCGCAGGACATTGACGGGGCCTGGCGACACTTTGCTTCCCCGTATGCCGCTCACGCACTCAACACTTACAACACGCGGGTGGCCTACGCATTGGCACTGGCCGGGCATGAACTGCATTTGCCGCTTTATCT
Source organism: uncultured Rhodanobacteraceae bacterium (assembly GCA_964608595.1). Classification (GTDB taxonomy): domain Bacteria; phylum Pseudomonadota; class Gammaproteobacteria; order Xanthomonadales; family Rhodanobacteraceae; genus Oleiagrimonas. Next base: position 42,941 of record CAZSOU010000004.1, read on the forward strand.
GGAGGCCGCCGTACGCAACGTCAGCTGGGCGCTGGGCCAGATGCAGCCCAACGGCTGGCTGGACAACAATGATCTTGAAGACAACGCGCGACCACTCACGCATACCATTGCCTATGCCACCCGCGGCATCCTGGAAGTGGGACTGATCGCCGACGTCGACATCTTCGTGGAGGCGGCGATGCACCTGGCACGCAGGGTGGCACGGACGCAACGTCGCGACGGCGCCTTGCCCGGTCGACTGGATGCCCGCTGGCGGCCCGCGGTGCGTTGGAGCTGCATCACCGGAAATGCGCAAATGGCCGTTGTCTGGCAACGTCTGGCGGTGGAACTCGGTGACGAAACCTGGAAGCGCCCGGCCGAGCGTGCCAATCGTTTCAACTTGTCGGTTCAGGACGTGTTCGCGACACATGACGGTGTGCGTGGCGGGTTGCCGGGGGCTTTCCCGCTCAGGGGTGAATACATGAAGCATCGCTATCCGAACTGGGCGGCCAAGTTCTTCATGGATTCGTTGATGCTGCAACTGGATTGAGGCTGCCGACATGCGCGACATCGTCTTTGCCATGCTTTTCCTGGGGACCATTCCGTTCGCCCTGATGCGGCCATACGTGGGCCTCCTCGTGTGGTCCTGGCTGGGTTACATGAACCCGTACCGGTTGACCTACGGGTTCGCCTACAGTTTTCCGTGGGTCATGATCATCGCCATCGTGACTCTGGCCGGCCTGGCGATCAGCCGGGAAAACAGGCGAATGCCCATGACGGTATTCACGGTCCTGTTGCTTCTGTTTCTGGCCTGGACGGGAGTGGCGACGTTCTTCGCTGTCGAACCCTCGGCAGTGGCAAAGTTCCTCGAGTTTGCCAAGATCCTGATCATGGTTTTCGTGACCCTGATGCTGGTCAACGATCCCAAGCGGATGCATTGGCTGGTATGGGTCGTCGTGGTGTCGTTGGGGTTTTACGGCCTCAGGGGTGGCCTGTTCACGATATTGAAGGGTGGCAGTTATCACGTCTGGGGGCCGGCCGGAAGCTTCATTGCCGACAACAATGCACTGGCGCTCGCACTCTGCATGATCTTGCCGTTGATGCGGTATCTGCAACTTCACGCGAGTCGAAAGGTGATCAGGGTGGGTCTGTGGGGCGCCATGATTCTGACCGGCGTCGCGATCCTCGGCACTTATTCGAGAGGCGGCTTGCTGGGGCTTTTCATTGTCGGCGGAGCCTTGTTCGTCAAGAGCCGGCGTCGCGTCACGCTGATTCTCGTATTGGTGGTCGTCGGCGCGACCGCATACCACTTCATGCCACCAAAGTGGACCAATCGCATGGATACCCTGCAGCATGCGCGCCAGACCGATTCGGCACAGACGCGCATCCAGTCCTGGAAGTTCGCGGCGAACGTCGCCCTGCATCGGCCGCTTTTCGGGGGTGGCTTCAACGATTACCAGAACGCCTCGTTGTGGCATGCGTATGCACCGCAAGGAGCTCGTCAGCGCGCCATCCACAGCATTTATTTTCGCACCCTGAGCGAGCAGGGCTTTCCCGGGCTGGCGCTGTTTCTGTTGCTGCTGGCGATCAGTTGGCGCAATTGCGCACTGGTGCGCAAACGGACACGTGGCTCGCCGGAAAAGAAATGGGCATTCGATCTGGCGTCCATGCTGCAAGTGACCCTGCTCGCTTACATGTTGTCGGGGGCATTCCTGCCGATGGCCTATTTCGACTTGACTTATCAGTTGATGGCGCTGTGCGCGTTGCTGGAGTTTCATCTGCGTGAGCCGGTTGCGGCGGCGCGGAAAGTCGCACGAAACGCGGCATCACCGGGTGTCGGTTCAACCCGTGCCGAGCCGTTGCGTGGTGTGAGGGTGCATACGTGAAGCGGGTACTCATGATCGCGTTCCACTTTCCTCCCGCGGCCATGGGCAGCGGACACCTGCGCACGCTGGGGTTCGCGCGTCACCTTCCTGCGCACGGGTGGGATCCGGTGATCTTGTCCGCGTCGCCAATGGCTTACCCGCGCACTGCACCCATCCGTGATTGCACCATTCCGCGTGACTGCGAAGTGCATCGGGCCCTGGCATTCGATGCACGTCGTCATTTCGGCATCGCCGGCAGGCATCCGGGGATTCTGGTGCAACCGGATCGTTGGGCGTCGTGGTGGCCGGCTGCCGTCATCCAGGGTTTGCAATTGATCCGGCGCCGCCGCGTTCAGGCAATCTGGTCCACCTACCCGATCATGACCGCCCATTGCATTGCACATACGCTGAGCGCGATCACGCATTTGCCTTGGATTGCGGATTTCCGTGACCCGGTCGCAAGTGAAAGATGTGCGGACAGTCGTTTTGCCGTCGCATCCCGGAGCCGCTGGGAGCAGCGCGTCATGAAGCGTGCATCGCGCATCGTCGTCACCACGCCCGGTGCCAGGCAATCGTGTGCGGATGCTTTTCCCGATATCGCGCGCGGGCAGCGTCTGGCGATCATCGAGAATGGCTATGACGAATCGGATTTTTCCGATTTGTCTGTCGTGCCAGCTGCGACACGCTCCCGACCGCTGGTGTTGCTGCACAGCGGGTGGATGTACAGGTACGGGCGCGATCCGAGCGCGTTTTTCATTGCATTGGCCCGACTGAAGCGGGCCGGCGAAACAAGCGCCGACATGATCAGGGTCGTGCTGCGGGCAAGCGGTTTCGAAGCGGAGTATCAGCAACAGATCGACGCACTCGACATTGCCGACATGGTGAGTCTGCTGCCGCAGACAACCCATCACGAGGCACTGGAGGAACAAGCACGGGCCGACGGTCTGCTGTTGTTTCAGGGCCGTCGCTACAACCGCCAGATTCCGGCAAAGGTCTATGAATACTTGCGTGTCGGTCGCCCTGTTTTGGCTCTGGTGGACCCCCATGGCGATACCGCGGCGTTGTTGCGCGACTGCGCCAGCGTGCGGATGGCGCCGCTGGATGATGCAACGCGCATCCAGGAGCAGTTGTCGGCATTTGTCCAGACACTCCGGCATGGCGATTTTCCGGCGCCCGACGCCTCCATGGTACGCAAATTTTCGCGATCCGAAGGCGCGGCGCTGCTGGCGGGCCTTCTGGATGGAGTGACTGCTGCGCCGGGTTAGTTTTCGCACCGGTTCGATGGCTCTTTTTTTCGCTGGATCGTTTATGTCGAAGAAGAAAAGCGTAAGGGTTGCACTTGTTCTCTCGTTTGCGCAGAGATACACGAGTCTGCCGTTCAACATCCTCACGGTCATTGTCGTGAGCCGGTTGCTTACGCCTCAGGAAATCGGCGTGTTTTCGGTTGCGGCGGGTCTGGCTGCGCTGGCAAACATGTTGCGAGTGTTCGGCGTCAGCGATTTTCTGGTGCAGGAGCGCTCGTTGAACGATGACGTCATCCGCACTTCGTTCACGGTCAACCTCATTTTTGCCTGGACGCTGGCAGTCATCGTTTTCCTGGCAAGCTGGCAGGTCGGCGTTTTCTACGGCGATTCCGGCGTCGGCCGTGTCATGCGGGTCTTGAGCCTGACATTCCTGTTGGTGCCGTTCGGGGTGACTGCCATGGCTTTGCTGAAACGTGACCTGGCGTTCGGCGTGCTCTACAAAATCAATACCGGTCAGGTACTGGTCCGGTGCGCCGTGACATTGAGTCTGGTGTTCCTGGGCTTCAGTTACATGAGCATGGCGTGGGCGTCGGTCGGCGAGATGAGCGCGCTCATCATCGGCTGCGGCATTTGGGGCCGTGGCTACAACGTGCGCGGGCTGAGCTTGTCGCAATGGCGGCGCGTGGTGCCGTTCGGGGCCAAGCAGACGGTGGTCGACCTTGCCGTGCAGTTGGGGCAACAGTCCGCCAATGTCGTGGTGGGGCGAATGCTGGGACTGGCTGCCGCCGGTTTCTATTCGCGTGGTTACAGCGTGGTCAACCTGTTTCGCGGCAAGGTCATCGGCGCGATCGGTGCCGTGGCGTATCCGGCGTTCGCGGCCGAGCATCGTCAGAGCAATACGGCTTCGGCGCTTTTCCTGCGTTCGCTGGTGTATCTCACCGGCATAAGCTGGCCGTTTTTTGCCTTTTGCGCGTTCATGGCATTTCCCATCATCCGGATTCCGTTCGGTGATCAATGGGGACCGGCCATTCCGCTGATGCGCTGGCTTTGCGTGGCGGCCATCGTCGCGACCCTGATCTATCAGGGCAACCAGTTTTTGACGGCCATCGGGCGGGTCGGGGCCGCGGCCGTCATCGAGGTCCAGTATCAACTGGCACGCGTGGCCCTGGCCATCGTGGCGGCGTTCTACAGTCTTGAAGCGGTGGCCGCCTCGCAGGTGCTTGTGTATGTGCTGGCCACCGGGCTTTATTACCGCAAGATGCGTGACTTCGATACATTGACGATCGGTCGCTGCGCGCGTGCCCTGGTACCCAGTGCCGCGGTCACGGTGACGGCAAGCATCGTGCCGGCCATCGTCTTGTTCTGGCCGCATTTGCTGTCGCGTCATCTGGTGCCCGCGTTTGTTCTGGCCGCCGCGGGCGCCGCGGCGGGTTGGGTGGCAGGGGTCGTTTTTGTCAAACACCCGCTTCTGGCGGAGGTACGGATGGCGGCGGCGCGTTTGCGTGGCTATCTCGATGGTCGTCGCCAACGTCATGCCCACTAGGTTGAATCAATGCGAGTGCCGCAAGGGGATCACTGCATGAACAAGATTTCTCGATTCGTCCGACTCAGCCAGCTTCGTGCGAGCGAAGGACACCTGGGGTTGTGGCGGCAATTGGGTGAAATGGTGGTGTTGCGCTCGTTTCATGGTGTTGGTCCCGCCTATTACCACAAGGCGGGGTTCTGGAAGCGCGAGCTGTCCTGGCAGGACAAGACCAGTCAACTGAGCAGCCGCGCGTATCGTCGTCGCGTGAATGCGCTCAATCCGGCGTCCTACCGCAAGCTGTCGCAAAACAAGATCCCGGAAAAGGCGATCCTGACGTTGTTCAATATCCCGACCCCCCGGTTCCTGGGACGGCTGCATGCCCATATCGGCCTCGATGCTTCGGGCAGCCCGTTGCGCTGCGCCGCCGATCTGGAGCAACTGGCGAGAGACAACGGCGCATCGCGGCTGGTTTTCAAGCCGCTGGAAGGCTGGGGTGGCAAGGGCGTGCACGTGCCGCGGGTCGAGTATGGCCGGGTCATGACGTTGTCCGAGCCAGGCCGGAACGAGGCGATGAGTGTCGAAGACTACTGCCATCGAATTCTGGGGCTCGATCGGAACGCGGACTGGATCGTCGAAGAGTACTTCGAGCAGCATCCGGTGTTGTCGGCGATCAACCCGTCCAGCGTGAACACGATACGCATCTGGGTTGTCGAGCATGCGTCGGGCGACCTGCAGGTGCTCACCGCCTTCTTGCGCATCGGCCGCGCCGGTGCCTGCGTCGACAACACGTCAAGCGGCGGTATTGTCGCCCCCGTCCATCTTGAAACCGGCGTGCTGTCGGCGGCTCGAAACCCGCGCCCGCAGCATGATGTTTACCGGCAACATCCCGATCACGGGGCGTCCATCGAAGGCGTCGTTCTGCCCGGCTGGAAGCAAACGAAGGAACTGGCAAAACGTGCGCTGTCGGCTTTCCCCGGCATGCGTTTTGCCGGTCTGGACATGGCCATTGGCGCGGCGGGTCCGGTCGTTCTGGAGCTGAACGTGAGTCCGGACAGGGGAGGTGTTGCCTATACCAACTGTCCGAGTGCAAGGTTGTTGACGGTGAAATGAAGCCACGACAGTCCATGACGATGCGGATCAAGCTTCTGGTCTATTTCGTGGCCAGAACGTTCGGATTGTTTGCGTTGTGCCGACGCATGACCCGCTCACGCGTACGCATCCTGGGCTATCACGCCGGTTGCATCGGAGATCAGAGCAAGTACAACCCGATCCTGTTCATGTCGGCTGCCACGTTCCGGCGCCGCATCGACTGGATGATGGCAAAGGGTTTCAACGTGGTGACGCTTGAACGCGCCGTCGCCATCGCGACCGGCCGCGTTGCCCACGAACACCCGGTCGACCTGCCGACGGTCATCACGTTCGATGACGGGTGGCAGTCGACCGTCACGCAACTGATTCCGGTGCTTGCCGAAAAGAACCTGCCGTCGACGATGTACCTCAATACCAGTGCCTTCGAGGATGCCTGGCCGATTCCGACTGTGGTCACGAATTACATGGTCTGGAAGTCGCCACGCCGCGTTGTCGACATCGCTGGGGCGGGCGCCGGCCTGGACGGTCGTTACGATCTGGACGATGCGGCAAGTCTTGCTCGATTCCGGCAAGGGGCGCTGCGGTGGCTGGGCCGCACACCGGCGACGCGCGAGACGGTCGTGGAGCGGATGCACGGTCTTGCCGAAATGCTGGGACTGGATGCCGTCGAGGACGTCGCACTGGACACCGGGCGGTTCGATTATCTGTCGACGCCGGAGCTCCACCGGTTGTCCGAAAGCCGGTGCGCGGTAGAGCTGCACGGACACCATCATCATTATCCCAATGGAGATCCCGAGGCGTTTGCCGCCGATCTGGCCGCGTGCCGCGAGGTCATCATGCGCTTCGGCCTGCCCGATCCGACGCACTATTGTTACCCCAGCGGAAATTTCGATTCGCAGGCGGAGGTGACGTTGCGCCGGCTCGACGTCAAGTCGGCCACCACATGCAGGCCCGGCCTGGTGCCGCGGGACGCCCGGGCGCGACGTTATTACTTGCCGCGGCTTCTCGATGCCGAAAACATGCACATGCTGGAATTCGAATCCGAGATGAGCGGCTTTCATGATTTGCTGCGTTGGCTTGCCGGACGCAAGTGACGAGTCATCGGCTGCCGCAACGGGAGTGCCGTCTCATGCTCAAAGATTATGCCAAGTGCCTGTACCTCGAATCGAAAGCCGATCCGGCCAGAATCATCGGTATTGCGTGCGGGCTGTGGCAGGCTCGCTCCAAGTACAACATCGGCCCGTTGCATTACTCGCTGTTTCGACTTGCACACACGCCGAGTACACAATGGGGCGAATACATGCGGGATACGGAGTTTTTTGCACGAGTCATCCGGTGTGCCAACTCCGACCGCATGCTCGCATTTCTGAAAAACAAGGCACGTTTTTACCAGCATTGCCTTGACCACGGCCTGCCTACGCCGACCATCGTGTGCATGGTCCCCGGCCCGCGTGTCGAAGCTGGTTTCAGCAGGACCATTCCGTACGCGGATAACCTCGAGCGATGGAAGCTGGCGATGAAGTCGGCTCCGGACGAGTTGTTCGTCAAGCTTCTGGATGGCTCCTACGGAAGCGGTGCGTTCGCCATTCGCCGTCACCGCCAACATCATGTGTTCGGTCCGGATGAAACCCGCGGTTCCCTGGCCGATATATACCGATACATGACCGATCGCCTGAAAAACCAGAGCGCGTTTCTGGTGCAGCCGCGCATTCGGTCGCATCCGGAACTGCAGGAGGTTTCCTCGGTGAACGGGCTGCCGACCGTTCGTGTCGTTACCGCGATGGTGAACGGGCAGCCGAAAATACTCTTCGCGTGCATCAAACTCACCGTGGGCGCCAATGCGACCGACAATTTTTCCCACGGCTCGACGGGCAACCTTGCCGTTGCCATTGACGTCCGGAGCGGCGCACTGGCTGCCGGATGGTGCTCATCCCGACGCGATTGGCCGTTGATGCAATCGATGGATGTCCATCCGGATACGGGCAACCGGATCCGCGGAAAAGTGCTGCCACTGTGGAACGATGTCGTCGATCTCGCCCTGGCGGGGCAGGCCACGCTGCCCGACATGAAGACCGTCGGGTGGGATATCGCGATAACGGGCGACGGAGTGATGGTGATCGAAGCCAACGGGGGTTACAACATCGATATTCTGCAGGTCAGCCATCAGCGCGGGTTGGGAGCCGACTTCCTGTCGCTGATCGAACCGCACGCCGATTCCGCACCGCGCTCGGAAAAGACCATGGAGAGGTCATGACGAACCGGGTGCAATCGACGAGCGGCGAGGGTGCGATGCAACCCATGCCCGCAGATCCTCCCGGCCCCAGATGATCAGGTAGTTCCGCGGCAGATACTTGCCTTGCCGATAGAGAAGACGTCGCGTTTTCGATGTCGCGGTGGCATTGCTGACGGCTTCCGCGCTCGATCCCACCGGAAATATCCGTCCCCCGGCGGCCAGAGGCGTGGTACGCAAATGGGAAAGATGGGGGCTGATCTTCTCCAGCGCCGGATCGTAATACCAACTGCCGCAGAACATGCCGAGACTGTCGGGATGCAATGCATGCAGTTCGGCACAGCAGCGATAGAAGTCGTTCCGCCCTTCTTCGTTGAACGCGTCGAGGGTGAAGCGATGCAGGTGCCCCTGGAAAAAAGGTTTGAAACCGCCAAGACCGAGCATGAAACGGGTTTTCCCGAACGCTTTTCCCAACCCTCCGCGGAAAACGACCGAGCGCGGCACGCCGCAGCGGTAATCCACGAGGTTCGACCCGGCAACATACAACCGCAACGACACAATGCCGAACTCCTTGCAGAACAGATCGTCGTCGAGGTCCAGCCACTCGGCCGTTGTGTCCGTATCGTCCGCAATACGTTGCAGTTGAGGGCCATGGTAAGACGCGCAAAGTGGTGGCAGGCGTTGGTATTCCCGTCTGCTCTCCCAAAGGCAGATGGTTCGCTCCAGGGCGACGCGCAAAAAGGTGCGTACAGCATGTGCGCCGCCGATGGCGCGGACCTGTTTCACGATCCGTTTCGCCTTGTCACTTGCATGCCGGTAATTGTCGAGTGGGCCCACCGCGACCATGGCCTGGATGAACGAATCCACGGACAGATCCCCCGCAAGGCGCGGCAGATCGGCAGCTGCACGCGCTGCATTCGCCCGGGCTTGTCGTGCGATATCCCGCCAATCAGGGTGCGGCAATCTGATTGGCCCGTTGTTTGATTGTGGACTCGGGGGCATGACCGAACATCAATGATGTTTTCGAAAGGCGATCTTCCATTTTCAAACAATACCAAAACAGGGATTCGAAGCGGGTCCTTCATGACCCTGCATGGCCATGTATTCCTTTATCATGCACACAGGTGACAATATCCATGTGTCTTGCCCGTGAGGGTCATGGCTGAAAATCATGGGTGCGTGTGGCAGCGGTTTTTGAACGGTCATTGAACCGGAAAATGGCTGCGGTTCCCGTCGGGGGGGGTGACGAATGCTGATATTGGTTTTGCAGATCGCGTTGCTGGCGTTGCTGGTCGCGGCGCTGGTGCTGTGGAGCATCCACTTTCCGTACCCGTCGCCGCTGATTCGGCGCTGGTTGCCACCCCGCGTTCGCTGGCCCGAGAAGCAAGTGCGCGGCTGGCTGCGAAGTGGAAGATTTCAACCGGCGTTTCTGCGTTTTTTCGAGCGTGATCCGGAACGGACGCCGCCAACGGAGGCCTGCCTGATTGCACCGGCCGACGGGCTCGTCACCAGTGCCGAGGTACGGGGCGATATCCGTTACCTGGTGATTGCGCTCAGCTTCTGGGACATGCATGTGCAACGCAGCCCGACCGTCGGCGAGGTGATCCGGGTCGAGTCGCTCGGCGCGGATTTCATGGATGGCGAAGGGCGCGATTTTGCATTCCTGCGTGAAAAATTCTGCCCTGTGCAAAAACGCTTGACGCTGAAAACCGAGCATGGGGAACTTGCCGTGCGTCTCATCACCAGCCTGGCCGCGCGGCGCATCGAGGTCTGGGTGGAACGCGGCGATGCGGTTCGATGCGGGCAACGTATCGGCCGGATAAGACTTGGCAGCACCGTGGTGCTGGAGCTCCCTCGCGATGCGGTGTTGTTGGTGCAGCCCGGTGAGCGTGTTTTGGCGGGGGAAACGCCCGTGGCGGAGTACGCGACATGAGCTGGCACGATTTTGCATGGACATCCGGTCACCTTGGTTGGGGCCTGTTCGCGTTGATTGCATTCACCATCGGCTGGTGGTTGCTGGCCGACCTTGTCTGGCGCACCAGACCCAGCTCCAGGAGAACGTTTGCAGCAAGCATCGGCGCCGGTTGGCTGGTGGGCGTGATCATCGTCCTGGCGGTCTGGCGGGGGACCGGCCACTGATCGTCGACTCTGCTCGGCGCATGTGTATCGGGCAGGGGGTTGCGGGCGTTTCCGGGTGGTTGCGCGTCGCAGCCGGCTTTCACGGCATGCAATCAACCGGTCATTACGGTACCGAGCGCGGCATCGTCGCAAAGTTCGGGTAGTTGTTGTATGCCTTGCTCCCGCGCGGCTTCACGCTGCGCGACTGAAACAACTTCCAGGCGTCGGCGCCACCGGGAAGGCCGCTGTCGACCGCGGCCGTCAAGCCGATCTGGAAATTGGCCGGGAAGCCCGTGGCAGCATATGGAAAGCCCACCATTTTGCCGGCCTCCCAGGATTTCTTTTTCTCCAGCACGCCCACTTGGTCGATCATGGCCGCCGAGTTGCACTCCAAACCGACGAGGGTCGGAAATGTTGCCGCGTAGACGGCCGTGAAATTCGGCAGCCAATGTCCGGACGCATCCTTGACTTGAATCCGGTAAGCGGATGCTTCCAGCCAGCAATAGCCCTGGGTCGGGTTGTTTTGCCAGCCCGTCATCAGGTTGAGCTCGAATGGTGCGAGCCAGTCGAGAAATTCGCTCGCGCCCGCAAATCCCAGCTCGGCGGCATGGCCCGCCGACCATGTGAGGAAGTTGTGCTGCCAGGGCGCGACGCCATTGTCTTTGGTGCCATTGACGTCGTATATGGCGCCTTCGTTCATGATATGGAGCGGGTTGCGCTTGGGGTTGCGGGTGTATTTGCGGTTCCAGTCCGCAAGTGAATTGACGACATCGGCAGTGAATTCGTCTTTCAACGGATGCTTGTCGGGGAGCAGCCAGGCCGCGTTGGCCATTTCACGCAATACCCACGCCTTGCCGCGAACCTGCTGATGCGCCCGGTCGATCAAGCCCTTTGCGTGGCCCCGGTATCCCTCGTTGGACCAGATTTCATTGTGCGAGGCGCCGAAGGCCAGTTCCGACATGTAGTACCAGGACCCCGTGACCATGTACGGGACGTACGATTCGGCTGGTTGATGTGCATTGTCCCAGCGGTTCGGGTTGCGCGTCTGATACCAACCTCTGTCGCATTTGCTCACGACACGGTTGTTGACACAGGTGTGGAGCAGGTCGGCTTTGTACGCGGATGCCTTGGCACTGTTCTGGTTGGCCAGTCGCCGGGCCGACCCCCAGTTGACGATCGTCACGTTGGGATGCTTGCGAATGCTGACGGGCCAACCGGTGGATGCGTCGCGGTAGTGGATGCTGTAAGCGCCGAGGGCATCGGTGTTGGCGAGCATCCAGCGGTAGGCGCGAATATCCGGATCGACGATGTAGACCGACGTCCAGCGTGGCAGGGGACCGATGGACGGCTGCGCACCGGTATTTCCCATGTGCTTTGTTTGATCGCAATTGGCGAGCGGCCGACACGATTGCCGCACGCTGGCGAGAAACGTTTCGTCCGGCTTGAGTTTCATGTAGCGCGAAACAGCTTTGGTCGCCTGGATGTAGTGCGTGTCCTGGCGCAGGTAGACCCGCGGATCGGCATCGTTCCACCAGAGGACTTTGTGCCAGCGCGTGTAGGCGTATTGGGTGACGGCGGGACTGGTGTAGTGCGCTTTTCCTGATGTGAGGGTCGCCCGGTATTGCGGTTGTGCCTGCGGGGCGAACGCGTCCGAATTTTCCACGATGATGTTGGTGCGCACGCGGCCGATCGTGCCGGGTGAAGGGCCCGCGTAGGCGCGCACGGCGAAGAAGATGCGAAGGTTCGGATCGGTTTTGCCGTCGGCGGAACGGGCCAGGCCATTGACAACCCATTCGGTCGCCAGTGCGCCCGAAAGCCACAGGTTGCAATGTCGGTTCCACGCGCCACATTCGCCGGATGCGTCGGCTTTTTTCAACAACTGACGGGCATCCAGACGGTAATCGGTGCCACCGACATGAAGCGTGATGGTCGCATCATAAGGCGTGGCCAGCAGCCGCGACAGCGTGACGGCCTCGCCTGGTGTGCGCGAGGGCGCATTGGCACTCGCGGACAGTTTGAGCGGCAAGTCCTTGCCGTCCTGCAGCGATGCCAGCATCACGGTCAGCACGGCGTGGCGCATGCTGCCGTCGGCGTGGGTGGCTTTGGCATCGACCTGCAGCGGTACCGACTGTCCGTGGATCGTGGCGGTCAACGTCGTGCCACGCGGCACATCGCCGGCCTTGAAGACCTGACCGAAAGTGACCGGGACATGGGTCTGCTGTTGCGGGGACAGCTTGATCACATGGTCTGTCACGATCGCTTGTGCTCGTGTCGATGTCGTGCACAGCAACAGGACGCTCAGGATGGCGATGCAGATCAATGCGCCCGGTTCGTGCACGCGACGCATCCGGCGAGCCGCAACGACACATGACGCGTTGGTTTTCCCGTGCCGTTCGTCGGGCGCGAGTGCTTTGCAACAGACGCACCCCTTGTCAGGTCGTTCGCGTATTCCCATGATCGGATTCCCCAATGACACAGGTCGATTGTGCATTGATGACAATCGCACATGACTGACAGTAAAGCGGATGAATAATCGACCGGTCAAGACGATGAAACCGGGCGTGATATCTGGGGTTCATATAGGGTTACGGGGTGTCGAAAAACATTACATATGCAGCATTTTCAAAAACACGATGGATATGATGCAAGGTCGTGCTTTATCGGTTTTGTTGCATAAAGTGCGTGTCGGTGGACTTTACATTTCATGCGCATCGATATTGCGGCGAATCCGCAAATCGGTGTTTGCATGGGAAAAATTCCATGGCATGGAACATGCTTCGTGTTTGTGTGGACTTTCGAGAAAATGGTGGCGGCACGGTTTCGGTGTACGCCGACGGTCGCGAGCAATGAAGAAAAGGTTTCGTTTTCGATCCTCGGGATGCTCTGATCCACTCCACGCAGGTGGCATTTTCTGAAAATGACGCGGACCAAACGGGGGGATCCGAAGGGGCGATGTCGTTCGCGACCGGTGAGACCGGCCGCGAACGGTGTCGTTTTGGCATGTGTTTCTTGATGGTGTTGATGCTCGTGATTTGTTGCCGGTGATTCTGCACGGTGGCGTTTCGGATTCGTTTCGAATTGTCAAAAAGCCTTACATCTTTTTCCTTTTTTACTACACATGAAGTTGCATAACGCATTGATTGAGTTGGATGTATCGGAGTTGGCACGGCATATGCATCGAGCATGGGCGACCGGGCCATTTCATGTTCATGCAGGCTCGCCGGGAGTACCGCTGGCACAGGGTCCCAGTTGCAGCTTTTTGAATCTTGATCGTGGAACAGGAACTTCTGATGAGCCTCAGCGTTGGAGTCGTGACGCCTGATGGTCTGCCGTAACGCTTACCCCCTGTGCGTGGTCCGGGTTGGCGTCACTGGCGCGCAACGCAGTTTTCTGCATGTAGCTGCCATGGCGACAGTTTCGGATGACCGACAGACAGATGGGCAGCGCCCGCGCTGGGGCTCATCAGAGGTTCCTGGAACATGCGGTCCATCCGGGTATGCGGAGCCGCGGCAAAAACTGTCGAAATACTTTACACGTCGCGGATTTTTGCACCCTTATTCGAAGTGAAACCCCTTTGCAAACAAGGATGTGTGGACTTGGCACTCTATATGCATGGATGAATTGCACGGGCGGCAGGCCCGGTAGGCAAGCAGGGGGGCACCATGCTCAGGTACAAGTATCACGGGGTTGCGGCGTGCATTGCGCTCGCCTTGTTGGCGGCACAGGCGCATGCCACGCCGATTGTTTGTCCGGAGGGCATGTTTGCTCCGTCGGGGTGTTCGTCATCGCTTGATGCACCCGGTCCGACCATTGCATGGCGGGGTTTTGTGCCGAGTGCGTTCCATGCCGATGAACACCGTCGTTCGATGGCCTCGTGGAGCCGTGAGTCGCTCCGATCCACGGCTGAAGGCGGTCATGCCGTCGTCACCCCCGAGACGGAACGTGTCGTGAGCGATGCTTCCGGAATCCGTGGTTCGTTGCGTCACGACGGCACGTCGGGCACTGGCGACACATCGGTCGCCTGGACGTGGTACATGCCTTCGACCGGGGTGAGCGATGTCATGGATGCAATCAGGTACCACGACCCCAACGGCATTTTCATCGGCGCGCCGGCGGTTTATCACGGCCCGGAAAGCCTGGGTGAATCGGCAGACCGGATGCGGGATCAGGTGCTTTATTCGGCGCCGACCATGCATGAGGTGGGGGCTGTCTACGCGCCCGGCAGCCTGCTGCAGATGGTGACGCCTCCCGGCAAATACGTCATGACGTGGACACCACCGCGCCCGTACACCGGTGGGACATCGCCACAGCCGTCCGTTGATGGTGACCATGGTGACGACGACGCCCCCGGGCTTGACGATACTTCGGTGCAAGTGGTGCCGGAGCCGGCCGCGCTCGGCATGTTCGCGTTCGGTGCACTCCTGGTTTGCGGGGCGTCTGCTCGGCGGCGTCGATCTCGCCGCAACATGGCTGCGAGCTGAATTCGCATTCTTGACGTGTTTGCGCAAACATTGGATGCTTGAAGTGTTAAGCACATCACAAACGGGACAGGGGTAGAAATGATATGAGAAAGCAGCAACTCAGGATCGATTTGGTTGCCGCTGCGCGACCGAATTTCATGAAGGTCGCGCCGTTGTTTCACGTGCTCCGGGAACAACCGTGGTGCCAGTTGCGGCTGGTGCATACCGGTCAGCACTATGACCGGAACATGTCCGACGCGTTTTTCGATGATCTCGGACTGCCGGAGCCGCATCTTCATCTGGGTGTGGGCAGCGGCAGCCATGCCGCGCAGACAGCGGGAGTGATGCAGGCCTACGAAGCGGCGTGTGAAAAGGATCGGCCGGACTTGATCATTGTCGTCGGCGACGTCAACTCGACATTGGCGTGCTCGCTGGTCGGCTCCAAGTCGTGGATTCGCGTGGCGCATCTCGAGGCCGGGTTGCGCAGTGGTGATCGCCGGATGCCCGAGGAAATCAACCGGCTGGTCACCGATACGCTGGCGGACATTTTGTGGACGCCTTCCTCCGACGCCGACGAAAACCTCGAGCGGGAGGGAGTGCCGGCACACAAAATCACGCGTGTCGGCAACATCATGATTGATTCGTTCGAGCGCATGCGCGAACGAATCATGGCAAGCAACGAGCGGGCGAGTCTCGACCTCGACGGGCGCAGTTATGGCGTCGTCACGTTGCATCGACCGTCCAACGTGGATACGCGCGAGCCGTTGGAGGCACTGGTGCGGCAACTGGCTATTGTCTCCAACCGCCTGCCTCTGGTATTTCCGGTGCACCCGCGCACACGAAAAAATCTCGAAGACTTCGGTTTGTGGCATGAATTCAGCGATATTCCCGGCGTGATCGCCATCGAGCCGTTGGGCTACGTGAGTTTCATGAACATCGTGTGCAGTGCACGCCTGGTCATCACCGATTCGGGCGGGGTGCAGGAAGAAACCACCTATCTGGATATTCCCTGCCTCACCTTGCGTGACACCACCGAGCGGCCCATCACGCTCACCGAGGGCAGCAATCGCCTGGTCACCGTCCAGCACCTGGCGCATACCGTGGACAAGATCATCTCGGGTCAATGGACGCCAGGACGCAAACCGGCGCTGTGGGATGGTCACACCGCGGAACGCGTGGCCGAGGACATTCGCAAGCGAATGCTGGATGCCGACGACATGCATTCGGGCTCGAACAGTACGCAGGCCCGGCGGGGAACGGGCCCCGGCGCGGGATGGTTTGGAAACGGTTTGGAGACGAGCGCACTCGACGGCGCATTTCCGTCTGGCAATGGGCGTGCCATGCGTTCGGCGTGATGTATGAACGGGGGAGGTAGCGCCTGCTGTCGAACCGGTCGCGCGGCACAGGTCATCAAATCATGCATGTCATTGTCATTGCCAGTTATCTGACGGCGGCCATCGCATTTTTCGCGGTGACGCTGTTGCTTGCTCTGGGTTGGCGCGGGCGTCGCAGCGGCATGCTGCTGATGCTGGCGACGGGCGTGTCGACGTTGTGGAGCGTGCTGCTGGCGTACACCGAATGGCACCACGCGTTGCCGGCCAATTGGCTGATGTTGGCCGAGGTGCTGCGGTACGGTGCATGGTTGGCGTTCGTGTCCTCGCTGCTTGGCGCGTGGTCGATGTCCGGTGTGTTGCGTGGCATGCGTCACGGTGCGCAGGCGTTGTGGGTGGTGCTCGCACTGTATTGCCTGCTGCCATTCGCCGGATGGTGGAGTTTCAGCGCGGGGCCGCCGTTGGTCGGCGTGCTGTTGCTGTCCGTACTGGGCGTGGTGTTTCTGGAACAGATACTGCGCAACGTGGAGCCAAAGCAGCGTTGGGCCGTCAAGTTTCTTCTGATCGCGCTGGGCGGCCTGTTTGCCTACGACATTTTCCTGTATTCCTATGCCGTTCTGTATCACGGTTTCGACGCCAGCGTGTGGGCGGCGCGCGGCTTCGTGAATGCATTGCTGGCGCCCTTGTTGCTGGTGGCCGCGGCGCGCAATCGAAAATGGGCGCTCGATGTCGGTGTTTCCCGACGCGCGGCTTTTTATTCGACCAGCTTGACGGTCGTGGCGCTGTATCTCATCGCCACGGCCATCGGTGGATATTACGTACGGCTTTATGGCGGAAGCTGGGGCCGGGTAGCGGAGATTGCGCTGATCTGTTTTGCGTTGCTCGGCGTGTTGTTGATTGCGAGTTCCGGCCAGGTACGCGCGCGCGTCAATGTGTTCGTGCACAAGAATTTTTTCAGTCTGCGGCATGATTATCGCGAGCAGTGGCTGCAGTTGACGGCCAACCTCGCGGCCAGCGACAGCGATGCGGAGCTTCCCGTGCGCGCCGTGCGGGCATTGGCGCAAACCATGGACAGCCCGGCGGGCGCCCTGTTCATGCGCGACGAAACGGGCCTGTTTGTCTCCGAGGCGGAGTGGAACATGAACGCTTCCGCGCATATCAAGCTGCCTGCGGACGCGCCGGTGTTCGAGTTGATGCGCAGCCGGCGCTGGATTTACGTGCTGGATGATCAACCGCCGTTTGGTGACGAACACCTGCGAGCGCCGGATGAGCTGGTCGGTCTGGAGCATGCATGGCTGCTGGTGCCGCTGGTGTTGCAGGAGCGCATGACCGGTTTCGTGGTGCTGGCGCAGGCGCGTGCACAGCGCCCGTTCGATTGGGAGGATATCGACCTTCTCAGAACGGCCGGCAGTCAGGTCGCCGGAACCTTGATGCAGGCCGCCAATGCCAGGCGTCTGGCGGAAGCGCGTCAGTTTGAAGGTTTCAACCGGCTCAACGCTTTCCTCATGCACGACCTCAAGAACGTCGCGGCGCAGCAGTCTCTGCTGCTGCAGAATGCGCCGCGCCACAAGAACAACCCGGCGTTCGTGGATGACATGCTCGTCACCGTCGACAACGCGGTGAGCCGTATCACGCGGTTGCTCGAACAGTTGCGTGGCGACACCGGCAAGCAACCCGCTCGCGAGCGGGTGTCGGTGATGGCAGTGATCGACAAGGCCATCGCGGGATGCCAGGCACAGATGCCGGTGCCGGATTGCCGGGCATCCGGCGAGGAGCTGCGCGTGCGTGCCGATGCGCAACAACTGACGAGCGCACTCGAACACTTGATCCGCAATGCGCAGGATGCCGCGACAGCCGACGGTCACGTTGCGGTTCGTTTGCACAATGATGCGGGTTGCGCCGTCATTGCAATCGAAGACGACGGTGAAGGCATGACCGACGAGTTCGTCCGCAACCGCCTGTTCAAACCGTTTTTCACCACGAAGGCCAGCAAGGGTATGGGTATAGGCGCTTATCAGGCACGTGAATATGTGCGTGTGTTGGGCGGGTCGCTGGAGGTGGTCAGCGTTGTCGGAAGCGGCACTTCGTTCACGATCCGGTTGCCGTTGGCGGAACCGATTGCCGCGGCATCGGTGACGGACAAGATGAGGGCGGCATCATGAGTGCGGAGGCGCGTTGTCTGCTGGTGGTCGAGGACGATGTCGGACTGCAAAGCCAGTTGCGCTGGAGTTTCGATGGTTATGACGTCGTCACGGCGACCGATCGATCCGAGGCGCTGGCCGTGGTGCGGGAGCGACAGCCCGCGGTGGTATTGCAGGATCTCGGTCTGCCGCCGGATGCGGCAGGGACCAGCGAAGGTTTCGCCACCATCGCGGAGATTCTCGAAGAAGCGCCGCACACGCGGATCATCGTGGTGACCGGCAACGGCGACCGCGACAACGCGGTCAAGTCGATCGGTTGCGGCGCCTACGACTTTTGTTCCAAGCCGTTGGATCTGGAAGTGTTGAACTTGATCGTTGCACGCGCGTTCCGCGTGCACGAGCTGGAACAAGAAAACCGCAGACTCAAGGCGCAATCGGTGCCCGCGCTGGAAGGCATCATCGGTGCGAGCAAACCGATACGCGCGGCGAGCCGACTGGTGGAAAAAGTGGCTCCCACCGATGCGACCGTGCTTTTGCTCGGAGAGACCGGCACCGGCAAGGAATTGTTTGCGCGTGCCGTGCATCAGTTGAGTGCGCGCAGCGACAAGGCGTTTGTGGCGATCAACTGTGCGGCGATTCCCGAAAATCTTCTCGAAGCCGAATTGTTCGGCTACGAAAAGGGCGCGTATACCGGTGCGCACAAGCAAACCAAGGGCAAAATCGAACTGGCGTCGGGTGGCACGTTGTTTCTCGATGAAATCGGCGACATGCCGCCGGCGCTGCAATCGAAGCTGTTGCGTTTTCTGCAGGAGCGCGTGGTCGAGCGCATCGGTGGCCGCCAGCCGATTCCGGTGGATGTGCGCATTGTCTGCGCCACGCATCAGGATCTGCATGCGTTGATCGGTGACGGCGTGTTCCGCGAGGATCTCTTTTATCGCATCAGCGAAGTGACGGTCGACCTGCCGCCGCTGCGAGAACGGGCGGGGGACCTGGAGCCGCTGGCACAACATTTTCTGGAACAGGCGGCCAAACGCCATGGCCGCTCCGTATTCGGCTTTACCCCCAAGGCGCTCAAAATGGTCGAGGCGCACACGTGGCACGGTAACGTGCGTGAGCTGGAAAACACCATCAACAGTGCGGTGATCATGGCCGAGGGCAAGCGCATCGGTCCCGGCGAACTGCGTCTTGGTGCGGCCGGAGATGATGACTTGCTGGATCTTCGACAGATCCGCGCCGAAGCCGAGCAGCATGCCATACAGCGGGCATTGACCCGTGCCGGCGGCAACCTGTCGAGGGTGGCGGAGCTGCTGGGCATCAGCCGGCCGACGTTGTACGACCTTCTGGACAAGCACGGTTTGCGGAAATCGACCGATGACAACTGACACCGGCCGTCAGCGGCCGCATCGTGAGGGTACACGAGCATGAAAACCTTGAACCATCGAATGGCACGGCGCGTCCTGGCTCCCGTGTGCATCAGCTTCGCACTGGCCGGATGCGGGCTTTTCGGCAACCAGGGCAGTGTCGCCTCCGGCATGAAATACCAGTCCGAGGGCAAGCCGCGTGCCGCGCTCATCGAAGCGAAGAAGGTTCTGCAGCGCGACGACAAGAACGGCAAGGCCTGGCTGCTTCTGGGGCAATCGTCGTTGATGCTTGGTGATCCCGCGAGCGCATTGAACGATCTGGACAAGGCGCGCGCCAACGGCGTACCGAGGGCTGAATGGGTGGTGCCCATGGGCAGGGCATTGCTGGTGACGCGGCAGTACCGGAAGCTGCTTGACACCGTCAAGCCGGATGATGCGTACAAACCGGCGGTGCAAGCGCAGGTATACGTGTTGCGAGGGAATGCACGACACGCCCTCGGTTCGAACGACCAGGCCGCGCAATCCTACCAGGCGGCGTTGAAAATCCGGCCCGACGATCCGGGTGCGTTGACGGGGTTGGCCGCGATCGCAAGGCAAGGGGGGGATTCGCAGGAGGCGCAGCAATATGTGCACAAAGCGATGACCGGCGCGCCCGAGAACCCCGAGGTATGGGTGGCGAAGGGAGATCTTGCGTCGGCGGCCGGCGACCCCGCTGGTGCCGTGTCGGCCTACCGGAAGGCGCTTGATCTCAAGGCGAGCGACTGGTTGCCGCAGAAACGCTTTTACGCGCGGTTGCGCTTGGCCGGAACCCGGATTCAGCAACAACAGTACGAGAAGGCGCTGTCCAACATAGAAATGATGGAAAAAATGGCGCCGAAACAACCTGCGCCCCATTACATGCATGCAGTGGTGCTGTATCGACAAGGGCATCTGGACGATGCCGTCGACCAATTGCAGAAGGTGCTCGAAGTCAGCCCGAACAACGTGGAAGCGCAATTGTTGATGGGTGCGGTCAACTACGCGAGAGGGAATTACGGCCAGGCGCAGATGTACCTCAGCAACGTGATGGGCATGGACGCCGGCAATGCGCAGGCGCGCAAGTTGCTGGCGCTCACGCTGTATCGCGAGGGTCATTCACGGCAGGCGCTGGAGACACTGAAGCCGGTCATGGCCGGCAAGTTGTCCGATGCCCAGATGCTGGCGTTGTTGCAACGCACCAGCGTTGAAAACAGGGGGGGGCCGAGCACTGCCGGATCCACCGGCACGAAACTGCCGGCCGCCCAGGAGCTGGCAAGCAGTGCGTCGGTGGCAGCCGGCTCGACAGCGTCAGCGACCGCCGCGTCACGGACGCGCTTTGCCGATGCGCGGCAGGCGTTGGCCGCCGGCGATGCGGACAAGGCGGTGCGCTTGCTCCATGCAGCAAAAAGCGACAATGGCGCCGCCGAGGCTGAGCGCCATGTACTGCTGGTCATGGCACAGGTTCGCGCAAAGCATGTGTCCGACGCCGTCAAGACGGCCGCCGCTTATGCGGAAAAACATCCAGATGACAGCGCCGCGCACATGCTCTATGGCGGTGCATTGGTCGCGGCGGGGAAGTCGGGTCAGGCGCGAACGCAATACAAAAAAGCACAACAGTTGGACCCGAAAAACGTCATGGTTTTGCAGAATCTGGCCAATCTCGACGTGCAGGAAAAACGTTACGACGATGCAAAGGCCCGTTACAAGGCCATGTTGAAGCTGAACCCGGACAATGCATTTGCCCTCACCGCACTGGGCCAACTTGCGGCGTTGCAAGGCGACAAGGCGGAGGCCATCAAGCAGTACCAGCATGCGATTGATGCATCGCCCAAGTCGGCCAACGGTTACATGGCCCTGGTGAAGCTTTACGTGCGGCAGCGCCAGTTCGACAAGGCCATCGCGACGGCACGCAAACTGATGAAGGCCGACCCGCAGAACCCGTTTGGATTCAACGCCCTCGGGGCGGCCGAACTCGGGGCCGGGCATCATCAGGAAGCATTGGAGCCGCTGCAGAAAGCCGTGAAACTTGCACCGCAGGTGGACCTGTTCCGGATCAATCTGGCGCGAGCGCAGGTTCTGGATGATGATGCCGACAGCGCGCGCAAGAACTTGCAGCACGTGCTCAAGTCGCATCCCGATGCCGTGTCGGCGGTCAGACTGCTGGCATTCCTGAAACTGCAGGATCACGATTTTCCGGGTGCCGTCGCCCTGGCGCAGACGTTGCAGAAGCAGTCGGCGACCCGGGTGCAGGGACTGACCCTGGAAGGTGATCTCGAGATGGCGAACAAGTCCTGGAGCAAAGCGGCCGAGGTCTACGGCAAGGGCTTGAAGCTGCACGAGTCGCGCGCATTGGTCGTGAAGGCATTTCTGGCGCTGGACAAAGCCGGAGACGAGAGCGCCGGGCGAGTGCTGCGTGACTGGTTGGCCGGACACGCCGATGACACCGCCATGCGTCTGCAGTTGGCACAGTATTACTTTGGCCGTCAGAAGTTGTCCGATGCCGCCAGCCAGTATGAAAAGGTGCTCAAGGTCTACCCGTCCAATGTCGGTGCGCTCAATAATCTCGCCTGGATTTATATCCGGCAGAACAATCCGCAAGCGCTGAGCCTGGCGAAAAAGGCGCATCAGTTGGCGCCAGATTCAAGCAGTGTCCAGGATACCTACGGCTGGGCGCTGGTGAACGCGGGCAAGCCGGAGGCGGCGCTGCCGATCCTGAGCAAGGCGGCAAAGACCTCGTCCAAGGCGCCGGACATTCGGTATCACTTGGCGGTGGCACAGGCACGCAGTGGCGACACCAGCGCGGCACGGGCCACGCTTGATCAACTGAATCGGTCGGAGCCCCGGTTTGCCGACAAGGAGGCGGCCGATGCGTTGTATCGGAAATTGAGTGCCTCCGGGGCCGATGGCGGTGATGCCCGCAGGTAGCTGACGCAAAGCGTTGCAGGCAAACGAGGACAGCAATTCAGGGGCGAGCAAATGAGTGAGTCGAGCGAACATTCGAGCATCCTGGTAACCGGTGGCGCCGGTTACATTGGCAGTCACGTCGTGCTTCAGTTGCTGGAATCGGGGGAGCGCGTCGTGGTGCTGGACGATTTGAGTACCGGCTTTCGCGACGCGGTCGGCGATGCGGAGTTGGTCGTCGGCAACGTCGGTCGTCAGAGCCTGGTCGCGGACGTGCTCGACACGTACGACGTCGACACGGTCATGCATTTTGCCGCGCGCACGATCGTGCCCGAATCGGTGACCGATCCGTTGCGTTATTACGGCAACAATACCTGCGCCACGCGCAATCTTCTGGCATGTTGCCGCGATGCCGGCGTCAGGCATTTCGTGTTTTCGTCCACCGCGGCGGTATACGGAATACCCGAGAACGGAAGCGCCAGCGAGGACACGCCGACCGCGCCCATCAATCCGTACGGAAGCTCCAAGTTGATGAGCGAATGGATGCTGCGGGATCTCGCCGCGGCCAGCAACCTGCGTCATGTCGTCTTGCGTTATTTCAATGTGGCCGGATGTGATCCGGAGGGTCGGATCGGGCAGTCGACCAGGGATGCGACGTTGCTGGTGAAAGTGGCGTGCGAGGCGGCGCTTGGAAGGCGGCCCCGGTTGTCGATCTTCGGCACTGATTACGCGACGCCCGACGGTACCGGCGTGCGCGATTACATCCACGTGGACGACTTGGCGCGCGCGCACCTCGATGCGTTGCATTATCTGCGCGACGGTGGCGCTTCGGTCACCCTGAATTGCGGTTACGGACACGGTTATTCCGTGCGCGAAGTGCTGGAAGCCGTGGGGTGTGCCAACGGTTCGCCGGTACCGTATGTCGAAGCGCCCAGACGCGTCGGTGACCCGCCGTCGCTGGTCGCTGTCGCCGACCGTATCCGCAGTACCCTCGGTTGGCAGCCGAAACACGATGATCTCGCGGTCATCGCCGCCACGGCCCTGGCATGGGAGCGCAAACTGGCGGCGAAAGAAAACGCATGAGTCGGCGGCCGGGTCGATCGTGTCGATCCGCTGCAATGATTCAGCGCGGCGGCGAGCGGCATGCGCTCCAGGAATGGAAGCCTCAAAAAGCGCAGGCACGAAAAAGCCGGCCACGAAGGCCGGCTTTCCGATGCCTGCGTTGGCGTCCGGGGATCAACCCAGAGCGTGGATCGCGGCATTCAGGCGGCTCTTGTGGCGAGCGGCCTTGTTCTTGTGGATCAG